>JANXDD010000009.1:21789-32298 GCA_025059915.1 Bacteroidia bacterium | reverse complement strand
CGCCTTGTAATCTTTACTCAGATAGAGGAAAGTTGCATAGCGCACACGAGCAGGAAGCTCTGGCTTGAGGATGATGTATTTTTGGTAGTATTCCTTTGCCTGCGTATAACGCTGCGCCAGATAGAATATCTCACCCAATTCGCGGTAAGCTGGGGCAAAAGAAGGGTCTACTTCTACTGCCTTACGAAAGGCTTCACCCGCCTCCTTATAAGACTTAGCTTTGCCGTAAGCCTGCCCCAGCTTGAAGTGATTTTCAGGATTATTCGGCTCCGCTGCCGCTGCTTTTTGGTAGTGATCTATCGCCAGTTCAATCACTCCTTGTTGAAGCCATAAATCACCCAACCCCCGCAATATGGCCGGGTTATTGGGGTCTTTAGCCTTTGCCTTACTCAGAAGAAGTGTCGCCTTATCTATGCCAAATTTCCCCCCCAATAGAGCATATACGCGAGCCGCTTCTATGAGGGCTTTAGGGTCTGCTGCTCCATATTCCTCAGCCTTACTGAGGGCAGCCTTAGCCCCCTCTGTATTCTTTCTTAGAATCTCTACCTCAGCAGAGCCAATATGCCCAAAAGCATACTTGGGATTTTTGGCTATAAGGGTAGAAAATGTTTCCTGTGCTTGCTGTAGTAGGAAGCTCCGCTGGGGATCGTCTTCATCGGCTTGTCGGTATCGCCCGAGGAAAGCTTGCCCTTTGAGATAATAGGCATAGTACTCCTTTGGCTTAGCTGACAGGATTTGGTCAGCGATAGCGATTACCCTATCATAATTTTCACGCAGGAGGGCAAGCTCAGCTTCGGACAAGCTCTGTGCCCACAGGAAGAGCCCCCCCATCAGCAGATAGCGCATGCGGCAAAGATAACGCCTGCTTTCCTTAGGTATATGTGAAAATCAAAAAAGCCTCTATCAAGCGCCGAGGCCCCCCAAGCTGCCATGGCATACCTTACATTTGCCGCATGTTTAGACTGAGTTTAGCCATTGCCCTGGTATGGGGGCAGCAAATAACCCCTCGCGAACGGCTGGTAGATATGGAGCACATGCGCTTGCAGGTGCGATTCGCGCCAGAGCGCGGCACAGTATATGGGATAGTTACTCATGTTTTTACACCTCTCAGACCAGGGGTGGATAGCCTTATTCTGGATGCAGTCAAAATAGAGGTAGAAGATGTCCGACACCGCGACCAGCCGGTCAAGTTCCGTACGACTGGAGAGCAGCTTATTATCCGATTTCCAGAGCGGCTTCAGCCCGGCGCGAGAGATTCTATCACGATTCGGTACATGGCTACCCCACGCAAAGGCATCTACTTCATCGGTTGGCGAGATAAAACAGGACGCGCTCGCAAGCAAATCTGGACACAGGGGCAAGCCACAGACCATCGCCACTGGATACCTTGTTATGATGACCCAAATGACAAGCTCATCACGGAGACCATCATCACCTTTGACTCAAAGTATCAGGTACTTTCCAACGGCACCTTGATTGATACTGTACGCAATCCAGACGGCTCTTTGACATGGCATTACCGCATGCAGAAGCCCCATAGCCTTTACCTTCTCATGATAGCTATCGGCGAATACGGCATAGAGCGACGACAAACGGCTCGAGGGCTTCCTCTGCTTCTGTATTACTATCCAGATCGCCGGGAGTGCTGTCTGGAGCCCACTTACCGTTACACCGTAGAGATGGTAGAAAAGCTGGAGGCAGAACTTGGAGTGCCTTTTCCTTGGGAAAAATATGCTCAGGTCCCTGTGGCTGACTACATCTATGGGGCTATGGAAAATACCACCGCTACGGTATTTGGGGACTTTTTCCATGTAGATGACCGTGCCTATTTAGACCGAAGCTATGTGGAAGTAAATGCCCATGAGCTGACGCATCAGTGGTTTGGGGATTATGTAACTGCTCGCAGCTTTGCTCATTTATGGCTACAGGAAAGTTTTGCCACTCATTATGCCAGATTCATTGTAGGGCAGCTTTTTGGAGAAGATGCGTATGCATGGGGGCGGCGCACTGAACATACCTTAGCCCTCTCCGCCAGCCAAAAAGACAACCTCCCCATAGTCCATCCCAATCCCGGCTATAGCCGCATCTATCAAAAGGGTTCCGCTGTCCTTGACATGATGCGCTATACCTTCGGAAATCAGGTCTATCGCCAAGTCATCACCTACTACCTCAAAAAGCATCCCTATGATGTGGTAGAGACAAATGACCTATATCAGGCATTCCAGGATGCAGCTGGATTAAGTCCAGACTGGTTTTTTCAGCAGTGGCTGTATAGGGGGGGCGAGCCGCATTATCACGTACGCTATCAGAGCATAGAACGAGAGGGGCGCACCTACACTCAGTTCATCGTGGAGCAGATTCAAGACTCCAGCATCGGTCTTTTTAGAATGCCAATAACTTTCGCAGTACATTACAAAGACGGCAGTTACGACACGGTGCGGGCATGGATAGCCAAAAAGCAGGAAATTGTGGAGGTTCCGAATCCTGGGCACAAGCCTATCGCTTTTGCTCTTTTTGATCCGGGCGGCTGGGTCCTCAAGCAAGTTACTTTTGAAAAAGGGGCGGAGGAACTGCTTGCGCAATTAGAAAAGGCTCCTTTCATGTTAGACCGGTATGATGCTCTGGTAGGTTTGCGGCAAGTGCCTGCCCATGTGAAGCGAGAAGCTCTCAAAGCCGCTTATCGCCGAGAACGCTTCTGGGCTATGCGAGCAGAAATAGCTGCCCAGCTGGCCACTGACCCCGCCAGCTTAGAGTTCCTCAAGCAAATCCTTCAAGACCCTCATCCCCAAGTGCGCTTTGCGGTGCTTGCAAATCTCCATCCTATACCAGCTACCTTACGCCCTGAATTGGAAAAGCTCTTGAATGACTCTTCTTACGTAGTGCAGGCTTATGCCTTAGAGCGGCTAAGTGAAGCATTTCCTCGGCGAGTCTCTGAGTACCTCCGCCTCACCGCTAACACAACCGGGCTGGTGGGGCATAATGTACGAATCAAACACTTAGAGATAGCCGCCTTAAATGGGGATCGCACCGCTATAGAAAAACTCTCTGATTATGCCAGTCCTGCCTTTGAGTTTCGCACCCGTCAGAATGCCCTTCGTGCGCTCAAAGCCCTCAACGAGATGCCTTTATCCCTGCTTCCCCATCTTTTTGAAGCCCTTACTTCGCCTAATCCTCGTTTGGCTGGTGTAGCTCGGGAAGTCGTTGAATACTGGCTGCAGCAGACGCGCTACCGCCAGACACTGGTAGAGTACTATCAGCGAACCTCGTGGAGTCCTGCAGAAAAAGCTATATTGTCCCCCATCTTTGAGTATAAGCCGCCTACTTTCTACCAGCGCAGCTCGTAATGCGGTGGATAGTACGGGTCTATGCTCTTATTCCTGATGGAGAGGGGCGATACCTTGTATTGGAGGAATATTTTCGTGGGGGGCAGATTATGAAGTTTCCAGGGGGCGGGGTGCATCCGTATGAAAGTCTTTCCGAAGCCCTCAGGCGAGAACTGAAGGAAGAGCTGGATGCTACTCCAGCTTCTATGCGGCACTTTTACACGACGGATTTTTACCAGCGGTCGTACTATCACGATTCAGCTCGGCTGCTTGCTATTTACTACGTGGTGGAGCTGGCAGAGCCGCCCCAGCTAATGAATCCGCGCAGTAGGCTCTACTGGCTCCCTCCTTCCTTTATGGCTTTGACTTTTCCTGTGGATCGGTATGTGCGTCGGCTTTTGATGCAGGGATGATTCGTCGCGCCCCCGCATATCGGATCCGCCAATGGGGATCGTCCAAGTTATCTTCTACTACTTTTCCTCGCCCTGAAGCCGCATGAATAAATTTCACAGAGCCTCCCTCTACTTGACTTACAATTCCTACGTGGGTTATTCTTTTGCTGCGTGGCTCTTTGAAAAAGACAAGGTCGCCTTTCTCCAGGTTTTCTTTTTTGACCTCTTGCCCCACCAGCGCCTGAGCATCGGCTGTACGCGGCAGCTGAATACCCGCCGCATCTAAATACACCCGACACACGAGGCCAGAGCAGTCCACTCCCTTTCTATCCATTCCGCCATAGCGGTAGGGAATCCCTAAGTAACTGCGAGCGGTGCTTACTATCTCATCATTTGGAGATTTGGTAGGGGGCTTTCGCCCAGCTGAAACGACCTTAGGAGAGCAGCTCCACAGCACTACTGGGGCGAAAAAGGTAGCCTTACTGTACCCCCTCCACATTAGCCCTACTATCAGATACCAAAAGCCCGCGGAGAAATAAGATTTTCTCATGGGGCAAAGATAGCCATCGGAAAACAAACGCTATTCTGATGCTGACTGCTGCGCAGTGGAAACGGAAGAGGAGGGAGAAAAACGCCTATTACATGTATTCATCGCCTTGTCTATGCCTTCCACCGCCCATGCAATGAGACATTCCACGATCTGGGAAAGCCGAGCTTGAAAAAGTGCCTCCTGCTGCGAAGTAAAAGGGGAAAGAACATATTCTACCTGTTTGCCCTTAGGGAAATCTCGTCCAATCCCAATTCTCAGCCGAGGAAAATCTTCGCGCCCTAACCTTTGGATAATATGAGCTAAGCCGTTATGTCCGCCATGGCTGCCTTTGGCTCCGAAACGGATGGCCCCCATGGGCAGCTGAATCTCATCTAAAACCACTATAAGCTCTTCTAATGCCAGGTCAAGTTTCTCTCGCCAATAAGCCACTGCATCCCCCGAGAGATTCATATAGGTAGTAGGCAGGAAGAAATACCACTGAATGCCCCGCCAAGAAACCTGTGTCATCAAAGCATAGCGCGCAGGAGCAAAAGGCGGCGCTTTTAGATGTTCTGCCAAAGCTTGAACGACCCGATACCCTACATTATGGCGAGTAGCAGCGTACTCATCCCCTGGATTGCCTAATCCGAAAAAAGCCCGCTTTTTCATCGTACTCGGAGGCGCTGCCCCACTCGCAGCGTACTACGCGTAGAGAGTCTGTTTATCGCTGCTAAATACCGCACGGAAACCCCATAGCGGCGACTGATGGAATAGAGAGATTCCCCCGGTCGTACCACATGATAAACGCCTCCTCTCATATTTGCCTGTTTCGGCACTGAGGCTAAATGCGCAAATGTCTCTGAAGATATATGGAGCTCTCGCTCCAAAAGAACCCCATTCTCAAAATCCAGCAGCTTACTCACATCCACTGGCTCACCCATGAACCGAACCTCAAAGTGCAAATGAGGCCCCGTACTATAACCCGTACTTCCCCCTAACCCTACGGGATCGCCTGCTTTGACAAACTGCTCCCTCGTAACCAACAGGCGAGAAAAGTGTCCATACACCGTCTCAAGCCCATTCGGATGAGCAATCACACAATAGTACCCATACCCTCCTGGATCATACCCTGCCAAGCGCACCTCCCCATCCATCGCAGCCACGACTGTATCCCCTATCCGTAAATCTACATCAAGCCCATAATGGAACTGCCAGCCCCACCGAAATCCAAACCCAGAAACTACTCGCCCTCGCACAGGCATTACAAAGTAAAAGTTCCGTTCGGGATCCTCTAAAAGAATCCGCACAGGGGCTATAATAGAGCGAATATCTCTCGGCCGACAGGCGCTCACCCACTGCCTGTCCCACCAAACCCGAGGAAGGTGCTGAGATAAACCTTCCAGCTCCTGATAAAGCGTTTTATCAGGAGAGCTTTTCACCCGCAGACTATCATGCGCCCAAGTCAGAAGAGGTAGCAGAGAGGATAGCCATATAAATCTCTGCATGTACAAAGGTAGCACTTATTGAAAAAGCTTTGGCGAGTTATCCACAGACTTGCGTGTATAGTGAATAGCTCTATCAAAGGTGTCTCTGCTCGTAAGCCCTGGCCCCTGCACCCCACTCCTTCTTAGCAGACAGAGCCCCCCTTACACAAGCTTCAAAAGCGGTAGCCTTAATTTCCTCAAAAAGGGAGTCAAGAAGTGAAATAGCCATCGCTTGTCAGTTTCGGGAGTCTATCAGGATTTTGCCTTCTTATCGGAAACTGACGGAGTGCGAGATAGCCTGCAGTTCTCCTGCCTCCCTTCCTAACTGCCTCCCTGAAGAAGCGCCCCACGGCCATTATCCATCCAGCAGCTACCCCGGCTTCCGAAGGAGCCCTAATCCAAACTTGCTCTGCAGCGCCCCAAGCGAATAGCCCACATTATCACAAACCCACAAAGGCGCTTAAGAAGAACCTCAGACTCTTCAATGAGGAGAGCATTCCCTCATGCTTTCTCCTGAGGCAGGTACTGCTTACCCAAAAATCCTAAACTCGCACTTGAAGCAATTTTTCGGCTTCAGCTATGATAGGAATTGTGCTGAGGAGAGCATCAGGGTTGAGACTGATGCTATTTATCCCCTCGGCTACGAGGAAAGCCGCAAAGTCTGGATAATCAGAGGGGGCTTGTCCGCATATACCGACTTTCCGACCAGCCTGCTGAGCCTTTTGAATAAGCATGGCACAGAGCCGTTTTACAGTCTCATTTCGCTCATCAAAGAGGGCAGCCACCCTCGTAGAATCTCTATCCACTCCCAGAGCAAGCTGTGTTAGATCATTAGAGCCGATAGAAAAGCCATCAAAGAGCTCGGCAAACTCCTCAGCCTGGATGATGTTAGAGGGAAGCTCCGCCATGATATACACTTCTAACCCATCTTTCCCTCGCGAAAGCCCATACGCTTCCATGACCTCCAGGACTCTGCGCCCCTCTTCTGGCGTACGGCAGAAAGGTATCATCACATGAAGGTTAGTCAGGCCCAAATCCTCCCGTACTTTTCGGACAGCCGCGACTTCCAAACGAAATCCCTCCACATAGTCGGGGTGATAATATCTACTCGCGCCCCGCCAGCCTAACATGGGGTTTTCCTCCTTGGGTTCAAAGAGCTCCCCTCCTATGAGATTGGCGTATTCGTTTGTCTTGAAGTCGGAAAAGCGTAAGATGACAGGACGAGGATAAAAAGCCGCCGCTATGAGTCCAATCCCCTGAGCTAAGGTGTCAATGAAATAAGCTTCCTTGTCGGGATAGCCTGCCGTGAGCTCTTCTATCTCTCGTTGAAGTTCAGCAGGGAGAGTAGAAAACCGCACCAGAGCCATGGGATGGATCCGCACATGACTGGCGAAGATAAATTCCATCCGAGCCAGCCCCACGCCATCCACAGGGAAAAGACTCAAGCGCATAGCCTCATCGGGCGAACCAACATTCAGCATAATCTGCGTGCGATGAGACGGCAAAGTGGCGGGGTCTATCTCCTCCATGGAAAAAGCCAGATGTCCTTCATAGACCCGTCCCGTCTCTCCCTCTGCACAAGAGACTGTGATAGGTGCTCCTTGCGGGACAGCCCGTGTAGCCCCCACAGCGCCGACCACTGCAGGAATCCCTATTTCCCTGGAAACAATCGCTGCGTGAGAGGTGCGCCCTCCCCGCTCGGTTACAATAGCTCGGGCTTTTTTCATAATAGGCTCCCAGTCAGGATCCGTATGCTCAGCGATGAGAATATCACCTGGCTCAAAAAGATGCATGTCCTTAGGGCTTTTCAGGAAGCGCGCCCGTCCGTGCGCAATAGCTGAGCCGACCGCCAGCCCTTCTACGAGCACCCGTCCAGTCTCTTTCAGCTGATAGACGCGCAACCGAGGGGTTCCGTGCTTATGGACTGTCTCCGGTCGCGCCTGAACGATAAAAAGCTCCCCAGAAACCCCGTCCTTCGCCCATTCAATATCCATCGGTACTCGCTTCCCCTGCAGCTGGGAATAATGCCTCTCTATCGCCAAAGCCCATTCTGCAAGCTGAAGAATATCAGCATTTGAAAGGGAAAAGCGCTGCCGCAGCGTCAGTGGTGTAGGTTCATTTTGTAGCTCCCCCTTTTCAGGCACATAGCGCAAAGTCAGCTCCTTCTGCCCAAGTCGTTTGTATAAAACTTGCCGAAAGCCTTTCTGAAAAGTTGGCTTGTGAATATAAAACCCATCTGGTTGCACGCGTCCTTGAACGATATTTTCCCCCAGGCCGTAGATGGAAGTGATATACACAAAGTCTGGATGCCCCGTATCAGGGTCTATCGTAAAAATGACGCCACTGGCGCCGCTATCAGAGCGCACCATGCGCTGAACCCCTACAGAAAGGGCTATTTGAAGGTGATCAAAGCCCCGCTGAGCCCGGTAGCTAATCGCCCGCGCCGTGAAGAGACTGGCTATGGCTTTTTTCACATGGAGAAGGAGATTCTCCTCACCTTGCACATAAAGGTAACTCTCCTGCTGCCCAGCAAAGCTGGCTGTGGGTAAATCTTCCGCTGTAGCACTACTGCGCACAGCTACGGGTAGCGATTCCTCCCCCGCCCGAGACGATAACTCCCGATATGCCTCTCGTATCTCCCCCTCTAAATCACTCGGAATCTCCCCTCCAAAAATCGCTTTCCGAATTTCTTTACTCACTGATTGCAGCGCCTGAGGATCTTGAACATTCAACTCGGCTAACTTTTCCTCTAAAAACTTTCGCAGCTGGTTAAACTCCACATAGTGCCAGTAGGCATCACTGGTAATAGCAAATCCCTCAGGCACGCGAATCCCAAGCGGCCCCAGCGTACGAATCATTTCCCCTAATGAGGCATTTTTCCCGCCGACTTTTCCTACGTCTGACAGAGATACTTCATGGAAAAATCGTATCCATCTGTACAGAGCCATGAGGGCAAATATAGGAGATTACTAAACTCAAAAGCCGCCTTTCTAAACATTTTGAAACCATTATCCCCCCTTCTTTTTTGTCCATAACTACTCAAAGCACATGACAGGGCTCTTTGCTTCTCTCAACGAAACCCAAAGTACCGGTCAGAAGTGCTAAAGAGGGATTACCGCTGTCGCCCCTCTAATGCATAAAGAACCTCAAGGAGCTCGGCTCTACAGCGAGTGGTCTCAACAAGTCTCTCAACTTCCTCTCGGACGGAGCGGAGATATTCAGCCCCTCGTGCTCTTAGACCCAGTTTCTCATACAGGTCAATCCCGAAGTGTCTGCGCTCCTCCCCTGTGAGAGTTTCCAAGGCAGCTCTTTCCTGAGGAGAGGCATCGCTCCATGCCCACAGCCAGAGAAAAGTCTTTTTACCCTCCACTATGTCCCCTCCTCGTACCTTCCCCGTGGCTTCCCCGAAGGCGTCCAGATAGTCATCTTGGAGCTGAAAGTAGCGTCCCATTGCCTCCCCGGCTAAGCGAAGCCTCTCTGCCTCTTCCGCTGAGGCTCCCCCCAAGACCGCCCCTGCCTCCAAAGCTGCCCCCATGAGAGCCCCCGTTTTCTCTGAAATCATAACAAGATAGTCCTCCATACGCACCTCCGCTGTCGGAAGCTTAGCTAAATGCAAGTCCAGCAGCTGACCATGACATACCCGCAGAGCGGCAGAAGAGAGCTTTTGCCCCACCTCCGCACATACTGAGGGTGGAAGCATCATTAGCTCCTTATACACGGCAATGAGTAGGGCATCTCCTATGAGAATAGCCGTATTTTCGTCCGTCAGGCGATACACCGTGGGGCGGTCTCGCCTCAGCTCAGATTTGTCCATCACATCATCATGAACCAGCGTGAAGGTGTGCAAAATCTCCACGGCACGTAAGAGAGGAAGGGCATTTTCCCACGAAGCCCTTTCTCCTGCATAAAAGCTATAACTCAGCCATGCAAGGTAAGGACGCAAGCGCTTCCCCCCTCCTGCAAGCGCATATCCCATCCATTTCTCCCATACACCTAACTCCCTCCACCGAAGGGCCTCAAGACTGCGTTCGTAAGCTTCTTTCTGCCACATGGGTTTTCAGAGAGTCAAAGGTATGGACGATAAGCAAGTGTAGGAAGAAAGGGTGGAGTACTTTTGTCTCATGCCCACAATACCCCCTCTACCTCAAGCTTTACAGGAGATCTTAGAGCCTCTTTGCCGGCAGCGCGGCTGGCGAGTCTATATATTTGGCTCTTGGGCTCGCGGCGAAATGCATCCCAGAGATATTGACATCGCTATCCAAGCAGACCCCCCACCCTCTGAAGCAGAAATGGCTGAGCTCCGCTGGCAACTGGAAGAGGCTCCTATTCCCTACCGAATAGACCTTGTACGATATGACTTAGCGGACCCCGGCTTGCGAGCTGAGATTGATGCCCATGGCATTCTATGGACGCCCGAAAACGGGTTGAAATAGCAGAAAAGGCCCTTGGTACCTTAGAGGCAATCCCTCTACCACCCGCGTCCGACATCCAGCGCGACGCGGCTATCCAACGATTTGAATACACTTTTGAGGCGGTCTGGAAGGCAAGTGCCGCTGTACTGTACCAAATATATGGAGTCAAACTTTCTTCTCCTAAACCTGTGATTCGGGCCTGCCGAGAAAATGCTCTTTTTACTGCAGAGATGGCAGCCCTTTTTCTGCAAATGACAGACCACCGCAATCTAACCGCCCATACTTACAATCCTGCTGTGGCAGAGCTGATTGCTAAGCAGCTCCCAACTTACCGAATGGCCCTGAGAAGCTGGGTGGAAGCGCTCAAGA
>JANXDD010000009.1:0-21779 GCA_025059915.1 Bacteroidia bacterium | reverse complement strand
GGTTGTATGCCAAATATAACGCTTTTTATTATTTTTATTTTTGTGTTGAAAAATTTTTTTTTTTTGGGGCGCGGCCGCGCCTGGGGCGCGCCCGCGCCCCCAATCAACCCCACAAAACGCCTACTACCCTACATCAATTCACTGCATAAGTGCCGAAAATCCTGTCCCAAAGGGTAGTAGTTACCCCAAAACGCTTTTCAGGAGCTTTGAAGTGGTGAAGGTTGTGGTTTTGCCACAGCCCTCGCAGAAATGACACGGGCGGATGAGGATAACGATGGATAGCATAATGGGTGTATTCGTAAAGTACATATCCTATGCCAAAGCCAGCATAAAACGACCACACCCATGTCCAGCCCCAAATCGCCCAAAAGAGAAGCCAAAACAAAACAGCTATGGGAAAAGTAATGAAGGGAGAGGCTGTAACAAAACGCAGGTCCCTCGGCACATCGTGATGGGCACCATGCATGAAATTGTGCCAGCGCTGAATGATGGGATTCTCTTCCACATAATGGAGGACGAAGCGATGGAGAAGGTACTCAACTAATGTCCATGTAAGGAGGCCTCCTACGAAAAGGCCTCCGATTACCCCCCAATGCAAGCGCTGCCAGAGAGCGGCATAAACGAGCATTCCCACGGAAATTCCTCCGTAGAATGCCATGACTACGTAAGTATTGATATCCCTATATCGGCTAAGCCACTCCCATGGCTGCTTGAAGAAAACTTGAGGGTAGGTAAAGCCGTCTTTTCTTGGTTTTCCAGCCATGAAGCAAAGTTAAGCAAAATCAAAAAAACAGGCGACGACCTTCTGGTCGCCGCCTGCATAAGGCAAGGGAAGTTTTCCTTAGTTGCGCAGAAGGGCTACGGAATCACTTACATCATAGACCTTGCCCTTCCCCGCCGCCGCGAGGATACTACTTGCGACCGCAGAACGATAGCCCCCAGCGCAATGTACGGCTATCGGCTTATCCGCAGGCACCTCATTTATGCGCTCACGAAGATCAGAGAGCCGAATATGTATAGCTCCGGGGACAAGAGGCTCAGAGCCTACCTCATCTGGATCGCGTACATCAATCACGGTGTAATTCTTGCTATCGGCTTTGAGCTTTTGGACCTCTTCCTTAGGAAGAAGCTCAGGACCGGACTCTTCACTATACTGGACGCCGATGAAGACGCCTTTGAGGTGAGGCTCGTACCCGATAGCAAGGACCTGATCAATAGCGGATTCATAGGCATTTTGGGAACTTACGATGAGGTAGTAAGGCTCTGTCGGCGCAATCAGCGTACCCAGCCAGGTGTTGAATGTTTTCCCCAGAGGAATATTGATAGCTCCCTTGAGGTGACCTTGACGGAACTGAGCGGCAGGACGGGCATCTACGATAGTTGCGCTCCTATCTATTTGCTTAGCGCTTTCTTCAGTGAGGGGGCCGAGTACCTTCACTCCCTGCAGTGCCTCATAATAGCTGGTAGGACCGCGACGATTTACTTCTACGCTATTAGGGAAGTACTTCGGAATGTGGGGCTGTCCTGAGACCAGGGCTTCAATGAAAGTTTGTTCATCTGCCTCATGAGCCAAAATCACTGCCCAGTTATCCATGCGTTCAACCCCGATCGTACTGGCGTTGAACTGCTTGAGAGCTTTACCGCAGAGGGTTCCAGCGCCGTGGGCAGGATAGACGAGCGTAGCAGGCTTAAGGATTTGGAACATGCGGCGAAGGCTGTGATACATGTCGCGCGCCTGGTCTTCCCGCTGCTTTTGGATGTTACCGGCCTTTGCTCGCAAGTCCGCTCGCCCTACATCCCCAATGAAGAGCCAGTCACCAGTGAAAGCAGCGTATTCCCGCCCGTCTTCATCGTACAGCACATAGGTAATGCTGTCAGGAGAGTGGCCAGGCGTCAGATAGGCTTTTAGCTTCACCTTTCCTACTTTGATTTCATCGCCATCTTTGAGCCCTACATACGGCACGGACAATCCAATGAGCTCACTCGCATACACCTTCGCTCCCGTCTTTTGGGCTATTGCCCAGTAGCTGCTGACAAAGTCGGCGTGAGGGTGAGTCAAGCAAGAGGCGACTATTTTTGAACCAGTGGCTTCAGCTAAATCCAGGTAAGGCTTTTCATTTCTACCAGGGTCAATCACAGCCATCTCGCCATCACTAATGATGGCATACCCATATTGGGCAAGCGGTTCGTCGAAAAACTGTTTGACTATCATACACTTAGGGTTTTGGTTTATCCTCGTTCGTACTCAAAGCCGGCCTGTATCATATCGCCAACGCTTCCCGCGTTGTACGCCTCAAAGCCTTTAGAACGCATGAGTCCCACGGCAGCTTGGCTGCGACCACCAGAAGCACAGAAAACAATGTAAATCTTGCCTTTATCCAGCTTCTCTACTTGGCGGTCAAAGCCGTTGTAGAAGTCAATATTCTGGGAGCCTTTTACACGCAGTTGGCGATATTCACCCGGCGTCCTGACATCCAGTAGCACAACCTTCTCCGGTTGCGCCTTGAATTTTTCTCTGGCTTCAGTTCCTGTGATACGCATAGGCTATCAAGTTTTAGGTTTTGTTGCTATTCCGTTGGAAAACCTGCTTGACTTACGGCCCCGTATCCACCCATATTATAGGCCTTGAAGCCGTACTTACGCATAATCTCAGCAGCAGAGCCGCTTCGCCGTCCAGAAGCACAATGCAAGTAGTACTCCTTGTCCTTAGGAAGCTTTTGGATGGCTTGCTCAAAGTTATTATAGAAGTCTATATTTTGCGCCCCCTTGACATGCCCACTTTGGTACTCCTGCGGCGTTCGCACATCTAAGATAACTACTTTGTCTGGATTGCTTTTCCATCGCTTGTAAGCCTCCTGAGCGGAGATTACTAAGGGTTCTTGCTGTACAGCTTGCCCAGTTTGCGCTCCACTCTGTGAAGGTGTCTGACTACAAGCCCACCCAAATAAGACAACTGCTACTATTGCAACTTTGGTTCGCATACCGATAGGAAAGAACAAAAAAATGTGGGGTTAAGTTCCACAAGGGGAAAAATCGGCTGAGGGTGGGTTTATAGCAAAAGCCTTTCGGGCTCTTCCAGAAGCTGCTTGAGGGTCTGTAGGAACTGGGCACCAGTAGCTCCATCTACCACCCGATGATCACAGGAGAGGGTCAGGCGCATTCGCCGCTCTACGCTAATCTGCCCATCTTCTCTGACCACAGGCACAGGCTGAATAGCCCCGACTGCCAAAATAGCTGCTTCAGGAGGATTGATGACCGCAGTAAATTCCTCTATGCCAAACATTCCGAGGTTGGATACACTGAAAGTGCTTCCTGAATACTCCTCAGGAGCAAGTTTTCGCTGGCGCGCCCGCTCTGCCAGCGATTGAGTTTCTTTAGCGATTTCAGAAAGCCCCTTTCGGTCTGCATGCCGAAGCACAGGAACAATAAGCCCCTCCTCCACCGCCACCGCAAACCCAATGTGAATTTCATGAAATACCCGAATAGCCTCTCCAGTCCAGGATGCATTGAGCAAGGGATGCTTTCGCAGGGCTAAAGCAACAGCCTTAAGGATGAAATCATTGAAAGAAATTTTCACATCGCTAAGCTGATTGAGGTGGGTGCGCCACTCTGCGACTTTATCCATGCCAACAGAAATTTTGAGATAGAAATGAGGGGCTTCCTGCATGCTGGCGGTGAGCCTGCGGGCAATAGTTTTACGCATCTGAGTAAGAGGCTGATCTGTATAGGAGAGAGCGGGAGTAGCAGCAGAAGGATGCTTAGCTATCCGTTGAGCTAAATGGGCTTCTATATCTCGGCGAATAATTCGGCCCCCTTCGCCCGTGCCGGCGACTTCCCGCAGGTCTATGCCCTTTTCCCGCGCCATTGCCCGAGCTAAAGGCGAAGCTTTGAGCCGCTCTCCATCCGCCTCCGTAGAGACTGCTATTGTAGAAGAGGGAGAAGAGGTGGCTTTTGACGAGACGGCAGGCGTAGGAACCGAAGAAGTCGTAGAAGCTGCCTCTTTTTCTTGCACCTTAGATAAAAGGGGGGTGATATCCTCTCCTGCTTTGCCGATAATCGCTATTACTTCACCGACAGGGATAGGCTTTCCCTCCGGCACCCCAATGTACAGAAGTACTCCCCCCACGGGAGACTCAAATTCCATTGTCGCTTTGTCTGTCTCTATCTCGGCAAGCAGCTCCCCCGGCTTTACAGTATCTCCGACTTTTTTGAGCCATTTTGCAATCACCCCTTCTGTCATTGTATCGCTCAGACGGGGCATTTCAATCACCTCTGCCATATCTCAGGCAAGTTTATGGGCTTCTGTTTCATCACGATGCTTAGCTAAGTAAGGCATGAAAGGCGTTCCCCCTGTCCCTACATCTGTAGGATTGGCTGAACTGAGCTGATGCTGGCGGGCAATGTACTGCGCCGCGTATTCCAGATGCTTTGAGCGAAACCGCTCCAGCCAATGGAGACAAGCATTATAGGTCTCTTTGAGGGTCGGCGTCTGAGCGAAAAAGAACCGAGATATACCGGCATTCTCAATGTCTAAGACAAACCGCCGATGAGCAGGAGGCATATAGTCCAGCATTTCCCGGAGGTATGCACGGAGAGGGTCATCCGCATGGACTATGCCCAATGCAGCGTCTAAAGCAGGCACGATAGAGCTCTGAGCACCAGTCTCACCCCGCAGCTGCTGGGGCTTTCCCCCATAAGCCTCAACCCCTTCATAATACAAGCCCTCAGGCAAAGAAGGGTTATTTTTCCACCCGTGTATGTAAGGTCTCACCCGGTGGTAGTAGATATAGGGATCACATGCTTCGGGCATCCGAAGGAGAATCTGATACATAGCCTTTAGGGCTTCTGCTACAGAAGCAAGGGCCTGCTCAGCCGCCCCTATATCCTCCCGCTGAACTGCCTCTACCAGCAATGGGAGCGACCGAATCGCAGGAGCAGCCGCCGCCTCTATAGCCACATGAATCAAAATAAACCACTCCTCGTCCAGCCCCCCCAAAAAGTTCTGAATCAAAGCGATGTTATCCAAAGCAATCGGACCCTCTTTATCCAACCGATACCAGTTGTCCAAAGCATATGAAGCGTAAGAGAGTACTGGAGGGCGTCCTAAGTGCTGGGCGACAGCATACCACGGTAGGGCAATATTAGCGGGAAGGGTATCAGAAGGGGGGCTTTCTCCCCACACCCACGCATGCCCTAAATAAGAAAGCGCTTGCATGGCACGACGCCACTGCCCTTCCGTCTCCAAATAAGGGCTTGGATCCAAAAGAGGCATCTGCCGAAGGAAGTGACGCACGCGCCCAGAGACGAGGAGCTTAGGAAGGGCATAGGCATATTCATCCCATGGCGCCAGTGCCGGAGGCAGTTCCCGAATAGGGTCCCATGAAGGAAGGAATCCTCGCTCGGCATCTATTTCATACTCAGAGAGAGGTAGCATCAGACAAACTTATGCATTTTCGGGGGGTGAAACAGGCAGAAGTAGCCCGCAGCGCCATATGGAATGCCTTGGGCTACCTCCTCAGCGCAGTAATCTCTCTGGCATATCCTATCCTCCTTCTCAAATGGCTGGGGCGCAGTGCATATGGCATCGTCAGTTACCTTGCACTCCTTACCAATCAATCTTACCTTCTCAACCTTGGTCTGGGGGAAGCAATGGCACAATACCTCACCGTCAAAGCTTCCCAAAATGCCCTTGAAGAAGGCAAAAAGGCAATACAAGCAGCTTTAGCTGGCGTGTGGAGCATTTCTCTGCTACTTACCTTGGCTTGGCTTTTCTTCGGAGTAGAGGGGCTGGCTTCTCTCCTCAAGTTGGGGGAGGCAGAGAAAAATCTTCTGGCGCAGGTCAAGTTGTGGGTTCCGCCCGCAGTGTGGGGCATCCAGACAGGTATGCTTCTGAACTGGATACCGATAGCACTGGGGCGATTCCAATGGGCAGCATTCAACACTATTTTACAAGCTGTGTGGCAGGCCTTATTTCCTATCTTACTGCTTTGGGGAAAGGATAAAGCTGACCCAATCACTGCTCTAAAAGCCATCCTTACAGGCTACCTCCTATACGGACTGACGCTCTGGCTTTTTGTATGGAGGGTGATAGGCAAACCGCCTTTGCCAGGCAAGATGCCTTTGCTCTTCTCTCTTTGGAAAAAAGGAATATGGCAAGGGGCCCAAGTGCTGGTAGGTCTTCCTTATACCTTCGCTGAGAGAACTTTTATCGCTCGCTGGATTTCGCTGGAGCTGATGGGGCTCTACTCGGTGGTACATTACTTCGTCTCTAAGATAATCGCGCTGGCTCAGAAGCTCGTAGAGGTTCTTTTTCCTGTATTTGGCTCTGTAACTGACAGCCCCACTCGTCAAAGCTTGCGTCTCAGTCAAACAACATGGCTGATTAGTCTCGTTTCAAGCATAAGTAGCCTGTGGGGAACGGCGCTGCTTATCGGAGGGCTTAGAGTTTTTTCTCTCCGCTTAGAGCTGACAGAGAGAATGCTTCTGGTAGCCGCTATAGGAGGGTTAGTAACCTATCTTCCAACCCTTCCCACAGTTACATTCTTTCAAAGCCGAGGGGGGTTTCGCCTCCTTTTTTGGCTAAGTTTTATCATCGTGGGGATTCAACTTGCCTCCACTCCAATTTTTTTAGCATATCGCCTCGTATTTTTCTCCTTCATCTTAGGAGGGGTTCTATGGATGGGGCTATTTGCAGTAAGTTTGGCCCAGCGAAAGGTTTCTTTTGCCCTCTGGCGGAGGTGGGTAATGCCGACCTATCTTAGGCTACTGCTCCTATGGGCGGTAGGAGGTGGAGCTTGGATCTTTTTGCCGAAGCAGCTGCAAAACGGAGAGGTTATTGCCGCCATCCTTCTACTGGGTCTGGGCCTACTGGCGATAGGAATGGATTTGCAGGGAAAGAAGAATACAGCAAAAAGAATTTTTTTGCGTCAGCTTTCCCAGTCTCTGCGCGAACTATCCGAGCGCCGCTGGCGGCGTTTCCTTCGTCCAAAGCGGGAGACTGCGCTGAATAATCGGAAGTAGAGTTTCCTCTAACGGCAAGACCCAAGGGCTCTCTACAGCAAGGGTGTAGGGCACTGGCAAATGAGGAAACTCTTTAAGAAGCCGTTCCCGCACGCGCAAAAAACCCAAAGCAAAAAAACTAAACGGATAATCCCGAAGATAACTCAACCGTATGGCAACTTGACTGTCAGCATCATACAGAGAACGCAGCTCATAAGCATAGACTCGTACGATACTCTCCGTACCGCGCCGCAAAAAAAGATAGCCCTCATCCCGATACAAAGGAACCACCCCTACCACATGGACAGACAAAGCTTTGGCAATAGTTTCGTAAAGGGTCTTGCCTTCTTCTATGGCATTTTCCAAAAGCGGCAAGGAAAATGTAATAATCTCCTCCAGCGTCGCTATCTGAGGAGAGGAGTCGGCTGGAGTCTGATGAACCTCCTCTGCCAGACGCACCAGTTCTGCATGAGACGCAATCATATCGCTCAGGGGCGGATACAGGCGCTGAGCTAAAAACGCCCTCTGCACATTTCGTAGATAAGCCAGAAGGCGATACTGCTGATATTCGGCATCAAACAAGCCTTCCAAGAACCACCCGGGGCGTAGCCGTTCCATAATTATTCATACCGCAAAACTCATTCCACAGGCACAGGTACGGGTTGCATTAGGATTGATGAAATGGAAGCCTTTTCCTTCTAATCCGTCCGTAAAGTCTAACTGCGTGCCCACCAGATAGAGAAGGCTTTTCTTAGGAACTAACAGCTCAATGCCCTCAGAGTAAAAGAAGAGCTCTCCTTCCCGAGCCTCTTCGGCAAAAGCCAAATCATACACAAGCCCTGAGCAGCCCCCTGCCTTGACCTCTACACGAAGACGAGGAAAAGGATGCCCCTCTTCTTGCTGAAGCTGACGAATCCGCTCCGCTGCTCGTGGCGTAACAGAAAGCATACTCAAATATACAAAAATCCCCGCTAAATGATTGCTCCTTCCACCGTAGCCTAAAGCGACTTCAAGCGCCCTTTTCTGTGAAGGGCATAAGGAAGGTGTCGGGCTCGTAGAGGTGAAACATTCTCTGAGCGCTGTATCTTTGAGACAAATGAGCAGCACGACAACGCCCCGTCCGGCATGGCTACGAGTCAAGCTCCCCTCAGGAGAAAACTACCGTTTTGTTCGGAGGGTGATAGATACTCACAAGCTTCACACTGTATGTGAGAGCGCTCACTGCCCTAATATGGGCGAATGCTGGGGCGCAGGCACAGCCACTTTTATGATCTTAGGCAACATATGTACCCGGTCGTGCGGCTTCTGCGCAGTTATTACCGGACGCCCTACAGAACTGGACTGGGAGGAGCCAGAACGCGTAGCCCAAGCTGTAGAACTTATGCAGCTCAAACACTGCGTCATTACCTCCGTCAACCGAGATGAACTCAAAGATGGAGGAGCTGAAATCTGGGCTCGCACTATCCGTGCCATAAAGCAGCGAATGCCTCATACAACTATTGAAGTCCTTCTGCCAGACTTCAAAGGCAACTGGGATGCTCTCTACCGCGTTTTGGAGGAAAAACCTGACGTAGTCTCTCACAACATGGAAACTGTACGGCGCCTTTACAGAACTGTCCGCCCGCAGGCTAAGTACGAGCGCAGCTTAGAACAGATTCGGCGCACAAAGGAGGCAGGCTTCCGTACTAAATCAGGAGCAATGCTCGGACTTGGCGAGACGAAAGAAGAAGTCTTAGAACTCATGGAAGACCTTGTACGAAATGGCTGTGATGTACTTACTTTAGGGCAGTATCTGAGGCCTACGCAAGCCCATCTCCCAGTACAGCGCTTTGTGCCGCCAGAGGAGTTTGAGGAATATGCCCGGATAGGATTGGAGATGGGGTTTGATTATGTGGAAAGCGGGCCGCTGGTGCGCTCTTCCTACCATTCTGAACGGCATGTGAAGCCGCGACGAACTTCATGAACTTCCTACTGCCGAATTTTCTCTGGGGGCTGCTTGCCTTAGGGGTGCCGATAATCGTTCATTTTTTCTACCTGCGCAGAGCTAAAAGGTATGAGTTCTCTCAAGCTGCTTTAGTGGAGAAGCTACGGCAGGCAAGTCGCCCTTATTTGCGTCTGCGGCATTGGATCCTTCTGGCTCTGCGGTTAGCAATAGTAACTGCCATTGTCTTTCTTTTTGCTCGCCCCAAAATAGGTCAAGCCCTCCCTCTGCCGAGAGAAAATGCCTCAGTACTCATAGTTTGGGACGTCTCGCCCTCTATGACTGCGGTCTTTTCAGAAGCCCAGGCCCTTCTCATAGAAGCGCTGAGGCGCGACCCTCCTACTTATGAGTATCGTCTCCTTACTACCGATAGCTACCTTCCTAAGGGAGGATTTGTCAGTGCCCGACTGCTAATAGAAAAGCTTCGGGAGGTGCGCCCTGCCTCTATGGGCTATCCGATTGCTGCGATTTTAGAGCGCGGGGAGATGTTTTTCACAGACGCCCAGTACTCAACCCACAAGGTTTATATTGTGTCCGACTTTCAGCGCAGTTCGGTGGGAGAGTTTGAGCGCCTCTCTTCTCTCCCCATAAGCGAGATGGTACTGATTCCTGTGGCTAATCCCCTCGGGGGTAATGCTTACATAGATTCGCTTTGGGCGGTGCGGGAGGGCTCCGGATGGCTCTTTCGCTTCCACCTCCAAGGGGAAGCAGGACGACTCTACACGGTACAAATAGGGGAGCGAAAGCGCTCGCTTTTGCCAGGTACTTATGAGGAGATTTTGCCGGCATCCCTCAGGCAAGTTCGTCTGACGATAGAGGGGGATGCACTGCCTTTTGACAATGAGGTAACGGCAGGACTGCAGGATCCTCAAAAGGGACGCATAGGATGGAACGCCCCTCTGGGAGAGCCATTTGTGCGGCTTCATCGCCTATTGGGAATAGAACCGAAGGTACCTCGCAGTAGCGCAGATTGGCAAATCCTTTCTGTATTTGTCGGTGAAATTGGGCGCCTTCCAGAGGAGATTTCTTCATGGGTAGCTGAGGGCGGTAGCCTCGTTGCTTTTCCCCCTGCTACTCTTTCTCCTGCCCTTTGGCAAAAGTTCTTTCTATCAGCCGAAGTACCGCCTCCCCAGCAGAAAGAAGTTACTGCTCCATTTGCAGTTCGCCCCGTCTCAGAACCCTTCTGGGAGGGGATATTCCTTCCTACGGGGGCTGCAGCTGGATTTTTAGCCGAGCCCCTCGTCGCATTTACGCTTTATCAGTTTCAGGTCTCTGCAGGACGTGCGCTTCTTGCAAATGAGCAAGGAGAGGTGCTTCTTTGGGAGATTCCTTTCGGACGAGGGCGGGTCTATCTTTTCACCTTCCCCTGGGAAAAAAGCACCTTGGGAAACCATAGTCTTTTCGTTCCTCTTATGGCTCGGTTATATAACTGGGGCGAGGCGAAAGGCTCTGTATGGGCTGCTGAAGCAGGGAAGCGCTTCACTTTCTCTGCGGATATGCCCGAGCGTCCCCGCCTGCGACATCTCTCCTCTGGAAGCGAATACATGCCTGCCACCCGAAGAAGCGGCGCCAGCTGGCTCTTCAGCTTTGGGGAGCAGCCGCTTCCCTTGGGACTATATGAGATTCGGGGAGAAACAGAAACCTACGGGTTCGTAGGGCTAAATGTGGCAGTGGAAGAGTCCAGCTCTCCTCCCCTTCCCCTCCATACTCTAAGCTCAACTAAATTCCCAATACGCATCCTCTCTTGGGAAGAAGGCCGTCTCTCAGAGAAAAGCGTCGGTATAAGCTGGCGGGACTGGCACATATGGCTGGTAGCGGCTCTTTTGCTTATTGGGATAGAGACTTTTTGGGCTCGGCAGCTTCTTCGTCCGAAAGCCCTTACTGTACCTTCACCGTAAAGCGTCGCCGAACCTCTCTCCCATTAGAAGGATAGTAAATCACCTCGGCAGTCCCCTGAAATTTTTGTTTGTTCAAAGTGGCTTCCAGCTCTATTTCGCCCACTTCATTGGCATCAAAGTGCGTAGCTCCAGCTTTTTGCCCTGCCTTGAAGAGACGAAGGATAAACTTAGACCCCGGTTTGAGCCCTGTGATGTGGATGTTATAGGTCTTACCACCCTGAATCACGAGCGGGTCCTGCCAGGTGAAAGGCTCCCCATTGACCTGAATAAGAATCTCCTCGCGTTTGGGAACATACGGCTGGGATACGGTCTCCGAATCCTCCCCGATGACTTCATTTGGGTCGTAGCCTCCTGTCTGCGCCCAAAGTAAAGTTGCTAATAAGCTCAGCCGAACTATCATGCAAGGAAAGGTACTATTTTTGACGCACATGGTAGAGGGAATGTCCGAGACCCCCTCGTTTCCAGAGGTATTTTTTCGCTGGTTAGAGACAGCGCAACGATTTCCCATGTTTGATGTGTGGCGCGAGGGCACCCTTTGCTCTATCAAGCTGGTCCATATTTTAGACCTCTCTCCTACTGACCGCAATATATTCATGCATCGGCTCCGACTCCAGGGTTTTTTCCCCAGCTCTTTTTTGCCCTTAGGATATGATGCTTTCGGAAACTTACTGCTATGGGACATGGACTCTGACGAGGTATATTTACACTGGCGAGGTACCCCGCCAAATAGACGACTAAAAGTTGCCCCCACATTGAAGAGCCTATGCGAAAAGATGTACTACAGACCCATACACGGATGAAAATCTCCGATATTCTGCGTTGGGCAGACACCTATCCGTACTTTTACTTTCACCTTCAAAATAGCCCATATGACGACCTCTCTCACTACCGCTGGCTTGTAGGAGTAGCCCGAAAGCCCCATCGCGAACCCCTATCAGAAGGGCAGTGGTACATGGGCGGCTGGACCTACGAATGGAAAGCCCGGCAAAAGAAAACCTGGATAGAGTTTCCTAAGCGGGCATTCTTTGTTCCGCAGGTTGTCATCGCTCAGATTGAAGCGCCGGAGTGGGAGCCGGAGCGCTCTAATCGCCCCCCTGTGCGTCATGCTAAATTTTTAGAAGCCTCCATGGATAAAGCCCACTTCACTGGGCTGGTGGATAGAATCCGTGAGCATATTTACTACGGCGAAGTCTATCAAGTCAATCTCACCTTAGGATTCCAGTGGGAAGCTATTGTAGAGCCTATTAGTGCATATCTGGCGTTGCTGGAGGCTTTTCCCACGACTTATAACTACCTTTTCAAATACCAGCAGAAATACATCATCGGTGCTTCGCCTGAGCGATTTTTCTGGCAATGGCAGCGGCTCATTGCTCAGCAACCTATCAAGGGCACAGCTCGGCGCGGTAGTACCTGGTTGGAAGATTTACAGATAGCTGAAGGGCTTCGGCGAGACTCAAAAGAGCTTGCAGAAAACACGATGATAGTTGACCTTGTTCGGAATGACCTTCAGCAAGTTTGCCTTCCTGGCTCTGTGCAGGTACCAGTGCTGGCAGGCGTACATACTTTCCCAGGGGTTCATCATCTCGTTTCTACAGTGTATGGGGAAAAAGAACGAAACATCCCTTGGACGGCTGCTGCTGCAAGTCTATTTCCCGCTGGCTCTATGACTGGCGCCCCGAAACGCGCCGCTATGCGCTACATCTACGAATACGAGCCGATAGGACGGGGATTCTATTCAGGGGCGATTGGTTATATCTCCTCTGACGGGGAGGCTGACTTCGCAGTAGTGATACGCAGCTGGATATATGACAAACAACACCGCCGTCTCGTCCTTCAGGTAGGAAGTGGCATCACTTACGACTCAGACCCCATAGCAGAGTGGGAAGAAAGCTTACTCAAAGCAGAGAGGCTCCTAAGTGCTTTCAATCTGTCCCTTCAAGGGGTGCGCCTATGAGAGAATGCTTTTAGGCTCTTTTAGCCTGCCAGCTGCCCCAAATCAGCCCCAAACTGCCGAGTATAATAACCAGCAGGGTTTGAAGGGCATGAGCAGCAAACACTACAACCTTGGCTTCTGACTCCTTCCATCCCAGCCCTGAAAGAAGAATCAGCCCAATAGCGTGAAAGGTACCGATCCCCCCCGGCACCGGGATCGCCATAGCTAAGCCTGAACCCACTAAAAGCACCCAAGCGGACCAAAAAAGATTCCCTGCCGAGGGGTCGTATGCTTCCATCACCCCCCAGACAGCCCCCCCATATCCCAGCCAGATACTTAGAGAGGAGGTTATCATAACCCATCTGGGTCGCGTACGCCATAAACTCTCAAAACCTTGAAGAGCAGCTCTCATCCACGGAAAGGTATGCCGCCGAAGGAGGTACCTCAAAATCCCCAAACTAATTATCCCTCCTATGACAGCCGCTATGACGAAATACACCGTATAGGCATCCCATCCTATTGCCTTTAGCCAGGCTGTCCCCTCCACTACTATCACTGTGCTGGCAAGCCCCAGCAGAATGAGAACATCCATAAGCCGCTCTGCTACTACGGTACCGATAGCGATAGGGAAAGAAACACCCCGCCAGCGCCAAAGGAGAGAACAGCGCACCACTTCCCCTACCCGGGGAAGGGCTATATTGACGAGATAGCCTATCATGAGGGCCCACCAGGGAGCAGCAAGGTCTATGTTTATTTGGCTTGATTGGAGCATAAGCTGCCATCGCCATGCTCGTATCAGATGCGCTCCGCTCATGAAAAGCCCTGCTAAAAGCAAGCTCCCCATCCCTTTCCGCAGAACGCTCCCCAGGAGCCGCCAATCAAAATCTTGCAAGACCCACCACAGCAAAGCCCCCCCTACTACCAAACCTAAAACAGCCTCTCCTATGCGGCGCTTCACAAACGGTTCCCTTCCTTCGGGAAGACAATACGCGGCCTGAAGGTGCGCGCCTCCTCTTCTGGCATCCATGCATACGACAGGATGATTACAATATCCCCTACTAAACCTGTACGAGCCGCTGGTCCATTGAGTCCTACCACTCCACTTCCCGCCTCCCCCTCTATCACATAGGTCTCTATCCGGCTGCCCGTATTCACATTCAGCACATGGACTCTTTCAAATGGCAAAAGCCCAGCCGCTTCCATGAGCTCTTTATCCAGAGTCAAGCTACCGACATAGTCCAAATCTACCTGCGTGATGCGCGCCCGATGAATTTTGGACCTTAGCACACAGACCCACACAAGGCAAAAGTAGAGAGATGCCCTTACATGACGCATCTCAATAGCTTTATTCAGCCGCTTTTACACATACCGAAGCGATATTTGCGCCTCAAATCCTTTATGCCCCCCCCCTCTCCTCACAAGCGGCGCGTTCTGCGCCTTATCAGTCGCCTCAATGTCGGGGGACCGGCTCATCATGTGCTTCTGCTTTCCCGAAGTTTGCCAGCGGAAAAATATGAGACACTTCTCGTAGCAGGTCAAGAGCCTGCAGGTGAGCTGCGCGCGCAGAACTGGATAGAAAAATATGGCGTACCTGTGCTTTATATACCGACGCTGGAGAGGGAGCCTTCTTTTTGGAAGGACCTTCGTAGCCTGTGGTGGCTTTGGCGCCTCATGCGAAGGTGGAAACCCCATATCGTTCATACCCACACCGCCAAAGCAGGCGCCATAGGGAGGCTTGCCGCATGGCTGGCTTGCGTCCCTGTGCGAATTCATACTTTTCACGGGCATTCGCTAGAGGGGTATTTCTCTCCCCTCGTCTCCTATCTCTACAGGCTGGTGGAAAAGGGGCTGGCGCGCCTCTCCCATCAGATTATCGCTATCAGCGAAAGGCAGAAGGAAGATTTGGTTCAGCGCTTCCACATTGCCCCTGCGGAGAAAGTAAGGGTTATTCCCTTAGGATTTGACCTGGCGCGGCTGGATGAATATGACCCGCAGGCGGTTTCGGCTCTGCGGCAGGAATGGCAGAAGGGAGAGGTGGGACCCCTTATTGCCTGGATAGGGCGCGCTGTGCCTATCAAACGAGTAGACCGTCTTATTGAGGCAGCAGTAGCACTCCAATCTCAAGGGGTGGCTTTTAGACTCATCTTCGTGGGTGATGGCCCAGAACGCCCAAAATGGGAAGCTCTCTCTAATTCTCTCGGGCTAAATGCTATTTGGGCAGGGCTGCGGTGGGATATTCCTGTAGTGCTGCGAGCTGTAGATGCTGTCGTCCTAACTTCCGACAACGAAGGCACCCCTGTAACTCTAATTGAAGCCTTGGCGTGTGGAACTCCCGTCGCTTCCACCCCCGTAGGGGGCGTCCCAGACCTTTTAGAAGGAGGGCGCTGGGGAACCCTCCTCACAGAACCCCTCACAGAGAGCCTAAAGCAGTTTATACAAAACCTTCCTGAGGCTCGGAAACAAGCTCAAACGGCAGCTCCCTTCATCCGACAGCGATATAGTCAAGAAAGGCTGCTCAAAGACATTGAAGACCTATATGATGCCCTTTGCCGCCGCTGCTAACTTTGCGGCATGAAGCCTATTCGTTTTGGCACCGATGGATGGCGAGCGGTCATAGCCCGAGATTTTACTTTTGATAATCTCAGCCGCATAACAGAAGCAACAGCTCAGTGGCTTCTTCGTACCTACTCTCACCCTAAAGTGATGATAGGGTATGATTGCCGCTTCCTCTCTGATAAGTTTGCTGAGGCAGTAGCTCAGCAGCTTGCTCAGCGGGGCATAAAGGTTTATCTCAGCCCTTCTTTCGCCACGACTCCCATGGTGTCCTTTGCTACTATGCAGCATCAGTGCCACCTGGGTATCGTTATCACTGCCTCCCATAACCCTCCTCAGTACTCAGGCTACAAGCTCAAGGCCTCCTACGGCGGTCCAGCTCCCGTCGCACTTCTCAAAGAAATAGAGGCTCTCATCCCTGATACCCCCGTAGAGGTACCGGATCAGTGGGAAACCCTCATAGAGCAGAAGCAGCTGGAAATTTATGACATGGAGGCGCTGTATCACAACTACATCAAGAGCCGCTTTGACCTCAAAGCCCTCTCTAAGCTCCCTTTCAAAGTAGGATTTGACGCTATGTATGGAGCGGGGCAGCGAATATTCCCAAAGCTTCTCCCGAATGTCTATCGCTTCCGATGTGAAGTCAATCCCAGCTTCGGGGGGGTCAATCCTGAACCTATCCCTCGGAATCTTGCCGATTTCGCATACTTTATTCAGCAAAACGAGCTGGATTTTGGTTTTGTGTTAGATGGGGATGCCGACCGCATCGGCATGCTTGGGAAAGGGGGAACTTACATAGATGCGCATCATATTATCCTTCTTATGCTTCACTACCTCGTGCGATATAAAGGGCAAAAGGGGCGGGTGATTTTGAGTCTAAGCTGTGCTACACGAGTGGGAGAATATGCTCGTCAGCATGGGCTTCCTGTGGAAATCACCCCCGTTGGGTTCAAATACATTGCTGAACGCATGCAAGCTAATCCTGATACTCTTTTAGGCGCTGAGGAATCTGGCGGCGTAGCTGTCCCTTCCCATCTCCCCGAACGAGATGGAACCTTCGTCGCCCTTACTATCCTCCAGATGCTGGCAGAGACAGGAAAAAGCTTAGAAACCCTTATTGAAGAGATACATGAGGTAGTGGGGCCTTTTGCAGTAGATAGGTTAGATTGGCATATTGAGGAGGCGAGAAAGGAAAAAGCTCTTCGCAAGCTCGGTGAAGCGCCCCCTTCTCATTTCGCAGGGAAGGCAGTTAGGGCAATAGATAACACCGATGGCTACAAGCTGATTTTAGAAGGAAACGAAGCCATTATGTTTAGAGCCTCTGGTACAGAACCTATCATGCGCATCTATACTGAGGCTGAAACGGCAGAGCGTGCAGAGACTTTGATTACAGCAGGGCAGGAGTGGGTCATGAGCCTATGAAAATCATCTGCATAGCGCGCAGCTACAGGCTACATGCCCAAGAGATGGGGGCAGCTCCCCCAGAAAAGCCGATTTATTTTCTCAAACCATCTACCGCATGGGCCCGAGAAGGAAAAGTCATCTACCCTCCCTTTACTAAGCGGTTAGAATACGAGACGGAGTTAGTTTTTCGCATAGGGCGAGAAGGGTCGCGCCTTACCCCTGCTGAAGCTGTTTCTTATGTAGATGCGATGACGGTAGGGATTGACTTCACTGCGCGCGACCTTCAAAGTTTCCTCAAAGCCCAGGGGCTTCCCTGGGAAATGGCAAAGGGGTTTGACACTTCGGCATGGTGGGGCACATGGCTCCCTATCCCCGAAGGGTGGGAAAATGTGCCCTTTCGTCTCTACCGAGGTCAGACTCTCCTTCAAGAAGGATATGGACGGGAACTCATTTTTTCTCTGGGTGAGATTATCGCCAGAGCATCGCAGTTTTTTCGGTTAGAGCCAGGGGATGTGGTATTTACCGGCACGCCGGCGGGGGTGGGACCCGCCCTGCCTAACGATGTACTTGAAGCCTTTTTCGGCGAGAAAAAAGTCGGCACGGTCATTATCCAACGCTCTCCTCATGAGTCCTTTACGGAAGGAACCTACATTTGAAGCATGAAGGTTTTTGCGATACCCCTTTTGAATCCTCACAAGCATTTTCCCTCACGCACGAAAAAAGATATAGAAAGTCCCTATCTTCTCAGAAAGCCTCTTTTACAGCTCAGCTGGAGGCTATTATTCTTTTTGCCTTTGGTCTCCTTCGCAGCTCAGCCTCCACGCCTCGTGATAGGGATTGTCATAGACCAGATGCGAGCCGATTATTTGCGCCGCTTTTCCTACAAAAGGGGAGGTGGACTTTATCGGCTTTTGGAGGAAGGGCTGATTTATTGGAACTGTCATTACACTTACTTCCCCACCTATACAGGACCAGGGCATGCTTCTATTTACACTGGAGCCACGCCGGCTTACCATGGAATCGTAGCAAATACCTGGTATGAGCGCTCCCTAAGGCGTCCCTACTACTGCGTGGCAGACAGCTCAGTGCGCACCATAGGAACAGCCTCTTCGGCAGGGCAGCGCTCTCCTCGTACGCTCTGGGCAAGTACCATCACCGATGAACTGCGGTATGCTTCCCGCTTTAGAAGCAAGGTAATTAGCATCGCTCTTAAGGACCGTTCTGCTATCCTCCCCGCTGGGCATGCCCCCACGATAGCCCTGTGGTTTGATAGTAAAGAAGGGGTCTGGATAACCAGTTCCTACTACGCCGATACTCTCCCTCGCTGGGTGCAAGAGTTTAATGCCCGAAGATACCCTGACAGCCTTCTGCGTGTGCCATGGCTACTGACGCGGTCTCATGCTTGCACCGATGAAAGTCCTTATGAAGGAAAAGTAGGCGGCACAGTTACGTTTCCGCATCAGCCCACTTCCTATGAGGAGCTTCTCCTGACGCCTGCGGGAAACTGGCTTACCCTCCAGCTGGCGCAGCGGGCTATTGAAGCAGAGAACTTGGGACGCCAAAAAGGTATCACAGATTTTTTGGCTATCAGTCTCTCCAGTCCCGACCTCATAGGACATACTTTTGGCACAGAGAGCTGCGAGCTGGAGGAAACCTATGAAGTCTTGGACAAACAGCTTGGAGCATTCTTAGATTACATCTCCCGCAAGTTTCGGCAAGAAGAAGTTTTAGTTTTCCTCACAGCAGATCATGGAGCTGCTCCTACACCAGAGGTATTAGCTGCAAAAGGTTGGAATACTGGTCGCTATCCTGAAAAAGCCCTCTTAGCTGAGGCTCAAGCCTACTTACGGAAGATGCTGCAGCTCGCCGACACCACCTATCCGATTCAAGCTTACATGAATCAGAACTTTTACTTGGCTGATTGGCTCTCGCTCTCTCAGAAGAAAGAAGCCCGCGCGCTTCTCAAAGAATGGCTCTTGCAGCAGAAATTCATCACCTATGCTTACACCGCAGAGGAACTGGCAGGGCCCGGCGGAAGTAGCTTTCCCTTTCAGCGGCTTCAGGCGGGTTTTCTCCCGTATCGGAGCGGCGATGTGATAGTAGTCTATGCACCGGGCTGGATAGAAGCGGAATCTTACGCAGTAGGCACTACTCATGGCTCTATTTGGACCTATGACACGCATGTACCCCTTATCTGGTGGGGTGGAGGCATCCGCCCTGCACACTCTTACGCTCAAGTCCCGATTACTGCCATAGCGCCTACGCTGGCTTTTATCTTACGCACTCCTTTGCCTTCTGCGGCGTTCTCAGCTCCTTTGACAGAAGTAATAGAAGCATGGCAAGTCCCCCCTATTGAAGAACGACCA
The DNA here is from genome assembly GCA_025059915.1 of Bacteroidia bacterium. Taxonomy (GTDB): domain Bacteria; phylum Bacteroidota; class Bacteroidia; order SpSt-205; family SpSt-205; genus SpSt-205. The sequence goes on along the minus strand of JANXDD010000009.1, from coordinate 2,645 downwards.
TAGGGTGGCAGATAAGCTCTACCTTCGTTTATATGGAGCAGCCAGAGTTTGGATTTGTGTATGTAGTGTGTGCAAATCTGGAAGAAGCAAAGCAGCTGGCCCGAGCTGTTTTAGAGAAGCGTCTCGCGGCGTGCGCGAATATAATCCCTACCATCCATTCTCTCTACTGGTGGGAGGGCGCCATCCAAGAGGGCACAGAGACCATCCTCCTTCTCAAAGCCCCTTACACCTATTACGAAGCCATAGAAAAAGTAATCCGTACCCAAAGCTCCTACCAGCTACCTGCTATTTTGCAGATACCTATCTCCCAAGGACTGCCTGAGTATCTAAAGTGGCTCGCAGCAGAGACTGAGTTTGATTACTAAGCTATTTTTGCTTCTGCTGGCGTGCGTGGCAGACACGCCGAAAAGGGAAAAACTTTTTTGGATAGGTACAGGGCTTAGCTATAGCTTGATTTATGGGGCTCCATTTGCTGCGTGGTATGACTGGCGGGAGGCAAAAGGCTGGCGCTTCTTTGACGATGGCAAGGAGTGGAAACAAATGGATAAACTGGGACACGTTTGGAGCACTTACCATTTGAGCTGGCTCTATAAGGAATGGGCAGAGGCCTGTGGCTACTCAAGAGAATCTGCTCGGCGGTTAGGAGTCCTTCTGGCCTGGGGCTTTCAGATGAGCTTGGAGGTTACAGATGGATTTTTTCCGAAATGGGGAGCCTCAGCATGGGATATGGCAGCTAATACGCTGGGAGCAGGACTTTTCTGGATAAGAGACTATCTCGCCCCATGGAAGGTAGATATACGATTTTCCTTTTTCCCTTCTCCCTATGCTAAGCAGCGGCCGGACCTTCTGGGACGCGGCATCGCCCAAATCCTCAAAGACTACAATGGGCAGACCTACTGGCTTGTGCTCCTCCATCAGAAATCTCCGATAGGAATAGCGATAGGACATGGGGCTCGGGGACTTTTAGGAGGGTATGGGCGAGAGCCAGAAAGCGTTATTTCAGCACGAGAGCGTCGCCGTTGGGTGCTTAGTATAGAGCCTCACTGGGAGGTTCTCTTACGGCGCCCGCAATGGGCTACGCGTATTTTTGTAGCTATAAAAACACCGCTTCCAGCCCTCGTATATGAAGGCATTACGCTTCGTGGGACTTGGGTTTATTTTTAGCGGAATAGGGCTTATCCTTCCTCAGCCTTATCGCCCCCAGGTCAATAGTCTCTCCGCCCCTGATACGATCTTTTTACGGAGGCTTCTCACAGAGAAAGCCCCTCACCTACAGCCGTATCTTCAAGCCGCTCAGACTTATCGCATCCAGATCATCTATACTCAAGTCAATCGCGATGCCCAAAACCGCCCCATCCTTAAACACTATGCTTTCCGCTTAGACACCACAGAGTATTTCTACCCTGCGAGCTTAGTCAAACTGCCGATGTGTGCGCTTGCATTGGAGCGTATAGAGCGGCTGCGCGGTCAAGGCATTACAGTAAGGACTCCGTTCATCCTAAAAGCCTCAAAGCAAGAAGGCTGCTACGCTCAGCTTCCTACAGAGCCTTACTCCCTTGCTGACTGCATCCGCCGCCAAATGGTATTTAGTGATAACCCCACTTTTGACTACCTGTATGCTCTGGTAGGTCCGCTCCATGCCACACATACGCTGCACCAGCGCGGATATAGATCTGCTTACTTCGGGCATAGGATGAGCCGAAGCTGCAGCCCTAAGGAAAACCTTTGCTTAGAAGAAGTCGTATTTCTGCGGGAGAAAGGTGGTCCTTACACTATACCTTCGGTATGTGCTGATTCTTATCCGCCACATCCGTATGCCAAGCATCCCTACCTTATCACCCCTTATTCTAATGCCCTCAGTCTCCGAGATGCTCATGCCATTCTTATGAGTTTGATTTTCCCGCAGGTGATGCGTCCCTCAGAGAGGTTTCAGCTCAGCGGGGAGGCGTACCACCTCCTGCGCCGATACATGTCTATGTATCCCTCGGAAGCACGAGACCCTGATTACGATTTGAAGGAATATCACGACGGGGTGAGAAAGTATTTCCTGTTAGGTGGAAGCGATAGTGTGCGTCTGCCGCCTCGCATCCGCATCTTCAACAAAGTTGGGTTAGCGTATGGCTATTTGTCGGATGTAGCCTATATCGTGGATTTTGATTTGGGAGTGGAATTTTTTCTGTCAGCGGTGATTTATGTAGGGGAAGGGCGGATAGGCACCCCGCCCGCTCAGGGCTATCCTTGGAATGATGGACTGCGATTCTTGAAAGAGCTGGGGTGGACAATCTATCGGTATGAAACAGCTCGGAAGCGTCCGCACTTCCCGGATCTGAGCGGCTTCAAGTATGACTACCGACGCCCTTGAGCAGCGCATACGCATTCTTCCCGAATCCGTCATCAACCAAATAGCTGCAGGTGAGGTCGTTGTACGCCCAGCCTCAGTTATCAAAGAGCTTGTTGAAAATGCCTTAGATGCGGAAGCCTCTACCATCTCCATCTGGACAGAACGGGGGGGAAAAGAGCGCATTCAAGTAACTGATGACGGCTTTGGCATGTCGCCGATAGATGCGGAGTTATGCTTTGAGCGCCACGCTACCTCTAAAATCTCTTCCGCCAAGGACCTCTACAATCTTCTTACCAAAGGTTTC
>JANXDD010000099.1 GCA_025059915.1 Bacteroidia bacterium | reverse complement strand
CAGCGCCTTCGGCGCTGGCGCGCCCCTCACCGCATTCTCTCAGCCTTCTCCGCGTTGAGAAACCCGAATACTTCGCGTTTTTAACCCCTTAGCCCCCACCACCCGAAACTTCTCCCCTACGTGCGGACTCAGGTTAGGGCATAAGGTCATACCCCTCACCGCACCAGCTGAAACTTCTCCCCTAAATACAGCCGCCGAACTTCTGGATCCGCTGCTAGCTCCTCCGCCGTCCCTTCCTTCAAAATCCGTCCCTCATACAAAAGGTACGCCCGATTTGTAATCCCCAGCGTCTCATGTACATTGTGGTCAGTGATGAGAATCCCGATCCCTTTCTGCGCCAGCTTCACTACGATAGATTGAATCTCCTCCACTGCGATAGGGTCCACCCCTGCAAAAGGCTCATCCAAGAGAAGGTACTGAGGGTCGCTTGCGAGGGCACGAGCGATTTCCGTGCGCCGCCGCTCCCCTCCCGACAGCTGCTGACCCAGCGAACGCCGCACATGTACGAGCCCAAATTCCTCCAGAAGCTCCTCTATCCGCCGCTTTATCTCTTGCTTTGAAAGGTTTTTACGCAGCTCTAAAATAGTGCGCAGATTGTCTTCTACGCTCATACGGCGAAAAACCGATGCTTCTTGAGGGAGATAGCCAATCCCGCGCTGCGCACGCTTATACATAGGAAGGTTCGTCAGGCGCTCCTCTCCTAAGTAAATTTCCCCTGCATCAGGGCGAATGAAACCCACTATCATGTAAAAAGTCGTCGTTTTCCCCGCTCCGTTTGGACCTAAAAGTCCTACGATTTCCCCAGGAGAGAGGTGGAGGGAGACCTGATTTACTACCTTACGCTTGCCATAAGTTTTCTCCAGCTTCTCTGCCCGCAGCTGCACTTCTCAAAGTTAGGGCTCTTTATTCACGCAGATGCCGCTCAAAAAACCGCTCTACTTCCCAATACACCCGATATCGGTAAGTGCCGATGCCATGATTTTGTCCGGGGAAAATACGCCATTCCACTGGAGCTTCCGGCTGACCTCGTAAAAGCCGCTCCAGAAATTCATAAGTATGCTGAGGATGTACATTTTCGTCTGCATCTCCGTGCATGATAAGGAGGGGCACTTGCAGCTTCACCCCCCGAGGGGGAAGGGCTGTCGTCTCGTATCCTTCTTTATTAGATTCCGCAAGGTCCATGAACCGCTCTGTATAAGCGCTGTCGTATAATCGCCAGTCAGTTACAGGAGCTACTGCTACTGCAGCGGCAAGCCCCTCCGGCGCAGCAAACGCCAGCCTTATTGCCATATAGCCTCCATAACTCCATCCAAATGCTCCTATTCGCCCTACATACCGCAGAGAGCGTAGGTACCTCACAAAAGCTGCCAAATCTTCTGCTTCTAAAAGTCCCAGTTTCCGATAAACGCTAAACCGTTCTGTAGGATAAAGAGCTGTCCCCCGCCCATCCGCACAAGCTACAATATAACCCCTCTGCACTAAATAAGCCTGCCAGAAAAAGCTAAGGTTTTTGAACTCCTCACTCACCTGCTGAGAGCCCGGCCCGCCATAGAAAGTGAGAATCACTGGATACCGCCGAGTAGAATCAAAAGAAGCAGGAAGCATCAAATATCCCCAGCGGAGTCTGCCATCGCCTCCTGGATAGGTGAGGAAGCGCACCTGCGCCTTCGGCATCCGCTGACGCAGCCCCGCATTAAGGTCAGGAAATTCTAAGCACCGCTCTGGATGAGAGACATCGCAAACTTTTTCCCTATAAGGCTCTAAAAACCGACTCTCCTTTATCCAAAGGAGGTCGCCGGTGATTTCACCCTCCGCCCAACCTGTCTCAGAAGTGAGCCACACGGGTGAAGCCCCTCGGCGCAAAGGAATGTAGCCTATTCGCTGGTCTTTGGGAGTTTTGCCCTCGGCATGGAAAAAGAGCTTGCCATGAGCATAGCCAATGAGGCTTCGCAGTCCCGCTGGAGCATAGATGCCTAAGCGCCGACCTTTATAATCATAGTGCCAAATTTCCCATGTGCCCTTTCCACCAGCGAGATAAAATAGCTCTGGTTGATCTGACCTCCACACGAGCAGCTTTCTATTGTCCCAAGTGAAAAATCCTGCTGTACTATCCGAAAAGAAAGGCTTCGGCGCTTCCTGCCCTACCTCGTATCGATAGAGGGTGAAGCGGTTCTGCGCCCGACCAAGATGGACAAAGTACAACTCATCCCCCATCGGACTCCAACCTAACCATGGAATGTACCCTCCCACGCTATCCACCCAGACTCGCCTATCCTTACGGCTTATAAGGTCATACACATGAAGCTCTACAATAGGATTCCTCTGCCCAACTCGGGGATAGGGGATAGGCTGAACATAAGGATAGGACTGTGCCCTTGAAAGAAGAAGCGGGTAAATAGGAGTGTGCGTATTGTCTAAAAGCAGGTACGCCACATATTGCGCAGAAGGAGCTATTTCAAATGTCCGAGTAATGCTAAACTCCTCTTCATATAACCAATCGGCTGTGCCTGCCCGCTGCTGTCCAGCATAGTGGGTGAGCGTATCCCATCCACTGCCTCGCCAGAGATAGAGGTTGTTAGCATCAGCAGCAATAAATCCTTCTCCATTTGGCAGGAGGGCTGCTTCGTACCACGAGCTGCCAGGGAGGGGACGCTGCTCGGTTCCTTGCCACCAGAGAAGCTCCCCGTAGCTGGAATGGCGAAAAGCCCGCCGAAGCTTACCCCATATAAGACCGCCTTTTCCATAAGGAAGCCAGCGACTTATTAAGCCCATGACCCCCAGCGTCTCAACCTGCAGACCTTTCGTAATCCGAAAAACCTTTCCCTCTTCTGTCTGCCCGTACCATGCCTCCCCCCCAGCAACAAGCTCATGCGTCTGCGCATAATACCGATACTCCCGCCATATCTCAGACAAGCTCAGCTCCTGAGCTAAAAGCAGCCCACCGATGAAAATGCACCTCATACAGCGAAAGTACCACCTCAGAACGGTTTTTTTTCCACTCAGATGCCGAAAATAGCATATTACGAAGTGGTTCCAGCCAAAATAACGCATCTTTGCGGTTATGCACATCCTGTCCCTCCTCCTTTTGGCTGGGCTGCTTATGGGACAAATCCTTCCCGACAGCGTCTATATTCGCCTCAAAAAGCAGGGCATAAACCCTCATGCCTCTCCTCCGCCTCCTCAGGGTATCCATCCCCTCAATCTTCCAGAATCAGACTGTAGCGGAGCTATCCGCCTATGCTCTCCTACCTATACCTATCCCGGGGGTGTGCCCTCGCCAGGACAGGTTTTGGAACTTGGAAACGATGGTCGAGGAACCTGCCTTCTCGGTGGAGAGCATCGGAGTGTATGGTTCATCTTCACGGTCCAGACTGGCGGAACTATGGGCTTTCTTATCTGCCCCCTCAGCGGTTTAGGCGGTAGGGATTACGACTTTGCTCTGTGGGATGTAACTAATTTGCCCAACCCCTGCGATATATTTTCAGGTACAGGCAATGTGCCCCCTCCCATCCGTTGTAACTATTCTGCTAATCAGTCTACTACCACTTGCTGCGGCCTCCCTCCAAACTACTGCTCTACCTCAGGCCTTACAGGTTTAGACCATACTAATCCCCAGCCTGGTATCATCTCTAATACAGCCAGCGACCCTCCTATTATGCCCGGACTGCAGGTGAGCCCCGGTCAGACCTTCTTACTTCTCGTTGACAACTTCAGCAACAATAATGTCGGATTCACCATAAACTTCACAGGCACAGCTCAATACATTGATGTTACTCCTCCTCGGATAGACAGCGTCTACAGAGGCTGTGGTAATAGCTATGACACTCAACTGCCTGCCCTGACCCAACTGCGCGTCCGATTCAATGAGCTGATTCGTCCTAATAGCGTAGATGCTAACGGCTCAGACTTCACCCTCTTTGACAATACCACGAATACGCAAATCCCTATAACTGCCGCAGCCCCGCTGAACCCTCCTCAGACAAATACCGTCGCTCTCACCACAGGACAGCCCTTAGTACCAGGCAGAATCTACGCTCTCTACATCAACTATAATGACCCAAACATCGCAGGGCCTCCTACAGGAGGGGCTAATAATGTGCCCATTCAAGACCAATGTGGCAATGTTCTACCCACTACTACCGTGCCAGAAGGAGCTGCTGCTGATACTTTTCTTTTTACCCTCTTAGACACGCTTCAACCTCAAATAAGCTTGACAAGCCCCCGGTGTGTAGGCACCCCCACAGGTACTATATCCGCCCAGACTACGGGTGGTTTGGGCCCCTATGAGTACGTTCTCATGTCGGGTGCGGTGGCGGTCCCTCCTACCAGCGGCTGGAGCTCCAATAGTACCTGGACTAACTACTCTGCCGGCACCTACACCGTTTGGATTCGGGATGCGCTGGGCTGTATCATCCGGCGAGTAGTCCAGCTTCAAGACCCTCCTCCTCTAAGGGTACTGGTGATAGATTCTCTCCTGCTCTCCTGCGGAGGGCAGCCCTCTGGATTTGTAACCCTTCAAGGGCAAGGCGGAACCCCTCCCTACGAATATAGCCTCCTCCCCAACGCACCCGTCTGGACTTCCAATCCTACTTTCACAGGGCTGGGGGTGGGAACTTATACTTTGCGGGTTCGGGATGCGAATGGGTGTATTGCCACCCGATCCATAACCGTCTCACCTGGTACAGCAGTTACTATTCAGCCGCCACAGATTACGCAGCCTATCCTCTGCTACGGTGGAAGGGGCGCCTTCACCGTCCAAGCCACAGGCGGTAATAGCGGCTCAAACTTCATCTACACCCTCCTCCCCATAGGCATCACAAATACGACAGGCATATTCACAAACCTCCCCGCAGGCACCTACACCGTCCGAGCCGAAGATACCGTAGGCTGCTTTGACACCCTGAGAGTAGTTCTCTCCCAGCCAGATTCTCTCAGACTGGTGGATAGCCTTATTAGCCCAGCTACTTGTCGTACCGCAGCAGATGGAGCGATTCAAGTCAGCATAAGCGGGGGAACCCCTCCCTATACTTACACTTGGCGAGACTCCACAGGCGCTCCTCTGCCACTCCAGTCTAATTCTATCTCCGGCTTGCGGCCAGGCACTTACCAGCTCTTCGTAAGTGATGCTAATCAATGCACAGTAGGGCCTTTCTCTTGGAGTGTAGGCTATACCTACGATGCATCTATTCAGGGGGTGCGCGCCCAACTTTTAGGCGACTGTCCACTGCGTGAAGCCCATATAGAAGTCAATGCTCACGGCATCCCGCCCCTCACTTACACCTGGATATGGAGTGATGGAGAAAAAACCATTACCACTCAGCCTTTCACTCACCGTACCTTTTCTGAAACCCAGCATGGCAATTTCTCTGTCAGAGTGGAAGTCTCCAGCGGCGGACAATGTACCACCTCAGATAGCACCTCTATTACGGTGCCCCTCTGCTTCGGTCTTACAATTCCCGATGTTATAACCCCCAATGGCGACGGCATCAATGAGACATGGAACATTCAGGCTCTGGGCTTCCAGCGCTACACAGTGTCCATCTATGACCGATGGGGCGTAGAAGTGTGGACCAATGGCGGCGATAAAACTAAAGTATGGGATGGTAGAAACAAACGAGGCGAGCCCGTGCCAGAGGGAACCTATACCTTCCTCTTCGTAGGGATAGATGCAGAAAATAGAGAAATCAAACGCACTGGCACGGTAACTATACTGCGGTAACTGACAGCGGCTGCAGGCTCTCTGCAGCCGCTTTATTTATTTTTTAAAGGGCTTCCCAGGCGTGTAAGGCCTTCCCTAAGAAGCAGCACAAGCTCATCATACACATGCATATTCGCAGGTCGGGTAGCTAATCCCGTACAGAGAGGTATAACTCGCCTTAGGGTATGCTCTTCTCAAACAGGAGTGGGACATCAGAATATGCCATTTTCCCAAAAGGTCGTAGCTACGAGATACGCAGGACGCTTTTGGAACTGCATTGTGAGGAAGTATAAATAAGCACAAGGTCGTGCGCACAGATAGTAGGCGCAACTCTAATAGGAAAAAGGAGAGGGAAAAGCTCCATTCAGCTAATACCAGCCATCGTATAGTATCTCTTACTTCACCCCAGCAGAAAGCATCAGCCGCAGCTGCCGCTCACCACTAACTTTTATGCCTCTCACACTTCTCTTTACGCCACCGAGTGTCTTAAAAGTCACCCCTTTAGCCAAAAACGCACCTGCTCCCCTGATACCTCTTTCTCAGCACTACTACCTCTTAGGAGAGGAGGGAGGTTTTTATTCTCGCTTCTCCTAATACCTCTCATTTCCGCCGATATAGGTAGAGTACATCAGCCCACTACCAGCGGCATTTAACTTCGTTACGAAGATATCGTCGTCACCTTCATGGCTTGTCTGAAATGTGCCTCAGCCGTCACAGGATAGTCAGAGCTCCGGGTCCGCCCCGTTACATACACATAACCACCCCCATCCACCGCTATGCGTGAGCCTTCATCGTCAAAGCGCCCGCCGATATAGGTAGAATACACCAGCCCACTACCATCAGCCCTCAGCTTCGTCACAAAAGCATCGTAATCGCCCCCACGTCTCGTCTGAAATGCCCCAGCCGTCACATCATAGTCAGAACTCCGAGTCCATCCCGTTACATACGCACAACCTCCTCCATCCACCGCTATGTCAAAGCCTATCTCCGAAGCCTTTAAGTCAGGGGGGACAGAATACACCAGCGGGTCTATCACCAGCAGCTGCGAGCGGTCATACGACCCTACCGCTATCCGATAGCTCCCCCCCTCTGCTACAAACTGCGCTGGCACACGGCGGCCCCCCTGATACGCCCGCAGCTCACACAGCTCCACAGCCCCAAACCGAGTACCTAATACCAGCTTCTGCCCCTTCACCTCCACCTCGTCCGCCCCTCGGATCCGAAATCGTATCTGCGACACATCCGCCCCAGGCGCCACTAAATAATCATACCTCAACCGCCCCCCCTCCAAATAGTACCTCACCGATATCCCCGGATACACCTCCTTCACCAGCACCTCTCCATACAGCCCCACAAAACTGGCATGCTTGGACGGATCATTCCCAATAAAGTAGTTGTAGTACCCAGGCTTCTTGGCTAAACCTTCAAGAAGAGGGTTAGGATTTGCTCCCTCCAGCTCCACCAGCACCCGATGCCCAAGAAGCACACTGTTCTCCCGCTCTATCCGCTCCTGCTCATGAAAAGGCAGCTCAGGCGAAAGAGGCAAAATAGGCTTCTCCACCTTGAAAAAAGTCAAATTAAGCCCATACCGAGTAATC
>JANXDD010000098.1 GCA_025059915.1 Bacteroidia bacterium | reverse complement strand
GATAAAGGCAGACTTCACAATAAGGTAAGCCACAGCAATCAGGTTTCGCAGCTCAAATAGAGCCCGAGAGGGGTAAGTATGAGCATAAAAGGCCTCCGTCTCCTCATAGAGGAGGGCGATGCGCCGACGAGCCCGTTCCAACCGAAAGTTGGACCTTACGATGCCTACATAGTTGCCCATTAGGGTGCGCAGCTCCTGAAGATTGTGGCTGATAAGCACCATCTCTTCCGGATGGTGAGTTCCCCGAGGATCCCAGTCGGGGACGTTCTCTTGCCAGGTGTATTCCTTGAGAACAGGAATAGAGTCTTTTGCTGCCCTTTCGGCAAAAACAAGCGCTTCTAAAAGAGAGTTAGAAGCAAGCCGATTAGCTCCATGCAGCCCTGTATAACTAACCTCCCCAATCGCATATAGGCGGTTGATAGAAGTTCGCCCCACCCCATCGGTATCTATACCGCCTACCATGTAGTGAGCAGCTGGAGCCACGGGCAGGAGGTCTTCAGTAGGGTCTAATCCTTTCTTTTTACAATACTCGTAAATCGTAGGGAAGTGCTCTGGCAGGTTCTTCACCCTCCGAGCATCCAAGAAGACAAAGGGGGTGCCAGCAATCTTAGACTCTGTATCTATGGCTCGTGCGACGATATCCCGAGGAGCCAAATCTTCGCGACTATCGTATTTGTGCATGAAGGGACGATGATGAATGGGGTCTACGAGAACTGCTCCTGCCCCCCGTAAAGCTTCGGTAAGTAGAAACGCCGGACGCTTTTCTGGCTCATATAGGGCTGTGGGGTGAAACTGATAGAACTCCATATTGGCGATTCGGGCTTTAGCCCGCAAAGCCATTGCGACCCCGTCGCCAGTAGCTGTAGGAGGATTGGTCGTTACTGGGTAGACTTGTCCAGCCCCCCCAGAAGCCAGAATCGTTACTCGGGACAGAATCGTCCATATTGTGCCTGTGGCTTCTTCTAAGGCATATACCCCATAACAAGTGATTCCCGGATAACCCCGATTGACATAAATCCCCAAGTGATGCTGTGTGATCAAGTCTAAGGCGAAAACTCCCTCCCACAAACGAATGTTAGGATGTCTTCTGACTACCTCTAAAAGGGAGCGGCTAATTTCTGCGCCAGTGGCATCTCGGCTGTGTAAAATGCGGGGATGAGAATGGCCTCCTTCCCGGGCTAAAAGCAGCTCCCCGCGTTCATCTCTGTCAAACTGAACCCCATAGGTCATGAGCTTGCGGATAGCTGCAGGGGCTTCAGAAATCACCCCTCGTACGATGTCTTCTCGGCACAAGCCGTCCCCCGCTACTAATGTATCGCGGATATGCGCTTCAAAGCTATCCTGAGAGGAAAAAACCCCTGCTATCCCCCCTTGGGCATAGGTTGTATTGCTCTCCGTCGCTTTGTCCTTGGTAATGATAAGAACCTCACCGTGTTCAGCAGCTTGGAGTGCGAAATACAGCCCTGCCACCCCCGACCCAATAACGAGGTAGTCAGTCTTCAATCGCACCTTAGCAAAGGTAACAAACTACTTTTGCTGCAATGTGGGTCATGAAGGTCGGCGGAGGATGTCTCCGCAATGCTGAGGCGATTCGTCAACTTATCCCTGTTCTGCGCCTTGCCTATCATGAAGCTCCTCGTCTCCTCGTCGTTTCTGCTATCGGAAAGACGACCAACAAGCTCCTACAAATCGCCGAGGCTGCCGGGCGCGCAGACTTAGGACAAGCCCAATCTATTTACGAACTCCTGCGGAGCGAACACGTGCAGATAGTGGAAGAGCTTCTTCCCGAGGGTCTCGCCCAACAGCTTATTCGGTATTTGGACGAGAAATACTGGAAGCCCCTCTGGCAGCGAATCCAAGCTCTATCCCAACTCTCCGAAGAAATCAGCATAGCCACCGACGGCATTCTCGTCTATGGAGAGCTGATTAGTAGTGAAATCGTGAGAGCATACTTAGAGGCTCAGGGCATAACCTTAGCATGGATAGATGCACGACGACTCATCGTTACAGATGGCTACTATCCAGAGCCATCCGTCATATTTAGCGCCAGCCAGGCGAATGTAGATGCTCAGCTTATGCCTCTTTTCCGTACCTACAAGCTTGTTTTGACGCAGGGGTATATCGCCTCCGATTTGCGCCGACGCAGTGTAACTCTGGGGCGCGAAGGCTCAGACTATTCTGCTGCGCTTTTCAGCAATATGCTCAACGCCCAAGGAATGATTGCATGGAAAGATGTGGGACGATTGTATTCCGCCGATCCCAATCTTTATTCTGGTGCCCAGCCGCTTAAAGAACTCAGTTATAGTCAGGCAGCTGAAATGACCTATTATGGCGCCCAAATCCTTCATCCCCGCACCCTCAAGCCCTTACGAGAGAAACGCATACCTCTCTATGTTCGTCCGTACTTTGACCCTACTGCAGAGGGAACCCTCATCGCTGAAAAGTGGGTGGAGCCGCTTCCGCCGATTCGCACCCAGCGGCGAGAGCTTATACTGATTGAAATGGAGAGCATATACCTGTCTCGCCTCTCCATGGGCGACGTCCTGCGTGAGATGGAGAACGAAGGCATAGAGCCTTACTTCATTCAGGGAGGAGTAAGGACCATGGCCTTTGCTGTGAAGGCATCTCTGGAAGCCGTTGAAAGATGGCGCACCACCATTCCAGAAGGCTGGATCGTTCAAGTGCGCCAGCCCGTAACCCTTCACACGATCTTGTATCCTGATGACTCTTTCTCCTTGCCTAACGGAGAAGCTATATACTACCAGAGATTGCCAGATCGCATCCATTGGATAGCCTACGAAGGCTAACCAGAGGCAGAATAGAGACCGCTGGCGACCCAGTTATGGCATCCTCCCCCATTTGATGCGGGCAAAACCTGCTCTCAGGAGAGAACTTTTCCTCGTGGAGAAAGGCTCTGGAAGGTAGTAGAAAGGTATTCTACCGCTACTTCAATATCCTCCGCTGTAGTGAATCTGCCTACAGAAAACCGAAGCGTGCTCCGAGCAAGCTCAGGTGAGCACCCCATAGCAAGAAGCACGTGAGAAGGCTCTGGGCGAGCTGAGCTGCATGCAGAACCCGTCGCCGCCCCTAAAAGGGGGGTGCGCGCTAAGATATCAGAAGCCTTTAGACCCGGAAAACTCATGCTAAGCGTATTAGGCAGTCGCGGCGCTGCGGCTCCATTTTCTCGGGCAGAAGGATAAATCTCTAATAGCCGATCCCTGAGGAGGTCTCGGAGAGCAGATTGACGAGAGGCCTCCGCAGGCAAATCTTTCATGACAATCTCTAATGCCACGCTCATCCCTACAATAAGGGGAACTGGCAAAGTTCCACTCCGAAGCCCCCTTTCATGTCCCCCCCCGAAAAGGATAGGCTGCAAATTCACCCGAGGAGAACGCCGCTTTAGATACAAAGCACCTATTCCTTTCGGACCATAAAACTTATGTGCTGAGAGGACGGCGATATCTACTCCCAGCGCCGGCAAGCTAACGGGTATCTTGCCTACCGCCTGCGTCGTATCGCATAAGAAAAAGGCCCCCTTTTCGTGGGCTATGGCAGAAAGCTCAGAAACAGGCTGAATGACTCCCGTCTCATTATTCGCCAGCATAATCGCAACAACGAGAGTATCCTGCCGTAGGGCTTTCCTTAGGTCGCTGGGGGAAATCAGTCCGTTTTCGTCTACGGGAAGAAAATCTACGCTCCATCCCCGCAGGCTCAGAACCTTGAGAGGGTCCAGCACTGCTTTGTGTTCGGTGGGGGAGACAAGAATATGTCTGCGTCCTGTAGAGGCATACGCTTCTGCGAGGCCGAAGAGAGCCAAGTTCAGAGCCTCTGTGGCGCCGCTGGTAAAGAAAATCTCCTGGGGAATGGCTCCCAAGAGTTGGGCGAGCTTGTGTCGTGCTTCCTCTACTGCATCCGAAGCATCTTTTCCCCATAAGTGAGGGCTGGCAGCGTTACCGAAGCGTTCTGTAAAGAAAGGCAACATCGCCTCCAGAGCCTGCGGAAGGAGCGGCGTCGTAGCATTATAGTCTAAATATACGCCTCGCTTCATTTATGCACCGTGCGACTGAGGATGGATTCCACAAGCTCTTCTAAAGGCTTGAAGGCTATCGCAACCAGCGCTTTGAGCCCAAAGGAAATAAAGTTTGCCCACTGGCTGGTCGTACCTGATGCGGTGCGCTCTATGTAGTACTCTATCAGCTCGGTCACCATAAATATCGCTATGGCGCTCAAGCCCAGAACCGTAAGAGCTTTCCGTCGGCGCTGGCTTTCTCTGAGTGCATCCAGAGTTTCTTGAAGCTCTCTGTTTTTTTCTTTGAGCTGTAGGTTGAAACGGGCTATTTCTTCGTTTTTCTGAGCCAGTTCTTCATTGGCAGCGCGCAGTTTGGCTTGGAGGCGGTCTCCCATGCGAACCAGAAGGCGCGCATCCTTCATTAGAGACTCGTAGTACTCTCGTATCTCTTCCAGGCGAATGCGCTCTGGCGAGCCTTCTGGCAGCTCCTCTATCCAAGCTTTTAGCTTCTCTGCCCCCGCTTCCTCCCGCTCAAAGCTAACACTGAGTTGGGTGGAGGTTTCACGCTTGTCCTTCATTCATCTACAGGTACGAGCTCAAATGGCACCTTCACTGCCGCCTGGTAGTCTATCCCCGCATCCTCCATCTCCGTATCTTCTGCCACGTATATCCACCGAATTTGGATGGGCTGGCCGCGCTCATACAGCGACTCAAATAGGCGAAAAAGGTCTAAAAGCACCTTTGCCGTGCTTGTATTGAAGTACTCTAAACGAACCTCCACTGTGAGTGTCTCTGAAGTAGGCGTGTGCTTGCTTGCCCACGCCTGCAGCCATTGAAGGACAGGACCATAGAACTTGAGAGAGTTTTCAGGGTAAGAGTTCCCTCCTATGAAGAAGCGACCCGCTGCCGGGTCAAAACGAATCTCCGGCGTCGTAAAAGTAGGCTCAATAATCAACCGCTCAGAAGTCGTCAGATCACTCATAGGCTTATAGCGAGAAAGAGGCTTTCACAGTGAACCAGCTGTATTCCCCCTCCACTGGGGTAAGCTCATACTCAAAGGCATCAGACTTGAAAAGTACCTGCACAAGACCAAGGCCAGCGCCACCGCTATCAGAATAACTACCTTCAGTCAAAGTGCTATAGTGCAACTTCTCCAGCTCCTGACGAGGCATACTGACAAGGTTTTGAAGATATGAGTGAAGAAAAAGCTCCTGACTATAGTGAACAAGATTACGCACGATGAGCACAAATCCCTGATCGGTACGGCTGAGCAAAAGCAAGGGAGGGTATTTTTCATTCACAGCGGAGTAGCGAATGATATTCTGCGCAAGCTCTATAAGAGAAGAGATAATACGACGACGAAGAGGGGGCCTCACTCCCTCATTTTGTAATGCCCTTTCTGCAGCATGGACAAGTACGGGCAAAACCTCCATGTCAAGAGGGCCCTCATGCCTGAAAAGCAGGCGATGTTCATAGGACACGGTCATGCAAGAGGCTCTACTGACAAAGGTATAGAAAAACTTAGACTTACGGCGAAATAGCTAATCCATATCCAACAAGTGCAAACTCTCGGACAGCTTTTATCTGAAAAGAAGGAATCTGAAGCACATAGAGCTTCGCTGGCATGCCCGGGATCCCCCCCACATAATGATGAGGAGGATCCATACCCGCCAGGTTCTCAAAAGAGAGTAGGAGCTGCTTTCGCACAGGGTCCACCCCTATACCTCTGGGCAAATGCCCCGTCCCATATATGTGGGTGAGGAGACGGAGGTTAAGGGCGTCTATGACAGCGACGGCTCCTAACTTGTCTCCTTGGAGAGCGGGGGCTCGCGCCTTTAGACATGCCACATATACAAGTCCCTCATGATAAGTCATGAGCTTAGGAGCGGCTGCCGTAGGAATAACCGCTACCAAACTATCGTCTCTTTGGCGGAAGACCCGCACTTCATTGGAGGCATCACAGCTTACGAAATAGTATTGACCCGTAGGCTCTGGTATAATCTGGTACGGCCCCCAGCGAGGGTCCGCTTGAGGTACCATGCTCGGGGCTAAAGGTATTTGCTCAAAATCTACGAACCTCGTGCGGTCCTGACTGATTTCAACCTTAGTAAGGTAGTTGCCTGCATTAGCCGTTACATAAGCATAACGGAAGTCCGGAGTGATCCATAAGCCATGTGGGCGAGCGATTATTTGCCCTAAAGGATCCCGCAGTTCATCTAAAACCTGCATGCGTTCAGCATCTATGAGGGTGAGCTTGATAGGAGCTACATCGGTGAAATGAGTAACTACTGCATAGCGCCCATCACTACTGAACTCTATATGGGCAGGGTCTGCCCCTACCTCCACCCGACCTACTTTTTCATAAGTATCGGTGCGATACTTCTCCACAGCTGCGCCAGCGATAAGGGTGACGTAGAAGTACTTTCCATCGGGGGAAAGCTGAATGTAGTGAGGGCTCTCTATCTGCCCAGGACGAACGCCCACAGGTATTTGATACAAAAGGTGATAGGTGTCTAAATCAAAAACTGCTACTACATCGCTACCTGAAGCACAAACAAAAGCCTTCCGATGGCACGAGCGCTTTCGCTCTTCCCAAGGGCGCTGCCCAGCAGCATTGGGAGCACCTTGGGCTATCCATGCCCGCAGCACCTCTATCTCCTCCCGAGAAAGAAAATTGCTACTATCAGGCATAGGGGGAGGACATATGGGCTCACTTGTAGGTCCCCATGCTGGATTAGGATTTACTTTCCACAAGATGTGGGACCATTCTACATCGCCAGGGATAACGATAGGCACCTCCCTACTCGGCCCATAGAACAAACTATCCCACCGCGTGAGGTTTAGCATAGATGTAGAAGGCATGACAGGGGAAGCCTGCTCTTCATGCATAGGACTATTAGAAGCCCCCCCCATATTCGTATGACACCCTGCACAGCGCTTGATGAGAATACGGGCTACCGCCTCCGGAAACTGACTCTCTTGCGACAAGGGAGGAACAGGCGCTTTCTTACACCCTGTAAAGAGAATCAACCCTACGATTATTCTCCACACATATCCAAAGTAAGCATTTCCATCAAATTCCACATCCTTTGAATTCATCCGCCCTCTCAGCAGAGAGACCCTTCCCACACTTTCAAAGGCAGCTGCACCCATCGGCTCTCAGGACCTGAGAGGCTCCCCACACTTTTCCAACGCGGCATGTTCATTCCACATTGAAACTTTTCCACAAACCTTTCACTCCACGAGAAAACCCCATCCCCTTAGAGTTCCGTTAACTTAGCTGTATGGCTACGCGCAGTTATACATTCGGAGGACGGGAATTCGTCCTGAATGTAGAGAAGGCAGAGCAAGCTATAGCGGAAAAGAAGGTCATCAATGGACGCATAACCATGGCATTCAACCTCCTTCCTCTCAAGTATCCTTGGGCCTATGACCTCTATCGTACAATGAAAGCTAATCACTGGGAGCCTGAGGACATCCCGCTGAATAAGGATGTCGCTCAGTGGAAGGGGACTGAAATTTCTGATATAGATAGGTG
>JANXDD010000097.1:7315-7554 GCA_025059915.1 Bacteroidia bacterium | reverse complement strand
CTCACTGGTAGTAGTACTGAGGTTTTAGAGGCGTAGCAAACAGAGCAGGCAAGAGGCTAAGTTTTTAGGGCTGGCAGCGCCGTAGGCGCTGCCAGCTCCCTTTATACTTTGGGTGGCGGCCGCCGCCCCCCGCCGCCGCCGCCCCCAACACCCCCCAGACCCCCCCCCACGCCCGTGCAATACCGGGAAAAAAAAAAAAGCGAAACCCAACAAGAGCACCCACCCAATGCAGTTGAATT
>JANXDD010000097.1:0-7305 GCA_025059915.1 Bacteroidia bacterium | reverse complement strand
ACTCCCCTTTCACCCCCCAGATCGCCAGTCCTATCCAGGATAAAATCAGTAGCGTACCGCCTACAGGAGCAAGCACCGTTGCCTTTTCTATTCCCCCTAAATACCGCAGGTAAATCGTCCCCGTAAAGAGTCCTACCCCTCCTATAAATCCCATACCAAGGAGCATACTCCACACGCTTTTTTCTACTCTGCTGAGCCATAGAAGAACGGGTGCATGAAAAAGGGCTATATATGCTGCCTGTCCTATCGCAGGAACTGGACGAAGATGGGCGTGAATAGTCGCTCCTATGAGCCCTGACGCTCCTACAAACCCAGCTACTACAATAAGCCAACGCATACCCCGAAGGTACGGTTTATAGGAAACTCTCCTGAGCTTATTTGGATTTATTCCATATAAAACCTTTACCTTTGCCGTGGTATGAAAAGCACGACTGCGTACTCGGTGACCATCCTCGTATGGGGACTTATACCGCTTCTGAATGCCCAGTCTTTCCGGAGAGATACGGATACTATTGTCATGGGCGCCGGTTATGTTCAGCAGGTTTATTATCAACTAAGCAGTGGTCGGCAAGAGCCAGCTTTGCGCTGCGGCTGGCACTTGGCTTTTGAGGTTCCGATCAGAGGGGCTGCCATTCGCGCTAATCATGCATGCGGCGTGGTAGTGTATAAGACTACACGGGATACCACCCAATGGGCTCAACTTAGCGTGGCTGATACACTTCATCCGCTTTATGATGACCTTTGCTATTGGCAAAAAGGTGCCTTCAACATCACAGCTGGCCCCAGTGCCTTTGATGTAGGTTGGGGCATCTATAATCTTCAGGATCATGTTGTCCGTGGGGATTCTCTTTACATCATTCGCATTGGCAGCACCTTCAAAAAGCTTTGGATTCAGCGCCTTCAGGGGACGGACTATTTTATCCGGATAGCTAATCCAGACAACACGCAGGACACTGCTTATGCGGTCAATAAGAGCCTCGCTTCTGGTAAAAATTTCATTTATCTGAACCTACTCACGCATCAAGTTTTGGATTTAGAGCCGACTCCTCAGAACTGGGATCTTCTTTTCACCCAATATGTGAGGTTTATCTCGCCACCGAATCAGCCGAATGTATCAGTACCCTACAACCTTGTAGGCATTTTGATGAATTTAGATGTGCGAGCTGCGCGCGTGCGGCTCACCTCTCAGGCAAATCCTGATACTCTCACTGTAGGAGCGTATCCCTTGGACTCTTGCATATCTGTTATAGGGGATGACTGGAAACGATTTGTTAATGGCAGCTGGAGCTTAGCTGATACGCTATACTTCTTAGTAAGGGACAAAGCCGGTGCCATGTGGCGAATCCGATTTATCGGCTTTGAGGGGAGCGCGACGGGAAAGGTGTATCTTGAAAAGGCCCAGCTAACCCCTGCCACATATTTCCCCACATCAAAGAATAAGGGAGAAGTTGTGATTTATCCTCAGCCAGCGCGGGAGGGGATATATCTGATTTTGCCTAAGGTTCAGTCTATTAGAGGTGAGCTTCTCACTCTAACTGGGCGTCTTCTTTTATCATTTGAGGCGGGGGATGCGGAGCAGCTGTTCTTGCCTCGTCCTGAAGGGCTTGTGGAGGGGGTGTATCTGGTGCGGCTGAGTTCAGCAGGATATGGCTGGGTGCAAAAGGTTATCTTTGAATAGAAATGAAAAATCTACTGCTGGTAGGAGGGCTATCTCTTTTATGGGGACAGTCTCTTCGGGTACTCTCAGAAGAAGGCGAGCCTCTACGGGATATCCTGGTGCGCTTGGAACCGATCGGGGGCGAGAAGCGGCGTCTTCTTGTACGAAGCGATAGTTTAGGTGGGGTACAGGTGCCTGCGGGTAGGTATAGAATACGGATTGAAGCTGAAGGTTTTGTGCCTTTTTCTCAGGAAATCGGTGTGCCAGCGTCAGAGCCTATCCGCCTTATGCGTCCCTCCTACCAGCTAAGTGAGAATGTTATCACTGGAAGCTATGCGCCGATTCAGGAGCTGCGCAGCCTTTATCCCGTACGAGTGCTTACGGGGGAGCGGCTTCAAGCCCAAGGGGCTCTGTACCTTACTCAAGACCTTATTACTGAGCTCAATACCCGTCTGGCTCAGGACCCTAACCTTGGCACCTTCGCTACACTGCAAGGATTAGGAGGGGAACATGTGAAAGTACTCTTGGATGGTGTGCCTGTGCTTGGGAGGGTCAATGGTAGTATAGACCTTTCTCAACTGCCTCTTTCTGAGGTAGAACGGGTGGAGATTGTGGAGGGACCCATGAGCGTTTTATACGGGACTGATGCGATGGGAGGGGTTATTAATCTTATCACCCGCACAAGCCGCTGCGAGTGGGAAGGGAGGGCGCGCTTTCAGTATGAGGGGGTGGGGGTATATGATGCGGGCTTTTTCCTTGCGGGCGGTCCAGCCAAACACCGACTTTCTCTCTCGGCAGGGCGATATTACTTTGATGGGTGGGATGAGAATCCAACTCGTCCCCGAGCTCAGTTATGGCGTCCCCGAGAACAGTATAACTTTCTACTGAGCTATCAGCTCAGGCCTTCTGACCGCTTTCGCCTTCGCTTTCAGGCACCTGTGGGTAACGAGACCTTTTTCAATCTAAAAGAGCCTACCATTACTCCGCGGCGCATTTATGCGCTTGATGAGTACTACTATACTCGTCGCGCCCTTCCCATGACGGATATGACCTACCATTTCTCACCTAAGCTGCGGTTAGATCAGCAAGCGGCTTTTCTCTCTTATCGGCGCATTCGGAATGTTGTCTATAAGGACCTTGTTACTCTCAAGGAGACGCTTGTGCCTATAGAGGGGCAGCAGGACACTACACAGGAATATCAGTTGTGGGGTCGCGGCGGTGTTTCTTATGCAGGAGAATCCTTTTCTTTTCAGGTGGGGCATGAGGTTCAGCATACTATTGTAACAGGGGGGCGAATCAGAAATGGAAGGGCGGAAATGGGGGATTATGCGCTGTGGGGTACAGGAGAGTGGAATATTAATTCTCAATGGGCTATTCGTCCGGGCTTTCGCTGGGCGTATAATACTCGTTATCGGGCTCCTTTTCTGCCAGCTCTTCACCTGAGGTGGAGTATCTCCCCATCTCTTACATGGCGTATTGGATATAGCCGCGGCTTTCGGGCTCCTTCGCTTCGGGAGCAGTTTTTATATCTCGTCTTTACAAATCACAATATTCAAGGCAATCCCAATCTGCGTCCAGAGCATAGTCATCACATTCATACTAACCTCACATGGAGCTACGCAAGACCCTCTTATTTATGGCGTGTTCGGCTTTCTGCTTTCTATAACGATGTGCGAGATATTATTCAGCTGGTGGTTGTAAATCCTATGACGCTTTTCACGACTTATTTCAACATACAGCGATTCCGGACGCTGGGGATTCAGCCTCGCATAGAATTGCGAACATCCGCCGTATCTGCGTGGGTAGGGGCGACTTTTACAGAGTATCGGGGACAAAGATGGGGATGGGAAGCAGCGGCACAAGCTTCTTACCAGTGGCGAGGAGTAACTTTTAGTGCCTTTTTCAAATATCAAGGGCAGACGCCTATATTTTTAGGAGAAGAAAATGGAGAGGTAACATGGCGCTGGATAGGAGGATTTCCCTGGCTGGATATTTCTGTGAGCCGACTTCTCTGGGGAGAACGGTTAGGAGTTACATTAGGGATGCGGAATGTATTTGGCATAACAAGTGTTCAGGCTAATCTCGCTGGGGGAGTGCATGCGGGAGAAGGGTTTAGCTCACCGGTAGGAATGGGACGATACCCCTTTGTACGGATAGAATATCATCTTCGGAAGGGGCAGTTATGAAGTCATGGGTAGCGCGTATTGCAGTAGGGCTTCTTATAGCTACAACTGCTTGCCGCAAGCCAGAGAAGCCCTGGAAACTTCCAGAGCAAACGGGAGGACGGCTGATAGAGGCTAATACTGGCCCAGAATATGATACAGTAGTGTTTGTGAATCTGGAGATGGGGGCGGTTCATTCGGTGCTGCGCAGCTTGTGGGATTTGGTCCTCAAGCCCTCAGGAAGCAGTTATGAGATATGGCTGAATGGAGCCATGTATGCTTTTGCGGCGGAGGTTGGGGAGGCGCAGTGGCACAGCTTGAGCGCTCCATTGCGTGAGCTGCCGTGGCGATGTGATTTGGCGGATACTGCAGCGCTGCCTGCCCTCAGACAAGGAGAGCGTCGGTACTTTATCTTAGACAGAGATAGGGGGGAGGTCTTCTATCGTCAGCCCTCGCAGCGTTATCGTAAGGTCCTTATCAGTTGGCAGGGGTCGGAGATTCAAATCACTGCTACTCCTTTGGGCGGAGGGGATACGGCGCGCTGGCGCTTTCCGGTGGGAAATGTTCCTCTCTTTGTCTCTTTGTCTAAGCCAGATGATACGGTGGCGGTTTTGCCCTCTTGGCGAGCAGACCTGATTGTTACACGCTATGTGCATCCTTTTTATGACCAGCCTGAGGAGTTCCGCTGGTATCCTGTGGTAGGGGTTCTATTGGGGGAAGGGATAGAAGCTGCGACGGTAAGTGCCGATAGCGTTCCTTACGAGGCGATGGATTATGCAAAGGCGGGGATGCTTTCTTTCACCACTCGTCGCGATGTTATCGGCTACGACTGGAAAAGGTACAATTTCAGCACAGGAACCTATACCATAGATACGCGGCGCTACTTTGTGCTGAGGCTAAATGCACTGACCTATTACAAGCTGCGGATTATAGACTTCTACGACTCTCGGGGGGTCAAAGGCAGCGTGAGAATAGAGTATGAGCCAATGTAAGGCAAGGGCATAAGGGAGTTTTGGAAAAGTGATAATGCATACCTTCGGGGAGATGCGATCCCTCCTGTGGCTTGGACTGGGGGCTCTGATGTGGGCGCAGCAAGACCCTGCTACACGAGCTCTCCTCAATAAGTATGACGTCAAATTCTGGTGGCTAAACATTCAGGCAACTAATACTTCTACTCAGCTGGGACCTTCATGGGTTTTGACTCGGCTGGAGGTGACGGCGCCGGAGTTAGATACTTTAGTTTTTGAGCTGCACAGCAGTCTAACGGTGGATTCGGTCATAGTACAAGGAACTCAGCGAAGCTTCATTCGCCGTGGTCACACCATACGCATTCCTCTCTCACCGAGACCCACTCAAGGAACCCTTGTAGAGGCTAGAGTACATTATCGGGGGGTGCCGCCCTCAGGCCAGAGTAGCTTGGTCGGTATATTCAATCGTCAGTCCCCAACTTGGGGTAATCAAGTAACTTGGACACTGTCCCAGCCTTTTGGTGCTCTCTCCTGGTGGCCTACAAAGCAGATTCTCGCTGATAAGGCTGATTCTGTATGGACCTTCTTGACAGTTCCCTTAGGTACTCGGGCGGGTGCCGTAGGGGTTTTAGAAGGAATTGATACTCTGTCTGGTCAGGTACGCTTTCGGTGGAAAAGCCGCTATCCTATCGCTTATTACCTGGTTGCTTTCTCAGTGGCGGAGTACGTAGATTATAGCTTTTATGTGACCATTCCTGGTCTGCCTGCGCCAATTCGGGTGCAAAACTACATTTACAATAATCCCCAGACCCTTCCGACCTTCAAGGCGGAGATTGATACTACGGCAGCGCTGCTGAGGGTTTTTTCCCAGCGGTACGGTCCGTATCCTTTTTGGCGGGAGAAATATGGGCACATGATGGCCCCCTTTTCTGGGGGTATGGAGCATCAGACGATGACGACGCAAGGTTTCTTTACCTTCACCCTTACGGCGCATGAGCTGGCTCATCAGTGGTTTGGGGATTGGGTAACCTGCGGCAGTTGGCAGGACATTTGGCTAAACGAAGGGTTTGCCAGCTATAGCGAATTTGTTGCTTTACAGGCGCTGGGCACTCCTGCGGCGGCCCAAAGCTGGCTGGTTAGCACACATGACGCTGTAATTAGTGAGCCAAATGGGAGCGTCTGGGTGAATGACACGCTCAATGACGCTCGTATCTTCTCTTCTCGCCTTACGTACGATAAAGGCGCATACCTTCTGCACATGATTCGATTTCGCTTAGCAAACGATTCGTTATTCTTCGCTATCCTTCGCAATTACCTTAGCCTTTTCGGAGGGGGGGCTGCGTGGCTACGGGATTTTCGGAGCGTTTTAGAAGCAGCTACGGGGGAGAGCTGGGCGGACTTTTTCGCTCAGTGGTATTATGGCGAAGGCTTCCCCATTTTCACGGTGCGTTGGAATAGTCAGGGCGGGGTGCTCTGGCTTTCTGTCTCTCAAACTGGCAGCTGGAGTAGTAGCGTACCCTTCTTTATCACTCCTTTGGAGGTTCGTCTCCAGCGTCAAGGGGCCTCTGATACGAGCTTACGCATTTATCTCACGCAGCCTTTTCAAACTTTTTCATTCTCAGGGGTAGGGACTGTCAGCGGCATTCAGGTGGACCCTGCATATTGGATTCTCCGGCGTATAGATTCTGTACAACGAGACGTGAGCTTAGGCATAAAAGAGGGGGAGGCTGAGCATGCCTTTTTCTTGAGTCCTAATCCTGTCAAAAAAGGGGAGCAACTCTTTATTCAAGTTCCAACCGAGGGGCGTATTACAGTGTATGATTTGCAGGGGCGGCTTTTTTATGAAGCCCCTATTTCCTCTACTGAAAGCTGGGTAGTGAGCCTCACCCCGGGAGTCTATCAGGTGATATGGACAGCCCCGCAGGGAAATCAACTGCATCGCAGGCTCCTCGTCCTTCCTTGAGATTTGCTTACTCCTGAAACCTGTATCTTAGTAGTATGTTCTGGCATGAAGAAGATGAAGTAGATGTGGAGACGCTGCGAGAGCGCTTTGAGAGTGAGTGGCGACGAGGGGAGCTGGGCTATTTTAGTCAAGGGGAACTTCAAGAGCTCTTTGATTGGTATGTAGAGGCGGAAAATTACCCTGCGGCTCTATCAGTGATAGAGCACGCAGATTATCTTTATCCTGACTGGGCGCAGGTGGGATGGTGGCGCAGTGTTTTAGCTTATCAAGAGGAGCGGTATTTGGAGGCGTATGTTCAGGGGATGAAGGCTTTTGAGCAGCTTCCTTTGAATGAAGAAGTCTATCAGCATCTGATAGAAATGTGCCTTGCTGTGGGGCGAACAGAACAGGCTATGTGGATTTTGGAGCTGTGGTGGGATGAGTTTCCTCAGGGGAGAAAGCGGGTATGGGCATCTCAGTTTCTTGCCGAGGGTTTGCTCTACCGCAATGAAGTCACTCTGGCTGTGTCTGTGCTTTGGCGGGCATGGGAGGTGGCTTCTTCTGGTCAGGAGATGC
>JANXDD010000096.1 GCA_025059915.1 Bacteroidia bacterium | reverse complement strand
TACTTGCGATATTTCACGCTACATCCGATAGCTTTCGTCTCAGGAATAGGCACAGGCTGCCCTGCCAGAAGAGCCTGAATAGCTTCTGCTACATAGCGCCTTTGAACCTTTTTGGGGTCGTTAGGGCTGTCATCTATAGCTCCAATGTAGCTCACAATAAACGCTTCGCCTTCCCTCCTGAGAAGAAAAACATGTGGGGTCTTTGTAGCCCCGTAAGCCTTAGCCACTTCTTGAGTTTCGTCAAAAAGATATGGAAAAGGATATCCTTTCTCTCGGGCTCGCTTCTGCATGTTTTCGTAGCTGTCTTCTGGGACGATTTCCGGCGCATTCGGGTTGATGGCTACGACAGGGAATCCTTTGTCAGCAAACTCTTTATGCAGGGCGATGATGCGATCCTCATACAGCTTGGCATAAGGGCAGTGATTGCAAGTAAAAATCAAAATAACCCCCTTTTCCTTTTTATATTCAGACAGGCTAATAGTGCGGCCGTCTATGTTCTTCAGGGAAAAGTCGGGGGCACGATCGCCTACCTTGACTCCCAAGAGGAGGAGGCTACCTACGGCCAGAAGTAAGCGAGTCATAAGCTTTCCTAACAAAATCTTCTACCTCCTGAGAGTTAGAAAAGGGACGGTCATGGAAAGGTCCCCCCAGCCCAGCTTGGGTATAGGGAATTGCTCCGTCCCAATCAGAGTGAAGGCGAGGAATCCATGTATTTGGATCTTTCTCAGACAGCCAAAAAGCTGGCAGGCTTATTCCCTTCTGATGTAGGAGGCGAGCAGCTTTTTTTGCCCCATCTGGTGGAAAATCCAAGCTAATCAGCCAGAAGGATACAGGTATCTGCTTTGCGAGACGCTCGTAAGCTGCTTGTAAGTGCGGAAGCTCCGCTATACACGGGCGACACCATGTGCTCCAGAAGTTCAGAACATACAGAGTTTCTGGGTGAGATTGAAGCTGTCTTTCTATCTCAGCCCAAGTGCGGGTGGGTAGAACTTGTCCCCAGAGCCCGGCTATGAGAAGTACAGAAAGTCCTCTTTTCATAGGCTTGGTAGATTGAGAAGTTCCCGAGCAGCGGCGAAAGCTGCTTCTCCCGCCATTTCTCCACTAAGGAGGCGAGCTATTTCACGAATTCGCTCCTCTGGTGAGAGTTTTTTGACCTGAGTGCGCCAGCTACCGCCTTCATTCTCTTTCCATATGTAGAAGTGAGTACCCGGCTGAGCAGCTATCGCCGGTAAATGCGTGATAAGAACCACTTGAGTACGCTGGCTGAGTCGCCGAATAAACTCTCCCATTCGCCGAGCCCCCTCTCCACTCAAGCCTGTGTCTATCTCGTCTAAAATGAGGGTTGGCAGCTGAATCTTTTCTGCCAGAGCCGCCTTGAGAGCCAACATGATCCGCGAAAGCTCTCCCCCCGAGGCTACTTGGGCTAAAGGCGCCAAAGGAAAATTAGGAGCAGTCCGCAAAAGAAAACTCACCCCTGAGAATCCATGAGGTGTAAGCTGAACCCCCTCACCTTCCCACTGATAAGGGCTCTCTGGGGCAAGAAGCCGTTCAACCGCTACGTGAAAGTAGGCATATCCCAGTCCCAGCTCTCCCAAATAGCCTTGTACATGGTCAGAGAGGGTCTGGGCGGCTGCTATGCGCCCCAGCTCTAAGTGATAAGCCTTTTCCAACACAGCCTGAGTAAGGGTCTCTACTTCAGCTCGTAGAGGCCCTATTTTTTCCTGAACTTGTTGAAGTGTTTCATACTCCTGGAAAAGCCTATCCCTAAGCTCAATGAGCGCTTCTACCGTCGGTACACGGTACTTGATAAGGAGGGTGTTATAGGTGTCATAGCGCTGGCGTATCCGCTCAGCCTCTGCAGAGTCTATGCTGAATGTACTGAGCAAAGTTTCAATCTCAGAAGAAGCCTCTTGCAGAGCTGTACGAGCCTGTTCTAAATGGCTCTGGATGGATTGAATCTCTGATAAAGGAAGCCGTCCCAGGCTTTTTTCGGCTTCGCGTAGCAGGGCTATGGGAGCTCGCGGCCCTTCGCTCAGCTGATGAAGCCACTGAGAAAGGAGCTGAATCGCTTGACTTTGATGGTCTAAGCGGCGCACTAACTCCTCTAACTGCGTGTATTCTTCGGTAGAAAGAGCAGCTGCTTTGAGTTCCTCCACTTGAGTAGAAATCCAGCTGAGGCGCATTTCGCGATCCATCTGCTCTTTCTCTAACTGCACGAGAGTAGCCCTGCGTTCCTTCCATGTCTCGTATAGCTTGCGATAGGCTTGAAGCTCTTCTCCTAAATCTGCATAACTATCTAAGATTTCTCGCTGAAAATGTGCATGAAATAGCTGCTGACTTTCGTGCTGGCTGTGAATCTCTACTAAGTAGTAGGCTATTTCTCTCAAGGTTTGGGCTGGGATCGGGCTGTCATTCATAAAAAAGCGCCGCCGCCCATTTGGGTAGATTTCGCAGCGCAGGATGAGAGAATCTGTCGGCTCCTCTAAGTGAGAAAAAGCTGCTTCGGGAACCGGAGTAAATTCTGCTTCAATTACTGCCTTCTCTGTAAGGGGTGGAAGGTCCGTCTTATAGCCTAAAAGGGTCATGAGAGACTCCACGAGTAGAGACTTGCCAGCCCCGGTTTCGCCAGTGAGAAGGTTAAGATGGGGGTCCCATATCAGCTCAGTATTGTGGAGAAGGGCATAGTTTTGAATCCTTAGCCTTACAAACATGTTTTCATGCAAAGTTCGTAATATTGCACCTTGATGACTTCTTGGGGCTTACTGCTGGGGCTGCTCTGGGCTCAAAGCCATCCCCTGTGGCATACTTTTTCCGAAGATGATTACGGGGCTTATACACAGGTACGAGCTATCGCCCAAGACCCTGCGACAGGTATCATCTATGTAGGTACGAATCAAGGCATCTCAGAGTACGACGGTCAGCGCTGGAAGTTTTACCCTACCACGAGCTTAGTGCGTGCTCTGGTAATCTCTCCTAATCATCGCATATGGGTGGGCTCTCGGGGAGATTTTGGTGAGCTTCGTACAGACTCTATCGGTAGGCTTTTTTATACCTCCTATCGCGGCCTTCTGCCTAAAGATAAGCAAAACTTCGGTGATATAGAATGGGCTTTCTCCGATGCCCAAAATAATGTGTATTTCTTGGGACCGCGAGGAGTGATTTATGTAGATGGGAATGAGCTTGCCATAGCGCCTTCTTTGATTGCTGTTCAGCAGGGCGTAGTCCTAACCGCCGCTGGAAAGGTAGGGGAAGATGTATGGGCAAATCTGCAGGGAGGGGGGGGACTGCATAAGGTTACAGCTCGCGGCTTTCAGCCCATTGCTGGGGGCAAACTCTTTGATGACAAATATGTAATAGGAATTGTCTCTCTCGGGGAATCGGTCTTCATTTTTACTGAAGAGGGGGCCATCTACGAGGGAAGACGGTCAGGAGGTGGATTCTCTCCCGTGAAACCCACCGATGAAGCGTACTTGCGGGAAAATCGTATCTATCGGGCAGTCGCATTAGGAGAGAACCTGCTTGTCGGTACTCTCAACGGCGGGGCGCTGGTTATAGATACAAAGGGGCGTACAATAGAACGCTGGACCAAAGCTCAGGGGCTTCCCGATAACGCGATCTATGCGGTTTTTGTAGATCTTGTTGGTAATGCATGGGTTTCTCACGGGCGTGGGCTCACACATGTGCTTACAGCTTTGCCTCTGCGGGTATATGACAAAATAGGCATAGAAGGGAAAATCACGGATATTCTTCCTATAGGTGATGAGCTTTACATTACCACTATTCAGGGAGCATTCAAGGTTCGCTTATCTCAGGGAAAATCCGAAAAGATAGCAGGCTTACAGAGTGAGTGTTGGAAGCTGGCGCATCTTAATCAGCGAGTCTTAGTTGCAAGCTCGCAGGGGCTGTATGACATCACGAAAGGCAACGCGGTCCCTATCCTTCAGGGAAAGCCAGTGGTAGGCATCACTCCATCGGCTCAAGATGCACAGGCAGCGTATGCCTACGGACGGAGTGGTTTGCACCTGCTTAGATATGAGGGGGGGGCTTGGAAAGCATCCGAAACCCTCTATCCCTATGATGTCCAGAGCATAGTGGAAGAAGGAAAAACCCTTTGGCTGGGGACTTCTGCAGGGCTAATTATGTACGACCTTGCTTCCCGGGCTATCCAAGCGACCGATGAAGAACTTGGTCTTGAAAAAGGTAGCTATTATGTAGCTCGTCTGCAGGATCGCCTCATAGCTCAAGGAGGTCAAACTGTATATGCGTACAAGAAAGGCGCTGGTAAATTTGAACCTTTTCCAGAATTAGCTACCCTCCTTGTGGCAGAGAGGGTTGACCGGGCTCTATCTATGGGTCCGTACTTGCTTATTCGTCATCCAGAGGGGGTTCGGGTTCTGCATAAAACTCCCACGGGAGCGGCTCTCTCTCTTCTTCTTGACAATAAACCTTTTTCCCTCAATGCTCTCTCTCGTCGTCCAGATGTGCTTCACATTGAGGGTAATAAGGTATGGGCAGCTTATAAGGATGAACTTGTGGTGGGTCAGCTTACCTTTGAGCCGGTATGGATTCCCCCTACCTTGATACGGGCTGCTATCATAGGAGAGGACTCTACTTTGTGGGGTGGGCGCTATTATCTCCCAGAGTCTATGACTCTTTCGCTTACCCAGCCAGATAAAGCTATCCCTCAGTTGCCGATAAGGTTAGCTTACGGACGGGTCCTGCTCGGATGGGTCAATCCATACAGCGAGTTGGGGACGACAAGGTTTAGGTATCGCCTCGTCCAAGAAGGAGAGTCTCGTGACTGGACTTACATAGAATCAGGTGCCTCTATTCCTTTCTCAGATTTGTCCGAGGGAGTTTATACCTTGGAGGTACAGGCTATTGCCCCTTATGGTGTAGAAGCAAGGCCCTTCAAATATAAATTCAAGGTTTTGCCGCCTTGGTGGCGAACCGTATGGGCTTATGTGCTATATGGAATTGTAGGGGTCTTGGTGATTTTTGCATTGATTCGCCTCAATGCAGCTCGTCTAGAAGCGCGCAATAGAGAACTGGAAGCTGTGGTGCGTGAGCGTACGGCAGAGCTGCAGCAGAGCTATCGCCAGCTTTCCAAAGCAAAGAAAGATTTAGAACAAGCCTACGAGGACCTCAAAAACACGCAGCTCCAGCTCATTCAATCGGAAAAAATGGCAGCGCTCGGTCAGCTTATTGCGGGCGTTGCCCATGAGATAAATACTCCTATAGGCGCCATCAACGCTGCAGTTTCTAATATCTCCAAGTCGCTTCCTCAGACGCTGCAGCAGTATCCAGAGCTTCTCTCCGTGTTAGGTGATTTAGCGCCGCTCTTTCATCAGATGGTGGAACGTACCCTGAATTTTACCGGCTCGCTTACTTCTCGGGAGGAGCGTCAATATCGGCGCAGCCTTACGGAGTGGTTGGAGAAGCACCAAATTCCCAATGCTGCCTCCCTTGCCCAAGGGCTCATCAAAATAGGCATATTTGATAATTTGGAGCCGTTCTTGCCGCTCCTCAAGCACCCGCGGGCAGACTTTATCTTGGAAATGGTCGGAAATATTGGAAAAATCCGCCTGAATGTAGACAACATTGAGCTTGCTGTAAATAAGACACAAAAGATAGTTTTCGCCCTCAAAGCTTACTCTCGGAAGGGGGTAGAGGAGCGCCCTGAATACACAAGCATTCCTGAAACCATAGACACCGTCTTGATTATTTACCACAATCAGCTCAAGTATGGAATAGAAGTGACCAAGGAGTATGAGCCGGACCTTCCGCAGATATTAGCTTTGCCAGACCAGCTGGCGCAGGTATGGACTAATATCATCTCTAATGCTATTCATGCCATGCAGGGCAAAGGGTCTCTGCGCATTAGGGTTTATCGGGAAGGGGATGATATCATTACAAGTATCACGGACTCAGGTCCGGGGATTCCTAAGGAGATTCAGGATAAGATATTTGATGCATTCTTCACGACGAAGCCTGCTGGGGAGGGTACGGGTTTAGGGTTAGACATCTCTCGCAGGATAGTGGAGAAGCATGGGGGGAAGATATACTTTGAGAGTGAGCCGGGCAAAACGACCTTCTATGTGCGTTTGCCGGTGAAGACGCCGTATGAGGCAAACGTCATGGCTCAGCAACCTATCCAATCCGCATAATCCTATGAGCGAGGAAAAGCCTAAAAGAGCTATTCTCTGTGTGGATGATGAGAAGATAGTTTTAGACAGCCTGCAGGAGCAGCTTCGTTCTACTTTCGGCGACAAATTTGAGTATGAAATCGCCGAAAGTGTGGATGAGGCATGGGAGGTTATTGATGACCTTGTTGCTCAGGGATACGAGATGGTGCTGGTGATTTCCGACTGGCTAATGCCCCGAGTGAAGGGGGATACTTTCCTCATAGAGCTTCACCAGAAGTATCCTGAGACAGTTACTATCATGCTTACGGGGCAAGCTGATCCAGAAGCAGTGGAGAATGCTTTTCAAAATGCTAACCTTTATGCCTATATACGCAAGCCCTGGCGGGAAGAAGACCTTATCAACTATGTAAATAATGCGCTCAAAAAGCTGGGCTTGACCTGAGGTGATATGGCTATCAAAAAGCCAGTTGTTCTCTGTGTAGATGATGAGAAAATCATCTTAGACAGCCTACAGGAGCAGATTCTGAGTAGGCTGGGGGAGCGGTTTGATTGTGAGGTAGCCCAGAGCGGCGAGGAAGGGTTAGAGCTTATTGAGGAGCTGCGAGCAGAAGGGCATGAGATAGCTGTGATTATTTCCGACCAGCTCATGCCCTCTATGAAGGGTGATCAGTTTCTTATTGCTGCTCATCAGCGGTTGCCTGAGGCTTACAAAATCCTTCTCACTGGGCAGGCTACCTTGGATGCCGTCCAGAATGCCATAAATAATGCCCGCCTCTACCGCTATGTGATGAAGCCTTGGCGGGAGGATGACCTAATGCTCACTATAGAAGAAGCAGCAGAGGCCTACCTTCAGCGGGTCCGTCTGCAGCTCTACATGCGTCTGCTGCGAGACATCAACACCCTCACTCAGAAGCTTTCTGGAGAGCGAGAGATTCATCGCCTCATAGAGAAATACTTTGAAAGTCTGGTGGATACGGTGGGATTTGCCTCTGCTAAGATTCTCGTGGAGTATCCCCAGCAGGACATCTACCTGGAAGGCGTAGCAAATGTCATGAATGCATACACTAAGAAACTGCAGGTAGAAATCCTCCGAAAAGAAGTTGATAGGGAGCAATATGAAGCTTTGCGAAAGGAGATAGAGCAGACGATTATGCAGGCTTTGCTTGAGGATAGTCCGCACCTGCTTGTGGCACCGATTCGGCTTCAGCAGGGGGGGCGTGATTTGGGGCATGTCGTTTTGGAGCGTAGTGAAGCAGTGGATTATTTACGAGAGCAAAGGGAGATCCAAAATACGCTTCAAACGCTTACCAGTCAGTTAGCCATCTCTCTGGAAAATGCTGCTCTTTATCACACCATTCTTGAACAGAAGAGGGAGTTAGAGGATAGCATCCGCTACGCTAAGCGAATTCAGCTTGCTCTAATGCCTTCACCAGAACTGATTCG
>JANXDD010000095.1 GCA_025059915.1 Bacteroidia bacterium | reverse complement strand
TTCACCTGAGCGGCTTCTAAAGACTATCCCCAAGGCTTTCCTTTGGGGCACAATCGCTGGTGGGGTAAGCCTTCCCTTTTCTTATTCTTACTGGGAGGCTCGTTTTATACGCTCTGTTGAAGAAGCTACCCAGCAGATTCTGCGTAAGCAGCAGGAGGTTCAAGCCGCCATAAACCAATCTGAGCAGCGCTGTGAGTACTTGTATGAGCGGATTCAGAAATTTTATCGTCCGCTTTTAGGGCTTCCTTCTCTACCGCCTTCTGAATGGCATGGAGGAATGGGTGGGGCGGCTTCCTCTCCTGCAGAGCTTTCCTTGTATCGCGGCTCCCGTATCGTCAGCGAATATGTCTTTCTCTCCAAGCGCTTTGCCGAACTAAATAGTCGGTTGGACCGTGTGCCTTGCATTATGCCGGTGCAGGGACCTATTGTGAGCGGCTTTGGACCTCGGATTAACCCCATTACAGGGCTTCCTCAGATACATACGGGATTAGATATTGATGCGCCTCATGGTACGCCCGTCAGGGCTGCCGCAGCAGGAAAAGTAATAGTCTCCGGATGGGATCACGGCGGATATGGCATTCAGGTAGAGATTGACCATCTCAATGGTCTCGTAACGAAATATGCTCATCTTTCCCGAACTGCAGTACAAGTAGGAGATGTGGTCGTTCGGGGGCAGGTCATCGGGTATGTCGGTTCCACGGGACTTTCTACGGGGGATCATTTACATTATGAGGTGATAGAGAGAGGAGTGAAGGTGGACCCTCGGAAATACATACTTTTGCCGTAGCATGTATTTAAAGCTAATTGTAGCGGGTCGCCTCGCGAGGGATGCGGAACTTCGCTCCGTGAGTAATGGGCAGGTTATTCGGTTCAGCATTCCTCATACGATACAGACCTCCGCTGGTGAGGAGAAGACAATATGGGTAGACTGCACTTACTGGCGAAACCCAGGTGATAGCGTAGAGGTTGTCAAGTACCTTAGAAAAGGAGCCATCGTATTAGTAGAAGGGCTTCCTAATGTGCGTTTTTATGTGCGGCAGGATAATACCCCAGGTGTCAGCTTTGAATGTCGGGTTACCAATCTGCGAATTCTGGTATATGCGCCGGCAGAAGCGGCGAGTGAGCCTATGCCAGCCGCTGAGCTTCCTACAGATATAAGCGAGCCCACCCCTCCCGACCTTCCTGAGGAAAGCGATCTTCCATTCTGAAAGAGGTACAGCTTCGTAAAATTCATGCTTTTCTCACCAAGCATCTTCTTCCCCCCTCCCCGGTGCTGGTGGCTTTTAGTGGCGGACCGGATTCTGTCGCGCTGGCACTCCTTCTCAAGGAGTTTGGATATAAGCCTCACTTAGCCTATGTAAATCATAACCTGCGTGGAGGAGCTTCTGAAGAAGAAGCCCAATGGGTGGAGATTTTTGCGCAGCAGCAGGAGCTTCCGCTGTACATTCTGAGCCTTTCTCCTTATGCCCTTGTAGGAAAGCAGAGCCTTCAGGCGGCTGCTCGTTCTGTGCGATATGCATGGATGGAAGGGCTGATGAAAGAAAAAAAGATTTCATGGGGGGCTACCGCTCACACGTGGGATGACCAAATGGAGACCTTTATGCTGGGGCTGGTTCGGGGTAGTCTCCTCTGGACATGGCGAGGGATACCTCGGCGCCGCGGCCCATGGCTGCGTCCCCTTCTTTATACTACTCGGGCTGAGATTATCAGCTATCTGCAGACAAAAGGAGCTACCTACCTTTTAGACCACACTAACTACACCCCTAAATACCTTCGGAATCAAATTCGGTGGTGGGCTCTGCGCCCTCTTTATGCTCTAAATCCACGATTGCGAGGCCTTTGGCGGGAACGCTTTTTCTTGGCAGCACTCCAGCAGAAGCGCCTCAAAAGAATCTATGACCAGCTGGCAAGGCAAAGCCTTCGCCCAACTCCTTATGGGGAAGCTCTCATACGCCCCCTCCAGAGAGATGCCTTTTACTACATCTTGCGAGAAAGGTGGAAAGTTAAAAGTAGCACCCTCCATCGCTTGTGGAAACTGTGGCAGCTTGGGAAAAGCGGAGCCCTCTTGGAAGAAGAAGGCTACATATATGTTCGCACTCCCACTGCGTTAGAGAGAGGAGAGAAGGCTCTATGGCAGCCCCCGTGGGCGCCTCTACATCTTTCTAAAGAAAAAGTTCAGCTCCTATGGGGGTTATGGAAGATAGAGACTGGAATAGGAGGAGCTCCGTCGGGAGCCCTTGTGTGGGATAGTACCAAAATTTACTTCCCTCTAAAGGTTCGGCTTTGGAGGCAGGGCGACCGTCTGGCTCCAGCTGGTTTGGGAGGGCATTCTAAAAAGCTCAGCGATATATGGCAAGAAATCAAGGTGTATGGGTTTGAGCGGCAGCATGCCTTCGTAGTAGAGGATGCCACAGGCAGGATTATTGGGGCATGGGGCTACCGAGTGGCTTACGATACTGCCCCTGTAGGATTCAGTGAAGAAACTTTTTACCTTCGGGCAAAGTATGGGTACTCCCCCCAAGTTAGCTTCGGTTCTACGCAGTGCTGAATATTCTCGTCCAGAGCTTTTCTTCAATCGCGAGCTGAGCTGGTTAGAGTTCAATGCCAGAGTACTGGAAGAGGCTCTCCACACGGTGCATCCGCTTTTGAGTCGTACCCGTTTTCTCTCTATATTCTACAGCAATTTGGATGAGTTCTTTATGATACGGGTGGCGGGTATCAAGGAGCAGATTCGGGCGGGGGTGCGTCAGCGTGGTCCTGATGGGCTTACACCCAAGCAGACCCTTCAGCGGATACGGGAACGGGTACGGCAGCTTTTGAGCCGAGCCGAGGAGATTTTCTATGAAAATCTCATTCCTGCGCTGGAGGCAGAAGGGATTTATATCTACCAAGGGCGGCGGCTGTCCCGCCTGTCACGAGAAGTTCTGGAAACCTACTTTCAAGAGCAGATATTTCCTCTTTTGACGCCGCTTGCGTTAGACTCGGCGCATCCAGTACCTCCCCTGCGAGGGCTGGAACTTATCCTTTGGGTGGATTTGCGTGATGGCTCAGCGCTTGTGCCTATTCCTCAGGTGCTGCCCCGATTTGTGCCTTTTCATACAGCGCAGCGCTATGGGTTTGTTCCTATAGAGCGGTTAGTAGGGCTTTTTTTGGAGGAGCTTTTTCCTGGACGAAAGGTCAAAGAGTATTATACTTTCCGCCTTACTCGGAATGCCGACTTGGAGATTTCCGAGGTGGAAGCAGATGATCTTTTGGAGCTGGTGGAAAAGGAGCTGCGGCGGCGGCGCTTAGGGGCAGTAGTCCGCTTGGAAGTGAGCGCTGATATGCCCGCTGAGCCTATTCGGTTCCTCATGGAAGAGCTGGGCTTTGAGCCCGAGGATGTGTATGAGGTGCGCGGCCTTCTCGGTCTGGAGCGGCTATGGGATATTCTGAATGAAGTAGATGAACCTGCCCTTCTGGATCGTCCATTTGCGCCAGCTATTCCTGCACCTCTGCGAGGAAAGAGTAACATTTTTGAAGCAATTGCACAAGGCGATATTCTCCTCCATCACCCATATGATAGTTTCCTGCCAGTGGTGGAGTTTATTCGGCAAGCGGCGCAGGACCCTCAGGTATTAGCTATCAAACAGACGCTCTACCGAACTACTGGCGAAAAATCTCTCATCGTTCAGGCTTTGAAAGAAGCTGTGGATAGAGGGAAGCAAGTTACCGTGCTCATAGAGCTGAAAGCGCGCTTTGACGAAGAGTCTAATATCTATTGGGCAAAGGAGTTAGAAAAAGCAGGGGCGAATGTGGTCTATGGTATGCTCGGTCTAAAAATACACTGCAAAGCTGCTTTAGTTATTCGCCGAGAAGGGCATACTTTGCGCCGCTATGCTCATCTTAGTACGGGCAACTACAATGAAAAAACAGCGCTTATTTATACCGACATAGGACTTCTGACAGCAGATGAAGAAATCACCCGAGACTTAGCAGAGCTTTTCAACTATCTCACGGGGAACTCTCGTCAGCAGGAGTGGCGGCGCCTCGCCATAGCCCCAGAAAACCTTCGCGAGACGTTTCTCTTTGAGATAGACCGCTGTATTGCTGAACATACTCCTGAACAGCCCAGTCGGATTCTACTTGTGATGAACTCTCTCGTAGATTCGGAGATGATACGGGCTCTGTATGCTGCTTCCTCTGCGGGGGTGAAGATTGATCTTGTTATTCGGGGTATTTGTTGTCTCGTTCCCAATACTCCTCTCAGTCCTTCCATACGGGTGCATAGCATTGTAGGGCGATTTTTAGAGCATTCGCGGTTATATATCTTTCAGAGCGGGGGAGAGGTTCGGGTTTATTCTGGAAGCGCAGACTGGATGCCGCGCAACCTTGATAGACGAGTAGAAGTGGTTTATCCTCTCAGAGGAGCGCTGGCAGAGGAAGCGATAGAGATTGCAGAAACTCTCCTGAAAGACACTACTCATTGCTGGATCCTTCAGCCCGATGGGAAGTATGTGCGTCGCCGAGAGATTGAACCAGAACTGCCTCCTTTTTCTGCTCAAGTGGAGTTTCTGCGCCGTCGTAACCTCCTAAAAGCTTCGTAGCATGAATTACCCTGTCGTAGAGCACTTTTACACCCTTCAAGGGGAAGGCTTCTGGGCAGGCACCCCTGCATACTTTATACGATTAGGGGGATGTGATGTAGGATGTGTCTGGTGTGATACTCGCTATAGCTGGAAAAAAGAAGGTTGGCCGCTTTTCTCTCCCGAGGAAATACTTTCCTGGGTTCGTCAGACGCCAGCTTCCCATGTAGTTCTTACGGGGGGCGAGCCGACGATGTACCCCTTAGACCCCCTAATCACTAAACTGCAAGAAGAGGGGTATTTCGTTCAGATAGAAACTTCTGGGGCCTACCCCCTACCTTCTGTCCTTCCTAACTGGATTACCTTTTCACCGAAGCGTTTCAAAGAGCCCCTTCCTGCTTGGTATGCCCAAGCCCATGAGCTGAAGATAGTGATTCATGCGAAAAGCGACTTTCGGTGGGCAGAGCTTCAGCGCAGCCGCTGCGAGGCAGCCCAAGCCTACTTTCTCCAACCCGACTTTTACAACCCCTCAGCGCTTGAATGGATCATAGAGTACGTCAAAACTCATCCTACCTGGCGGCTGAGTATGCAATGGCATCGTTATTTAGCGATACCATGAGGTGGATATGGATAGGGATAGGAATGCTTCTGTGGGCGCAACCAAGCCCTCCTAAGGGCATATCTAAGAAAGCATACGAGACTTATTTGGAAGCGGTGAGATTAGTTCAGGTTCGGCAGGAAGAGCGAGCTCTCATCCTACTGGATGAAGCTCTGCGGATAGAGCCTTACTACGAAGATGCCCTGATTTTGAAGGGTAAAATCCTCGTAAATAGGAAATCATATCATGAAGCAAAAAAAGTAGGTCGGCAGCTTCGCGGTTTGCGGAATGCTTCGGGAGCGGGTATTGCTTGGGGACTTTACTTTCTCGGGAAGGCCTTCATGGCGGAAATGGCTTATGACTCTGCGGAGGTGGTGTGGCGGGAGTTTATCATGGCTGCCTTAGGGAAGCTGCCGCGCTCGCTACAGGATGAAGGCGCTCTCCTCCTTGAGCAGAGCAAAAATGCTGCCCAGCTTGTGCGAAATCCTGTGCCCTTCCGCCCGAGGAATATGGGGCCCGCTGTCAATAGCCCTGCTGAGGAGTACCTTCCCAGCTTGACTGCTGATGGACGGCGGCTATTTTTTACCTCGCGTCGCGCTAAACCCGAGCAGCCTCCCAATCCGCTGCAGGGACCCGATGAGGACCTCTACTGGACAGAAAGAAACTCAGGGGATAGTACCTGGCTACCTGCTCAGCGCATGCCCGCACCCATCAATTCTCCGCAGAATGAGGGAGCAGCTTTTTTCTCCGCAGATGGGCAATGGGCTTTTATCACTATGTGCGATCGTCCGGGGGGGCTGGGCTCCTGCGATCTGTACTTTTCTGAACTGCGGGGCTATACCTGGTCTGAACCTAAAAACCTCGGCCCAGAAGTAAATACCCCTTACTGGGAGTCTCATCCGTCTCTGACGCATGATAGGCGGCGATTGTACTTTTCTTCTGGGCGGCCGGGCGGGCTGGGGGGAGCAGACATTTGGTACTCCGAATGGCGAGATGGACGTTGGCAGAAACCTGTCAACCTCGGTCCTCCTATAAATACCCCTGGCGACGAATACAGCCCAATGATAGCTGCGGATGGACGCACTCTTTATTTTGCTTCCAACTATCACCCCGGCATGGGAGGACAAGACCTTTTTGTGAGCTATCTTACCGATACGGGCTGGACTCAGCCCCGCAACCTCGGCTATCCCCTCAATACACCGGCTGATGAACAAACGCTATGCTTGGATGCCCGGGGGCAGCTGGCTTATGTGGCTTTAGTGCGTCCCGACGGCTTAGGGAAAGAAGACATCTATGAGTTTGAGCTATGGGAAGGGGTGCGACCCCAGCTGGCAGCCACTTATGTGCGAGGGAAAGTGATAGACGCTTCTAATCAGCAGCCGATTGCTGCCCAAGTCGCAGTAATAGACATAGAACGGGCAGACACGATTAGGCTCCTTCGCTCTAATGAAGCTACTGGGGAGTTTCTCCTTTCTCTCCCCTTAGGACGGCGGTATGGATTATTTGTTCAGGCGAAAGGTTACCTCTTTTACAGCGGGCACTTTGACCTGGCTCATGCAGACTCGGCTTATGAGATGGTGGTTCCCTTGGAACGCATTCACAAGGGGGCTCGGCTCACCCTCCGCAATGTCTTTTTTGACTACGATAAGGCAGACCTAAAGCCTGAGTCTGAAATAGAGCTTATGGAAGTAGTTCGCCTTCTGCGCTCTAATCCCCATTGGAAAGTAGAGATAGGGGGACACACGGATAGCATTGGCACTTCTGCTTACAATCAGGCTTTGTCGCAGCGGCGAGCTGAGGCGGTGCGCTCGTATTTGATTCGGCAGGGTATAGCCCCAGAGCGTATGATTGCCCGAGGCTATGGCGAATCGCAGCCCATCGCTGATAATCGCACCGAAGCCGGTCGTGCTCTCAACCGAAGAACAGAGATTGTATTCATAGAATCCACAGCGAAATAAAGGAGCGGGGCTTCTTTGTTTCAATCCCAACGCCTCTTACAAGCAAGTAACTGAGCCCCTCTGCGGGGAATTCAGCTTTTTGGCTACGCGGTGCGGCGGAGGAGTTTGGAGCTTCCCCTTTTGCACCTGGAGTGCTTTGGTAAAGGAATTACTTTCTTACCCCCGCCTATTTCAGAAGGTGCCTTCCCAAGATGGAGAGGGGGCTCTGCTTATTCCGGAAGTTTCATTTCAGCATAACTTTCTACTGGCGGACAGGTACAGACTAAATTTCGGTCGCCATAAGCGTGATCTATCCGAGCG
Source organism: Bacteroidia bacterium (assembly GCA_025059915.1). Taxonomy (GTDB): domain Bacteria; phylum Bacteroidota; class Bacteroidia; order SpSt-205; family SpSt-205; genus SpSt-205. Next base: position 263 of record JANXDD010000095.1, on the reverse strand, counting down.
GAGGGGGGCCATACTTTCTGCTGCCAAAGCCATGGGGCCGGAAAAGCAGCCTGCTCTCTGCTGTAAGGACGATTCCAATTTTCCATCAGAACGGCTCGCTGAGTATGAGGCGCTCGGCGTAAAGGACTCTCTTCCAGAAGTATTTCCCCGCGCTCAATTTGCTCTATCTCCCCTCTAATCTTCTCCATTGCATACACAAACCGCTCCAGCTCAGCTAAGTCTTCACTTTCCGTGGGCTCTATCATCATTGTACCCACTACGGG
>JANXDD010000094.1 GCA_025059915.1 Bacteroidia bacterium | reverse complement strand
AGGCGCTGGCGCAGCCCACCACCACTTCACTCCTCATAAGTAATGATGATACTGTCCCCCGTCCGCACCTCATCAGAACTCAGACGGTTGAGCATACGAAGCTGCTCTACCGAAACTTTATATTTTGCTGCTATAGAAGCCAAAGTCTCTCCCGCTTGAACTTCATGAATGCGAGCTTTGGGCAGCTTTTTCTTAGAGGGGAGTTCTGCTATGATGCGTGGGTCCTCTAAGAAGAACTGCCGACGCTCGGCTGCGGTAAGTTCCCTTAGCTGGCGCCCATAAGCATAATCTATTAGGGCTTGATAGTCTGGCAGAAGCGGGTATAGATGTACAGTTCCTTTCGGACCAGGTACAGCTAAGAGGCGTCCATCAGGACTGAAAGCTGGGCGGAAGTAGATATGAGGTGGAAAGCTATACTCCGTCAGCCGAAGGAAGCTTCGTCCGCTCCACAGAAGAGCTCTCTGGTCTGTACCGATAGAGAGGATATGAAGTCCTGAGGGACTCCATTGGACAGCATAGGGAATCCCTTTGTGTCCAGTAAGTGTGTGAGTTAGCTTTCCAGAGGGAATGTCCCATACCCGCAAGGTAGAGTCTGCTGAGGCAGTTACTACCTTATCCCCTGCCGGGCTGAAGGAAGCTGCTTTCACGGCGCCAGTATGACCCCGCAGGCGAGTGAGGAGTTTAGCTTCCCATGTCCAGAGGGCAGCTGTGCCGTCAGTGCTGAGGGTCAAGATATATCGTTCGTCAGGGGAAAGGATTACCTGAGTGATGGGACCGTCATGGGCTCGTATATGCAGAGGTCGGTCGGTATTAGTGAGCCACAAATAAAGGGTGCCGAGCTGGGTTCCGATGGCGGCTCGGCTTCCATCTGCCGTCAGAGAAGCGTACAGGGCTTCACTATCGGTATTTACTGAGCGGATATTTTCTCCTGAAGAGCCGCGCCACAATCGGACGGTCTTGTCCAAAGAGGTAGTGAGGATGCTCTCGCCGTTAGCAGAAAGAGCCACATGAGTGAGATCATCTTTGTGGCCCCATAGCCGAGCAATGCTGACTCCTTTGTAGAGGTCCCATACCCGAGCAGAAAAATCCTCAGCCATGGATACCAGATAGCGCAGGTCTTGGGAAAAGTAGACTTTATCCACAATATGGGTATGCCCCTTGAGTACCTCTTTGGAAGAGCCGCTTTGAACATCCCATATTCTGATGGTTTTGTCCCAGCTGGCAGTGGCTAATCTGGTTCCGTCTGGGCTGAAAGTCGCATAAACGACTCTATTTTTATGTCCCACAAGCTGCTTGAGCGGCTTGGGGTAAAGGAGGGCATGCAGAGCATAATATAGGGCAGCTTCAGCTTCCTCCACATACGGACGCTCTTGTGGGTCTCCTATGCGGCGAGGAAGTGCTTCCAGAGCCAAGCGAGCAGCTATTTCGGGCTTGCCCTGGCGAGTTTGTTCTTCTGACAGGGCAGCTAAGAATAAGGATTGAAGGACGAGGGCTCTATTCCGCTGAAGGAGAGCTACTTGGGTCTGATATTCAGCTTGATTTCGGTCAAACTCAGCATTGATTCGGGCGGCTTCTGCGAGGCGGGTCTGATTTTCAGCAATGCGCTTTTGAAGAATAGCTTTTTCTCGCTCTATCTCTGCAATGCGCCTTTGGGTTTCGGCAATCTGGCGCTGCTTTTCTGCATTTAGACGCTCTGCTTGGGCGATGCGAAGGGCATTCTCCGCTAAGAGTTTCTGTTGGAGGGCTATTAGCCTTTCCCGCTCAGCAATAAGCTGTTGATACCGGGCTTCTGCAGCATTCTTTTCAGCGAGCATGCGCTGCTCTTGAGCTATCTTCGCTTGTCTCCGTGCCTCTTCTGCATTTTTCTCAGCTACAGCTCGCTGGAGCTGCGCATAGTATAGGGCTACTAAGCTCAGCAGGAGTAGCAAGGTTATCACGCCCAGAGCCAATAAAAGCAGACGACGATTTCGTTCTATCCGAGCTTTGCTTCTGGCAAGATACAGCTCAATTGCATCTCTGAGGGCGATAGCTTGAGTGAGGGGTTCAACCTCTGGAACCAGCTCCTCCGGAGGGATATAGCGCCGCATCCAGGCAGGATTGGGCTGCCTATCATAGTACCATTCGGAGAAGTACTGGTAAGCACCTCCACTCAGCAGCAAACGAGGAGATTGCTGAGCCTCTAACCATCGCTGAACCTGAAACTTGAGCTCTCGGAAGATACGCACGCTCTGAGCTTCTACCTCTGCCCAGCGAATGAGCCTGTCCCAATTTCGGATTAGAGCTTCGTGGGAAATCGTGAGGGTATCAGTGGGGCTAAGCATGAAAGAATCTCCTTCTGATAAGCTTGGCTGAAGAAAACTTACCTGGCTTTTGCGAAAAAGACTGGCGACTTTTGCAACTTCGGTCGTAGAGAAACCTTCAAGGCCTAAGATGTCCGTAATCTGCTGGAGGGTCAGACGAGCACGTACAGCGCGCCCTTCATCTATGCGGGTGAGAGAGACAAATAGAGCTTGAACTACTCGCTGCAGAACCTCCAGCGGAAGCGTTTCCCCATATTCTTCCTTGTACAGCTTGTCTAAATGGACGTAGAGCCACTCGGCATGAAAGTTCAGAACATTTCGTAAGCGAGGATTTTGATAAAGCGCCTTCTCTGCCGGCGGGAGGTTGTTGATATACTGCTCAAAAATTGGGCGGTCTTGTTCGGGTAGCTTATTAGCGCTAAGTCCCCCCACCAGCGCATAATGAATCAAATCAAGCGGCTGCTTTCCCTGGTCAGCGGCATGCCAGATGCGGTGAAGGGCATGTTGCAGGACTGGAAGCTGGTCTATCCCATCTCCAAGGTCATTCAAAAGGCGCTGCGTGAGCCGAGGGGTAATCCGCTCTCCATTCAGCTCTACGGGCTTTTCTATCACGGCTTGAAACTCCTCCCGAGTTAGGCGAGGCACAAAGTAGGTGCTCTCCCCTATCAGCTCTGCAAACCCGTGGAACGCAACGCATTGGCCAATGAAGTCAGACCGCATCGTAAAAATGACCCAAATAGGCAGATTTTCCCTTTGAGCAATGCGGATCGTTTCAGAGAGCACATTTACCGTAATCTGAGCTAAAGGGGAAGCAACTCCAGCTGAGTAGTTTTCCTCATTGGTGAAAAACTCCTCAAACTGGTCCACCAGTACAAGAAGGTTCTGACCTTCTCGCAGGCGGGCAAGCTTCTCTGAGTCGGAAAGGTTCAGAAATTCAGGGGCAGTAGGGTCTACAAAGGCAGAAGACTCTTTATACAGTTCCACTAAGGCGGAGAAGCCGTAAGACAGACGCGTTTCTACCTGAGCTACATCGCTGTAGCCGAGGGCACTGGCGACGGCTGTGGCAAAGTTGGAAAGGGGCTGTTTTTCTGGACGGAAAGCCGCAATAGCCCATCCAGGATATGGCGCAGACATTAGGTTTGCCCGCAGGGCTGGCAGTACCCCAGCAAATACCAGTGAAGACTTCCCATCCCCTGAGGCCCCCGTTATCATGATAAACTTTTTCTCCCGCAGCTGCTCTAAAATCTTCCCAATGTGCCGCTCTCGTCCATGGAAAAAGACCGTTTCGCTCTCCTCAAAAGGACGCAAGCCTATATAGGGGCAGAAGTGCGGAGTATCAGGCCATATAGAAGAGGTACGAGCCTGCGCCAAAGCTTCTAAGATTAAGGGCTCTGTTTCCTCGGGCTCCGCAAGCTGCAAGCGAATGTTAGGAACGTTGAGGGAAAGGTGGCGGTTGCGAGGTGGGCTCGGCGGGCCTATCAAAAGCATGGGGGTGGGACGACTGAGTCCCCCTCCAGCCTTCCAAATCTGTTGAGCGATAGATACCGCCCAGTCCCCTGCCCGATGAAAGTATATCACGAGCAGCTGGCTTTGGTGATAGAGACGAAGTGCTTCTTGAATATCTTCTTCGGCTGCCTCAGGGCGGAAAGCCAGAGATTGTAAGCGGCTTTTTTGAGAAAGGTTTTCTACTAAAGCAAAGCAGCTTTCTGCATCCCGTACATTATGGATGAAGCCAATCTCATACTGCTTGACGGCTTGACGGGCTTCTACGGCTTCACTGAGGAAAGCTCGTACTTCACTTATGAGGAGGGGAAGGCTCGGGGTGCGAGTAAGCATCACGCGCTCTGTGAGAGTATTTTCCACATAGGTCAGAAGCTCCTGAGCCTCTACGTCATATAAAGAGGTTTCGTCCAGCGGAGCCCAAATAAGGAGGCGAAACTTAGGAGAGACTTGCTGAAGAAGAGCTTCATATTGCCTCCGCAAAAGAGGGCTTCCATCAGACAGCGTCGGCCCTTTCGTAGAGCCTAAAATCAGAAAGGCTGCATCATACTGCAGAGCCACTTGAGAAAGACGAGAAAGAGCAACCTCTCCAGCCAGCTCTACCTCATACCCCGCATTCCTAAGCATAATGCTGAGCACCTCGCGACGAGTGCGATCCGCTTCCGCTGTCCATCCTATCCAGATTGAGAGGGTTTTAGCGCTTTCACTGACAGCCGTAACTGAAGGAGCAGCCTGCATAGATTCATACAAATATAGGCAGAATCAGCCCCTGTCTCACTTATTCGCACACAACTTTTCCAAACTTCTATTTTACTTATGGTGGGTTGTCGCTACTTTTGCGGGGTGTATTCACAGCTGCAGAGGGTGTATCGGCGGATTTTTCCGCGACTAATGTTTCAGGTCATCGGGCGCTACCTGCCACGCAAACGAAAACTTTCTATTTTGGACATCGGTTGTGGGAATCACTCGCCTACCCTTTTTAAAATGTACTTCCCCGCCTGTACCTATACGGGCTTAGATCGCGTTCCAGATTACAATCTCTTGCCCGAAGACAGGGCAAATATGGATCATTTCATCCTCATGGACCTTACTGCAGCAGATTGGACCCAAATCCCCGACAATGCTTATGACCTTATTACCATGGCACACGTGATTGAGCACATCCCTAATGGGGAGGAAGTAATTACCCACCTTTGGCAGAAGCTCAAGCCTGGGGGATACTTGTACATAGAGACTCCCCGAGAAAAAAGCCTCTTTCTCCCATCCATGCCCGGTACGCTCAACTTCTTTGACGACCCTACCCATGTCAGACTTTATACGCCTGTAGAAATAGCAAATCACCTCCTTCAGCTAAATGCAGAGGTCGTACGAATGAGAGTCGCCCGGAATTGGCGCAGGCTTATTTTTATGCCTGTACTCTTGGTTCTGCACTTAATTTTCAAGGGGACTATTCGCCGGGGGGCGCTGTGGTGGGATTTGACCGGATTTGCCTACTATGTATTAGCTCGCAAGCCTATGAAGGGCGCATGATAATCGCTCTTTCTGCGGCATGGGCTCGCTGGCGCGCTGCTTCCGTAAAATAATACCGAAAAGTAGCATGAACTCGGCTTCGGCGAGCTTGCGTCGCTTCCAGAATTGCCAGCATGGCAGGATTAAAGTCTCCCACCCAACTCAATTCAGCATGAGTGATGCCCATCTCTATTACAGGGGGCACTGGAAGGTAAGCCAAAGCTGATTCCAACCCTCGCTTCTGGTACTTCGGACGAACGCCCATAAGCATAACCCGTGCCCGAGTGAGAATCTTTCTCTGACGATACCATGCATACTTATTCCTTTTGCGCCAGAGAAACTGTATCAGCTGCCACAAAGTTGGACGCCCCCGCCAGGGACGAAAGATTTGATTCAAGTCTGGTATCGCTAAAATTAGCCCTGCTGGCTCGTTATCCACATAGGCGAAGTATATCATTTCCTCTATGAGGATAGGTTTGAGGTTTTCCACAAGCCGCATCACTCGCTCCTCCGATAAAGGGACGAAATGCTCATGGAACTGCCAAGCGTCATTGTAGATAGTCATGAAGTCCAGCGCATACTTGCGAAGATTGCGCATGTCAGGATAGGCAAAAGTTACCCCTTCTTTTTGAGCAGCCCGCTGGGCTATGCGTATGATTCTTTCAGGAATTTGGCGCAAGTCCAGTTCTCGCGACTCTTGCCGAAAATACAGCTCAAATCCATAGCGCGTCAGAAACTCTGCATAATACGGCTTATTGTAGGGCATGCCATAGGAAGGGGGAGTGTCAAAGCCTTCTATGAGCACCCCCCAGAATCGGTCATTTTCGCCGAAGTTTATACAAGCATCGGCGGCTTCCATGCCGCGAGCTTCTAACCAAGCTTGCCCTTGACTGAGGAGGGCTTCCGCTACCGTGTAGTCTTCCACACACTCAAAAAATCCCATTCCGCCTGTGGGAACCACGTATCGGCGAGCTTTAGGATAATAGATAAAAGTAGCTAAGCGTCCTACGCAGCGTCCCCGAGCATCCAGAGCTATCCACCATTGAGCTTCTCCCTCTGCAAAGTGAGGATTCTTTTTTGGATTGAAGAGAGCTTTAAGCTCCATGTCTAAAGGACCGACCCAGTTAGGATCATCCTTGTATAGCTCTCGCGGAAAGTCTAAAAATACCTGCTTCTGGGCAGGGGTTTGAGCAGCTGTAACAGTCATGTAAAGGCAAAGTTAGCGGTGGCGCTGCTTCCCTTCCCACTGCCGACGCTCCAGTCGGCTCTCTATGCGTTCTTCTATCTCATCAGGCAAAGCAGGAAAAAAGTCTATCTCCGTCAGCTTCTCCACTGAATCTACCCGTACCAAAAAGCTGGTAGGAGGCTTACTAGAGGGCGCATGAGGAACTATAAAAGCCGCAGCAGCCGGAGACTTTTCATTCAAGTCATACACAACTTTATAGAAAGCTGAAGGTACGGAAACGCGACTCTCTCCTATTCGTTTGCGCACTTCCTTCAGCACTGGTCCAGTAAAAACGACGAGAGTTCCCTTTTGAAGAGCCCACTGGCGCACTGTACTTTCCACTTCTTCCCATATGCCAGCGTTAAACTCATGCAGTTGAGGGCTCATGTTTGACAGGTAGAAAGTTTCGCTCATGGCGGTAGAGTCCCATTTGAAATCTCCAGCAGGTACAAGGTGACCCCGGTCATAACCTGAGCCTCGGTAGTCTGCAAGCTGAGCAGATTGGTGAGGAACTAAAGGGTCTGGACGGAAATCTTGGGTGCGTCTGACTTTGCCGCTTTTGAGTTTTTCTCTTTGTAAGATATGGACCGTCCAGCGGGGCTGTTCGTGCTCCTCATCATAGCAAAGGGCATAGTATCTGTGGCGAATGTAGTGGCACGGGGCTTTAGCCTGAGCTCTCGCATACTCCAAAGAAGCATAAGCAAGAAGGCGCCCGTCTGACGGAGAGTTAGCAGCTGAGGAAGCTTTCTGAGGCTGAGAAGGGAGAGTCGCCGAAGAATCAGTGATTTCTACGAGAGGTTTTCCTTGGGCTTCCGGCTTTGAAGGGGGCTGACGGGCAGTGAGCTTGTCCCAAAGAAGCCAAGCAGCCAATCCCACTAAAAAAAGAAGAAACACTACCACAAAAGGGCGCATGTAGCAAAGCTACTTCACTCCCGCAGTCCTACGGCTCTGAGGAGGCTCGGCGCATATTCTCTGCTACACATATAGACGCTCATAGAATGAAGCATGACCTTGTAGCGTCCTGAGAACCATGGAAGCACCTCTCGCACAGCATTTATATTGACAATAGCGTCTCGTGCTATGCGTAGAAAAGGCGGGCTTGGGAGCTTCTCTTCCAGCTGGTGAAGTGTGTAGGCTCGGGTCTCATAGACCTGTCCGTTAGCGGCTTCTATGTAGAGGGTGCGATCTTCTACTCGTATGCCCAGAATTTCTG
>JANXDD010000093.1 GCA_025059915.1 Bacteroidia bacterium | reverse complement strand
GCTTCTCCCCACCTGCGAAATGGTATTCTATCCCCGGGAAGAGAGAGAAGGCTGAAAAAGTCTCCTTTCGCTCCCCTACTCCGCCTGTGCCATCAGGATTTTCATAATCTCTCAATACCTTCCGTTTGGCATCAAATGAGAATCCGCCCCTGATAGCCAAATTGTCTCCGAGGAAGTAACGAATCCGTGCCCCTTGCACTAAATGAATCTGAATGGAGTTCAAACCCGTGATAGCCACTTCGGCTGTAACGGTTCCACTCGTAGGCTTTTGTGCATACAGGCCTACAGTTAGTAGGCCTCCCAGAATAATAACACGACGCATACTCATACCGTCGGCAAAGTTATGTCAAAGTGAAATAACAATGCCTCTGCTATCCTCACTTTTTCCACCGAAGGCGCCAGTCGGGGAGGACCTCCAGCTTGCCTTCGGCGAGAAAGGTTTCTAAAAGAGCGGCTCCCTTTTGAGGGAAAAGCTCTTGGAGAGCAGCTTTTAGTTCATGAGGGAAGCGGGGGTGCAGGGCAGCTTCTGAGAGCCATGCGGCAGCGGCAGCTTTTTCTTCTGGCGAGGGTTTCTGAGGACTGTAGTAACCTCGGCATACATCACATTGTCCGCACGGCTCTATTTCTTCTTCAAAGTATCGCAAAAGGTACTGGGCGCGACAGACTTCCTGCTGCTGGTAGTAGCCTAACATAAACCGAGCTCGGATCTGAGCCTGACGCTGGAGGGTCTGATACTTATGCCGCAAGCTCTGCCACTGAGTGGGAGAGGGAGGCTCTAAAAGAAGAATCTCGCCCATTTCCTCATTTAGCGCATCATGGTGTAACCACTTTCGCTGGCGCAGTCCCTCCAGCGCCTCATAAAGCTTTGAGTAAGGCAAACGAAGCTGATAGGCCCAGTCGGCTATGTCTGCGTAGACGCCTTCACTGAAGAGGGCGGCGCCTCCCAGTCGTACAATCCAGTGTTCTATTTCTGAGGGCGTTTCTTGCCAGCTCTGAGGGGGGACGAGACTGCGCAGATAGGCTCGGGTAGTAGCCCCTTCCCTCCAAGAGAGAAACTCTTCTTGGCTCAAAAGATGGAGGGCTCGCCGTAAAGCGTAAGGACCCGCTCCTACCTTTTGAGCTAAGTCTGTCAAGGAAATGCGCAGGGGGGAGCCCAGCTGCCGTATAGTTTCATACAACCGAAGAAGCAGCTCATAAGGAGGGTATTTCTCCTGTAGGCGGCGCCACAGCTCTTCCGCATCCCGAGGGGCAAAAAGAGTGATTGCATACGCCAGTTCGCCATCCCTTCCAGCGCGTCCTATCTCTTGAAAGTAAGCCTCCGGCTCTGCTGCTAAATCATAGTGAATAACGAATCGGGTGTTGGGCTTATCTATTCCCATTCCAAAAGCAGTAGTGGCTACGATAATTCGGATTTTTTCTCGGAGCCAGGCATCCTGTACTTGAGCACGGAGACTGCTGGGCATGCCAGCGTGATAAGCAGCTGCGGAAAAGCCCTGCTGCTTGAGCTTTTCCGCAACCTGCACGCTTGCTCTGCGGGAGGCAACATATACAATGCCCGAACCGGAGAGTTTGCGCAGGCTTTGAATAAGGCGCTTGTCTTTATCTACATCATGCACGACAGCGTAGTAGAAGTTTTTTCGGTAAAAGGACTGCTGGACAATAACAGGATTTCGCATGCCCAGATAAGTCAGAATGTCTTTTTGGATGCGAGGGGTGGCTGTGGCGGTGAGAGCTATCCACTGGGCAGAGGGTAGGTAGTCTCGCAGCTCAATCAGGCGCAGGTAGGAGGCTCTAAAGTCATATCCCCATTGGCTTATGCAGTGGGCTTCGTCTACAGCGATGAGGCGAACAGGTAGCTCTTGAAGCTTTTCTATAAAGGAAGGGAGGACGAGGCGCTCTGGGGCAGCATATAGAAAGTATAATCGTCCTGCCCGAGCCTCGCTAAGAACTTTTTCTCGTAGGGAAGCGGGCATGGTACTGTCTATAGCGGCGGCAGAGATGCCTCGGCGCAAAAGGGCTTCTACCTGATCACGCATAAGAGCGATAAGCGGGGAAATCACCAGCGTTACGCCTCCAAGTACGAGTCCGGGTACTTGATAGCAGAGAGACTTTCCTCCGCCGGTTGGTAAGAGAGCTAGCACTTCCCGCCCTGCCAAGAGTGCTTCTATAACTCGGGCTTGAGCAGGACGAAAGTCTGGGTAGCCCCAATACTGGCGGAGGATGGCTTTAGCCTGCTCCACAGGACAAAAATAGGTTTTTAGATTTTTGATTTTGTTTTTGGGGCGCGCCAGCGCCTAAGGCGCTGGCGCGCCCAAAAACAAAATCAGAGCCCCGATCTTTCCACCCCCCCATTCAACTTGCCCTCCTGAATTTTTTCTTCTACCTTCGCTAAGTGATGAGAAAATTTGCCTTTCTCTCTTGCTCACTTCTGTGGGCGCAATCTCCCTTAGTCCTGGGGTATGACCTCTGGTTAGATTCGCTAAGCTTTTCCTCTCGGTGGTGGCAGTGGCGGGCTGGGGTAGTGATAAATCCGCAAGGGGCTTCTACCCTTTCGGTTCTACTCCAAGGATATACGGTGGACTCTGTCAAGTTGGGCGCCACCTCTTTGCCATTTACCTACAATGACAGCCTTCTGCGTATTTCCCTTCCTTCAGGGTTGAGCTCGCCCGAGACGATACAGGTTTTTTATCGGGGACGGGGTCTTTCGGACCCTACAGGACGAGGAGGAATCTACTGGGGCTCAGGAGCAGTTAGTAATGTTGGGGTATCATTCGCCTACGTGCCACATAGTTTTGGAAGGGCCTGGCACCCATGTATAGATACCTTCGGGCACAAGGCTTTTTATAAGTTTCACTTGAGGGTGCCTGATACCCTTGCAGGCACAGCTAATGGTCTCTTAGACAGCATTACCGCTGAGGGGGTGGGGTGGCGTCGGTGGCACTGGCATGTACCGCATCCCCTCCCGGCTTATTTAGCGGGTGTGGCTATTGGAAAGTATGTCGTCGCACGAGATACCTTTATCCGAGGAGTGGGAGATACTATTCCCATTCAGTATTGGGTCGGGCGGGCAGATAGTGCAGGAGTCTATGTAACCTTTCAGAGGCTCAAGCCTCTTTTGCGTAGCTGGGAACAGCGCTTCGGACCCTATCCTCATAAGCGCATCGGCTATGTAGCTACCAGCGTAACAAGCCTCGCAATGGAGCACTCTACTCACATTGTGTATCCTCAGGTTATCATCAGTGGCACAAATGCCTATGACTGGCTGTGGGCTCATGAGCTGGCGCATGAATGGTTTGGAAACTCTGCCACAGGTAGTTCGGAGGCTCAGATATTTCTCAAAGAGGGATTTGCTACGCATGCGGAAGCCCTATTCTACGAGCAGTTTTTTGGAAAAGCGCAGTACTATGAGCATATAAGAGGCTTTTTGGAGCGGACGCTTCGCCTTCTGCGATGGGAAGAAGGGCTTTTTCCCCTTTCTTCCATTCCGCCAGAGCACACTTATGGTATTGCTACTTATCAGAAAGGGGCTACGGTTTTGAATACTCTTCGGCATCAGCTGGGGGACAGCTTATACTTCCGGGGGCTGCGGGGGTATGCCAGCCGGTATAAGCATGGTCTTACCACTATAGATAGCCTTCAGAAGGCGTTTGAAGATAGTACAGGGGTGGATTTGAGTGAATTTTTTGACGACTGGCTGCGTCAGCCGGGGGAAGTGCATTTTCGGATAGATTCTTTTGGGCGGCAGGGTACGGATAGTGTATGGATAGCATGGCGGATTGGGCTGCGGGATAAGCCTTCCTATCAGACCCGTACGCGGCTGACTGTTTTTTTGCGGGGCAGCCAGCCGGGCGATACCTTGTATGCACAGTTTTTCACCGATGGGAGCATGCAGGGACGTAGCGTAGTAGCTTGCCCTTTTACGCCAAAGCTTGCCATCCTCCACCCTAATGGAGAGGTTTCCGATGCCTCTACTCATGGAGTGCGTTGGCTCAAGAACGTGGCGAACTACACCTTTCCGCACACTTATATAGCCTTGCGTCCTGTGGGGCTGCAGGCGGGGGATTCGGTATGGGTTCATGTAGCTCATAACTGGATAGGCGCTTATGACATGGGGAACCTATCCCTCTCTTCAGTCCGCTATTTTCAAATAGATGGGATTTGGGATAGCAGCTTAGCTATGCGGGGATTTTTCCAATATAACGGAACCTCCACAGGTATAGGGGCTTATCTTGACATGCCATGGCTGGATTTTTCTGAGGATTCGCTAATGCTTTATTATCGTCCTCATGCTGGAGCGCCTTGGCGAGAGTGGAAAAGTTATGTAGTTCAGCCAGGAGCGAGTCTCACGGATCGGCAGGGACGGATTGTGGCTGATTCTTTGCTTCCTGGCGAATACGCATTTGGAAGGAAGCTGCCGCTTGTTACAGGATTGGCTGAGAGGGGCGTTGTTTTTGAGTGGCGCGTTTGGACGGGGCAAGGGCATCTTTACCTTCACAATCAGTCCTCTACGGGTGGAGCTTATGCGGTGTATGACCTACTGGGGCGTCTGTATGGGCGAGGCTACCTTTCTCCTCACGAAGAGAAGTCCATGCCCCTTCCCTTTGGACTTTATCTCATCCAAACCCCAGAAGGACCTAAAAAAGTCATAGTTCTTCCCTAAATCGTATCTTTGGCTCATGGTATTCTCCTTCCTGCGCCGGCAGTTTATAGAAATCATTGAGTGGGTAGATGAAACCCGTAATACCCTCATTTGGAAGTTTCCAGATGAGGACCGAGAAATCAAGATGGGGGCCCAGCTCACCGTCCGAGAGTCGCAGGTCGCTTTACTGGTCAATGAAGGCAAAATAGCTGATGTGTATCCCCCCGGTAGGCACGAGCTGACAACCCGCAATATGCCTATTTTGAGCGACCTGCGAGGCTGGAAGTATGGATTTGAGTCTCCTTTCAAGGTAGATGTATATTTCGTCAGCACGCGAGAATTTCAAAACCTTCGGTGGGGGACGCCTCAGCCTGTCATGGTAGAGGACCCTGAGCTAAGTCTTGTACCGCTGCGAGCTTTTGGGACTTTTGGTATGCGGGTGCGAGATGCTGCAACTTTTTTCCGAGAATTTGCGGGGACAGACCCAGTGGTTACGATAGAGGAGTTTCTGGAGGGAGGTTTTCGCAGTTTGGTAGTTACCCATTTCTCTCATGCTCTCAAGCGGTCAGGGCGGAGCTTAGTTGAGATTAATGCTCAAGCTAATCAACTGGGTGAGGTGCTTCTGCCGCTTCTCCAGCCGGAGTTTCAGCGGATGGGAGTAGAACTGACTCGCTTTCTGGTAGAGAGTGTAACCCTTCCAGAAGAGATTCAGCAGCAGCTTATAGAGCAGGATTTTGAGCTGCGGCGACTGCGGCGAAAAGTGGGGCTTTCTCAGCAGGTAGAGGACATGAATAAATATCTCCAGTTTCAAGCGGGGCAAGCCATGGAACATGGCGATAGTGGGGCAGCGGGATTAGCTCGTTCAGCTCTGGAGCTGAGCCTGGGTATGCAAATGGCACAGCAGCTTCAGCAGAATAACACCGCTTCTCAGAAGGCTTCAGCAGAGGAGCGCGCCCAGATTTTACAAACTCTGAAAGAGCTGGCAGAACTCAAATCCGCAGGGATTCTAACCGAGGAAGAGTTTGACGCAAAGAAAAAAGAGCTTCTGAGCCGCTTGTAATGCTGTGGCTGCTCGGCGCTGCTCTGATAGGAGCTGTCGCAGCTGCCGGATGGGCTGTATATGAGTTTCGCAAGCGAAAGTCTATAGAAAAGCGTCTCCGTAACCTTCTCGGCTCAGACGATTGGGAAAGTGCCCTGCGAACCCTTATTCATCGCTTCAAACAAACAGAGGAATCTACTCGTGCTCAGCAAGCATTTCTCGCAGAGGTTTCTCATGAGCTCAAAACCCCTCTAAATATCCTTCTGGGCTACTTAGATACTCTGTCTCAAGGGGCATGGCGGGATGAGAAGGTTCTCCTGCCTTTTCTTGAGAAATCCTTGGCACAGGTGTATAGAATGAACTCTCTCGTGCAGGACATACTTCTTTTGGCGCAGATAGAGAGCGGGGGGTGGCTTATTCAGGTGGAGGCTACGCCTTTGTATGGGCTTTTGGAGGAGGTGTGGTCCGAGCTTGAGCCCCTGGCACGACGAAAAAATATCTCTCTTCGTTTGCCTCCCCTTCACTTGCGAGATATTTCCGTGGAGGCGGATCCCTTTGCCCTACGAAAAGTATTCAAAAACCTTTTGGAAAATGCGATTCAGTACAGCTCCGAGGGAAGCGTCGTAACCGTAGCATGGGAACTTTCTTCTGACAAAAAGCGTGTCAAAATTTCAATACAAGATGAAGGAATTGGCATAGCTCAGGAGCATTTACCGCACATATTTGAGCGATTCTATCGGGTGGATAAGAGCCGTTCTCGGCAGAGCGGTGGAACTGGGTTAGGACTTTCTATCGTCAAGGAGCTACTGGATGCTCATGGTGTTTCTATTTCCGTGCAGAGTCAGGTAGGAGTGGGAACAACTTTTACCTTTGCACTTCCGGTGTGTGCATGATTTTTGATGAGAAAAATCGTATGATGATAGCACGCGGCATAATTTTAGGCGTTTTGACGATAGGATGGGCGCAGGCGCCCCGCTTGCGGGTGCAGCCAGCGGAGGGGACTTTCGGACGAGTCTCTCAAGGGACGGTGGTCAAAGCTCGCTTTGTACTTATCAATGAAGGCACAGCCCCTCTCCAGATTCAAGATATCAAGCCCAGCTGCAGTTGTTCAGTCTTAGCTTGGGAGCGGCGGTCTATCTCCCCGGGGGATTCTGCTGCAGTGGAGGTGTCTTTCAATACGGCGGGGAAGGTAGGGCGCCAGCGCAAAAGCTTCTCTGTATTGAGTAATGCGGAGAATTCGCCCACCTTCTTCTATCTTTCGGGAGAGGTGGCGGCTGGTAGCTTGTATGAGGACTGATAAAAGTAGCCTACCTTTGCATAGGCAGTGAGTAAGGAGATAAATTACCGTATCAACAAGGAGATTACAGCGCCGGAGGTGCGTATCGTGGGCTTAGAGCCTGCTGAGCTCAACGGTATATATCCTATTGAGCAAGCCCTTCGGATGGCAGAGGAGCGAGGAATGGACCTAGTAGAAATCGCTCCTCAAGCTAACCCGCCTGTGTGCCGTATTATAGAATACTCACGCTTGCGCTTTGAGCAGAAGAAAAAAGCTAAGGAAGCCAAGCAAAAGCTGCACCAAATAGAGGTGAAAGAGATTCGTTTCCGTCCGCACACAGATGAGCATGACCTGGCCTTCAAGGTTCGTCATGCAGAAAACTTCCTTCAAGAAGGAAACAAAATCAAGGCGACGGTGTTCTTTCGGGGGCGGAGTATCGCTCATCCGGAGTTTGGAGAGCGGCTTCTGAGGGAGTTTGCAGAGCGCCTTTCGCACCTGGCGAAGGTGGAGGTAGCTCCTCGCTTGGATGGGAAGAATATGACGATGGTTTTGGCCCCATTGAAACCAGGTAAGCGTTCAACTGGCGGTAAGGCGGGGGAATCGTCGCCTTCCCCTTCTCCGAAAGAGTAATCCGTAGCCACCCCTGCCGCAGGGCATATCCATAGATAGCCCCTAAGGGTAAAGTCAAGATAAGTACTTCCACCCAAAAGAGGGAAGGGGGGAGATGGCCCTGCACCCATACCCATGGCAGAGCTAAAACTACTTCTGCTTCCAAAATCAAAAGCAGGGCGCCAAGCCGAATATAAGGCCACAGAAAAGGCGCGTAAGCACTGCCGATAGGAACCTCTCCGCATTCGTAAGGTTCTGGAGAAGGGGGCTGTGCGCCTTTTTTATAGAGGAGACGACGCAAACCGAGCCCCCCCAGAACTACCGCAGCGCCTAAGGAGAGGTATAAAAGGAAGACAGCCAGCTCTGCTCCTTCTGGCATTGCTCTA
>JANXDD010000092.1 GCA_025059915.1 Bacteroidia bacterium | reverse complement strand
CTTGTGCTTTTGTGTTTTGAGGGGCTTTTGGCACCCACCCTCTCTCCTTTTATTTGCCTACTGTGGCCCCGGGCTTGGTGGGGGGGCGCGCCAGCGCCTTCGGCGCTGGCGCGCCCACAAGCAAAATCAAAAAATAAAACACCTCCTCTCACCCCTTCAAAATCAGGGCATAAGCTTTTTATTCTACCTCCGCCACCCCCTTCTCACCCCCTCAAATCTTTGCCAAATAACACCGCATCTCATTCCAGTAAAGACCTTTTCTCCTCCTCTAAGCTTTTTTGACTTCCAGCGCCTCGCCGGAACGTTTCTGAGCTTTTATCCAACCTCTCTGAGCCTTCTACCTTTGCACTATGGAGAGTCGGTATGCCCCTCAGACGGTAGAGGCTCGCTGGCGGGAAGCGTGGGAGAGGCATGGCATTTATCGCAGCGTGCCTGATGAACGTCCCCCATATACGATTGTGATGCCGCCGCCTAATGTTACCGGCGTTCTTCACATGGGGCATGTTCTCAACAATACACTTCAAGATATCCTTGCTCGGTTTTATCGGCTCAAGGGATACAATGTCTGCTGGGTTCCTGGCACTGATCATGCTTCTATTGCCACTGAAGCAAAGGTCGTAGCGCGCCTGCGTCAGCAGGGCATAGATAAACGGGATTTAGGACGGGAGGGATTCCTCCAAGAGGCATGGCGATGGACGGAAGAACACGGCGGAATCATTGTTCAGCAGCTCAAAACCCTCGGGGTGAGTGCAGACTGGGAGCGATACCGCTTTACTTTAGATCCCCCTCTCTATAGGGCTGTCATAGAAGCTTTTGTGCAGCTGTATCGGGACGGGCTCATCTATCGGGGAAAGCGAATGATTCACTGGGACCCAGTGGCGCAGACAGCTCTCTCAGACGAAGAGGTGATTTACAAAGAGCATGAGTCGCAGCTCTGTTATGTGCGCTACCCCGCCGAGAACGGCGAATACCTCGTAGTGGCAACAGTTCGCCCCGAGACGATTTTAGCAGATGTAGCAGTGGCAGTGCATCCCTCTGATGAGCGGTACAAGGATTGGATTGGGCGCCAAGTGCGTGTCCCCCTTACTGATCGGTATGTTCCTGTCATTGCAGATGAAGCAGTTGATCCTACTTTCGGGACTGGATGCCTCAAAGTAACGCCCGCTCATGATCCGAAGGACTATGAGATTGGGCAGCGGCATCAGCTGCCTATCATAGATATCTTTACTCCTGCGGCAGTTCTAAATGAGCTTGCGGGGTCATATGCAGGCCTTTCCAGAGAAGAGGCTCGGAAACGAATAACTGAAGATTTACGGACAACTGGGCTGTTAGAACGGGTAGAGGTGTATCGTCATAGTGTAGGGCACTCGGAGCGGACAGATGCAGTGGTGGAGCCGCGCTTGTCTGAGCAGTGGTTTGTGCGGATGAAGCTCTTAGCTGAACTTGCCCTTCAGGCGGTAGAAAAGGGAGAGGTACGCTTAGTACCTGAACGATTTCTCAGCACCTATCGCCATTGGTTGGAAAATGTAAAAGATTGGTGTATTTCTCGGCAGCTATGGTGGGGGCATCAAATACCCGCTTGGTACGCTCCTGACGGGCAGGTATTTGTAGCAGCTACGTATGCCGAAGCGCAAGCCCAAGCTCAAGCCGCCGGCTATGACCCCACTACCTTGCGCCAAGATGAAGATGTCCTGGATACATGGTTCTCTTCTTGGCTTTGGCCCCTGAGCGTTTTTGATTTCTTTGAGAAGCCGGACAATCCCGATTTTGCCTACTACTATCCTACTCAGGTGCTGGTAACAGCGCCGGAGATACTCTTTTTCTGGGTGGCGCGCATGATTATGGCGGGGTACTACTTTGCCCAGCGGAAGCCCTTTTCTGTGGTATATCTGCATGGAATTGTGCGTGACAGGCAGCGGCGTAAAATGAGTAAGTCTTTAGGAAACTCCCCTGATCCCTTGGAACTTATTGACCGATATGGGGCGGATGCAGTACGAATGGGCATTGTAATGAGTTCCCCAGCAGGAAACGACCTCCTTTTTGATGAAGCGCTATGTGAGCAAGGTAAAAACTTCTGCAATAAGCTTTGGAATAGCTTTCGGCTCCTTCATTTGTGGAGAGAACGGGAGGAGCCAGAATTGCCCTCACCGATTGCTTACGAAGCCTACGAGTGGTTTGAGAATAAGCTCATCCTAATGCAAGCAGAAATAGAAAAGCTGCTCGGAGAATATCGGTTTTATGAAGCAGCCCATGAAATATATCGCTTTGTATGGGAGGACTTTTGTAGCTGGTATTTAGAGGCTCTCAAGCCCGCTCCGCCTAAGGCCCTGTTGGAAAAGGTAGAGAAGCAGGCGGCTCGCCTTCTTCAGCTCCTTCATCCTTTTATGCCTTACATTACGGAGGAGCTGTGGCATCGGCTTACAGGCGCCCCAGAAACGGAGTCCATAGGGATGCAGAAGCTATCCCTACCCTCACAGGAAGTGGATTGGGGCCTTTTGGATGCAGTGCATTTAGCGCAGACGGCTATATCTAAAATGCGGCAGATAAAACAGGAGCTGGGAGTTTCAAAGGTGAAAGGTCTTCGTGTGGCAGGGCGAGAGGCAAAAGCAGCTCCCATAGTGATGAAATGGATGGAGCACTTCCTCGGTGCTGAAGTTCGGCTCGGTGAGGAAGCTCTATCTGCAACTGCCTTTCGGCTACCCGTAAAAAGCAGCGGCGTAGAGGTAAGAACTATGTCTCGCTCTGTTTTGCTTCAGGAGATTTTCTACTTGGAGGCCGAGGTAGAAGAAGAAAAGTGGGCTTCTATGGCAGTAGCTCTGAAAAAAGAGCTTGACGAGGCGCGTAGGTTCCGAGAGAGTATTCAGCGCAAGCTGGCAAATAAAGACTTTGTAGAGAAAGCCCCAGAAGAAGTAGTAGAGCGAGAGCGGAAGAAGCTCGGCGATGTAGAGCTTAGGCTAAAGTGGTTGGAGGAGCAGTTGGAAGCTATGGGAGTGCAGTTATCATAGGGTTCAGAAGAGGAGAGCCCGCTTGCTTTTTCACCACGGGAGAGCCCATCGCAAGTCCAAGGGGACATTTATACTCCATGTAAAATTCTGAATGACCTCTCGGAGGGCAGCGGGCTTGTGATTTTGAAAAGCTGAACCCAAGAGAGGAAAATACCCTCCTACTAAAAGCCTGTCTCTGAATCGTGCTACTGGAACCCCCAAGCTCACTCCCCAGTAAGCCTTCTGAGAGTCAAAAAAGTATCCTGCATCGCCTCGCAAGACCAAAAAGGAAAATTGGGGTAGGCTGACCTCTATGCTTCCAGCAAGCAAAGAGTGTCCGCGTAAGGTATCCACGGGCAGGCGCGCGCCTCCCTGCGTTTCAGGGATTTGTTGGCGCATGAAACGATTAGAGCTTTCTCTGAACCGGTCCAGAAGCACCACTTCTCCAAAAGGATCAAAGCCAGCTGCCCGGAAGAGCAAATAATCAGGCGCTCCCGCCGCAGTCCAACCAGCATAACTGCGTGCCCATAGATGCCATTTTCTAAATGGCTTCCAATAAAATCGGCTCTCCACCTCTACCCGAGAGTGCCCTTGAAGGTCATACCCTACAGACCCTATGCTGGCTGTAGTGAAGATGGGGTCTTCCCACCTCCTTTCCCAATCTACGGCTATGTAAGCCGGCTTTCCTTTATTTATCCATGTGTAATGCTGGGATTCCACATCCTGAAAGGCTAAGTGATGACTGCGCAGTCGTAGGATAGTCCGCCCGCTGAAGGTGTCATACCTTCGGCGCAAGGTAACTTCAACGCTTGCCTTACTGCGCCAAAATCCAGCGAAGCTCGCTGTGCGCAGACGAACCTCTACCAGCTGTACTCGGCTATCCGCTGGAAACGCCCTGAGGGTGATTCCAGCACTTCCTCGCAGAGTCTGCTGTAAGAGGCTATACATGGGAAGCACATGAAACTCTCCAACCCTTTTAGGAAAAACTCCATGGAACATCCCCCCTCCCAGCAAAAGTCCATCTCGGTAGTTGTATCCTATCGCCGGGAAAATACCAATATGTGTGGCGTAGTATTGAGGAAACCTAATAGGCGCCCCGACTGCAAATCGCACATTTCGCCATCCTGCAAAAAGGCGGCGAGTGTAGAAAAAGTTGTTTCCCCCTCGCCGTTCATACAAGAAAGCCTGGGGGTTTACAAGGAAAAGCTTAGTCTCTTTGGGAAGAGCGACAGTAACAGAGCTGTCCAGGGGTAGACGATACTCTTTGAGCCTCCATTCTTCTTTATCCAAAGCGGCAGCTTCTATCCAGAAGGGACGGGGAAGCCGTGCGGTAGGCTCTTCCACCCTGACTTCGTAAAGGGTCTCAGTGAGGCGTTTTCTGCGCAATCGTAGGTCTATCTCCTTATCTGTGCGCAAGTACTTCAGAAGGGCGCGCCCAGGGAGTCCCTCCTGTTCCAAGCTTTCTGCCCAGCTTTCTGGCGAAGGATGGCGAAACGCCCCCTGCTGAAAGTATCGCCGCATAGCCGCATCCCATCTCTCAGGGGTGAAAGCATATACCGCAGCCCTCAGAATGTCGCTGGTCTGAGTATATACGCCGTATCCATACGAAATCAGACTGTGCTCATGCGATGCTTTAGCTGGAGCAATATCCGCATTTAGATGGTGGTAAAATGCCTTTTCTACGGGAATGCTTGTTCTACTGCGTGGGCCGATCGCCCTTACTACCTGAGAAGGATCGCTCTGATAGGTAGGGTCTTCTGTCAGTATTCGCCTTTCGTAGTAGCTGTTTATTCCTTCGTCTTGCCAGGGATGGAGCCTTTCATTTGAGGCAAAAAGTCCTTGAAACCAGTTGTGCCCCACTTCATGGACGACTATTTGGCGGAGGGTACTTGTGTCGGTCGTGGGAATAATAACCGTAATCATAGGATATTCCATACCGCCACCTGCTTCTAATCCCCCCTCTACCGCAGTAGCATGTGCATAAGGATAAGGCCCCACCCATTGACTTAGTTTTTGTATGGCTTCTGCGATATAGCGGGGTGCGTACTGCCATGCCTGATAGTACTCTAAATGAAAGACCCCAACGCAAGCCACCCGATGTCCATTGGGTAAGGTAAGCGTATCACTCACAATTCCATAGCGAGGGTCCGCAAACCATGCAAAGTCATGAATACTATCTTGAACAAAGCGAATTTTTTTGTAAGAGCTGGCGATGCTTGTATCGCGAGCCCAGGAGGGAAGGGAAGGTAAAATAAAAGAGACCTGCCTTCTGGTACTCTGGGGGGTTCGGATGCGAACTCTGGGAGCTTTTTCAGAAGGAGAGGGGGCTGAGGGGGAAGTCTCTCTCTGAGCGAGCCACTCACGGGTAAGTCTTTCTCTCTCTTGGAGGCGGAGCTTCTCTGCCTCCGTTTGAAGAACCCCCGTAGCCGCAACGATGAAATTTTCAGGCACCTCAATCTCTATTTCATATCGTCCCCATTCGCTGTAAAACTCACCTTGGTCTAAATAGGGTAGCGGGTGCCAGCCAGCAGTATCATAGACAGCCGGCTTGGGATACCATTGGGTAATGGAGTATTGAACCCCTGAGCGTCCCATCCGAGAAAAAGTTATCGGCACCTGCACACGGAAGGGAGTCTCTATTTCCACTTTTTTGCCTGGAACAAGCGGCTGGGGCAAGGGAAGCCACACAACATCCGGAGTATGTTTTAGGAAAGCTCGGCTGTAGCCTGGGGCTGGTGCAGGACCTTTTGTAGCAGGGAGCGGCTTCACTGGAATGCCTTCTACACGAAAATCTAAGCTGTCTATAAAGCCTCTTTCTTCTGGTCGGGAAAAATAAAACCGCGTCTTTCCTCCGATGCGCTGCTGTCGGTCAAAAGCTGTGCCGCGACGGCTGTAGGCATTCGGCCAAAGGTGAAAATAAATGCCTCGGAGAGTATCTGGACTATTATTGTAGTAATGCAGTCGTAAATGACCATGTAAGCGATGCTCTGCGGGCTCCAAGCGGACGCGAATAAAGTATTCTACCCGCTGCTGAAAGTACGGCCGCTGTGCCTGCAAGGATGAGATGGTGGTCAGCGCGATGTAAAAGGGGAGATGATACCATCGCATGCGGTGAAAGTACGACAGAAATCCCGAAGGCATCGCAGGAGAGGGACGTAGCTTTGCATGTGCTTGTAAAAGAGGTAGTGATGTCTGGGTGGGGCGGTATGCTCAGAGGTAGGACATTCGCTCTCTCATATGAGGGGAAGATTATTGAAAAGGGCATACCGAGGGGGCTGGGGCGCAGTTACGGAGATGCCTCTTTCTGCGAAGGGGGCTACACCTGGCTTATGCCTCCTCGTCGGGCTCTCCTAAAATGGGAAGGTAGCCTCTTCATTGCTGAAGCAGGGATGAGCTTCTACGAGGTGATTCAAAAGGTTCTACCTCAAGGCTGGTTTCCAGCCGTAGTGCCTGGAACGCAGTTCGTTACTTTAGGGGGGGCATTTGCCAGTAATATCCATGGGAAAAATCACCATAGGGATGGGAGCTTCGCTGATCATGTAGAATGGATAGAGTTGCGCTTGCCAAATGGAGAGCTGCGGCACCTAACTCCTCAGGATGAGCTTTTCTGGGCAACAGCGGGGGGACTTGGGCTGACAGGAATAATAGAAGTGGTAGCTCTGCGTCTGCGGCGCGTCCCTTCCAGCTACATCCTTCATGAGGTGCGGCGGGCCCGAGATTGGGATGAACTTTTATCCACTTTAGAGACTGAGGAGATACGTTTTCCTTACGCTGTGGCGTGGATAGATCACACTCATCAGCGCAATCGGGGGATTATCCATTTGGGGCGTTTTTCCGAGAAGGGGGCTTTCAGACTCCGCCCTTCTCCTCGGGTAGGGCTATCCTTTACCCTGCCTTTTTCACTTATCAATCGCTTTAGTGCGGAGCTTATCGCTGCTTCCTATTGGGCTATTCACAAGGCAGGCACACGAGAAACTTCTTATGCGGACTTCTTTTTCCCGCTGGATAGAGTCAAAGGATGGAATAGACTCTGGGGGCGAAAAGGATTCGTGCAGTTTCACTTTATAGTGCCGCAAGCAAGCTCGCTGGAGCGGCTCTGGAGCCACTTGAGAAATAGCCCTGCCCGGAGCTTTCTCACGGTGCTGAAAAGATTAGGCTTTCAGCGGGGGCCCCTGGCATTTTCTGGACCTGGTTGGAGCCTCGCCATAGACCTTCCTGCTTCTGTAGAAGTCGGAAAGTTTCTTATTCGGCTGGCAGACATGGTAGCAGAAGAAGGTGGACGCATATACCTAACAAAAGACAGCTTGCTTCAGCCAGAGCAAGCTCAAGCTATGTACCCTGCATGGGAGTCTTTCCGTCAGCTCAAAGCCTACATAGACCCTGAAGGTAGGCTGCGTTCTAACTTGAGCAAAAGGCTTCGTTTGACCGAGTAGGGTAGGTTATCTTTGCCGCCATGGATTACAAAAAGCAGGCGTGGATATTTGGGGGTATTGTTTTCGCAGTTGCGCTTGTTACTTATGGACTTACCGTAGCACCCACGGCGAGCTTTTGGGACTGCGGGGAGTTTATTGCCACTGCAAATGAGCTTCAAGTTCCTCACCCTCCGGGGGCGCCGCTGTATCTGGTAGTAGCTCGGATATTTGCTATGCTTGCTCCCTCTTCTGACAAGGTTGCTCTTTTTGTCAATTGGGTGAGCGTCTTAGCAGGGGCTTTCACTTCACTGCTGGTAGCTTGGGTGACCATGCATTTTGTGAAGCGAGCCTCTGGGAAGCCAGATAGCCTGCGGGTGGGCTTTTCAGGGCTTCTGGGAGGGCTTGTGGCTACCTTTGCCGACTCTGTCTGGTTCAATACCGTAGAAGCCGAAGTATATGCTCCCAGCGCCTTTTTCACAGCTCTCGTTATCTGGCTAATGTGCGTATGGGAGGAGACGGAGAGTCCCCGCCGCCAAAATCAGCTCCTCATCTTAATTGCGTTTATTTTCGGGCTGTCTATCGGGGTGCATCTCCTAAATCTCCTGACGCTTCCGGGGCTGGCGCTGATGTACTACTTCCGAAAGGCT
>JANXDD010000091.1 GCA_025059915.1 Bacteroidia bacterium | reverse complement strand
CCCCCTTTCCTCTCTATTTCCTTCGCTTCACGCTTCGGGAAAAATAAGTCTCATCCCTACTCACACAACTGGGTTTGAGGTGTTCGGCTTTCAGAGCTTATTCAGTTCGGTGCAAAGGACTTGTCTGCTGCTCCTTGGGAGCCTGTACGAAGCTGGGAACGAAGGATAGTTGCTTATGATTTCAAGCCAAAGCTTAGCGGGCCCTAAAAGGAGCCTATGCACTTCTGCCGCATCAAGGCTCTTCCGCCACCAAACGGAGAAAAAAGTAGCTCCGCTCCTATAGAAACCCCATAAGCACAAAACGGGCACTCCTTTTTATTAGGTACCGAATGTAAGACTTTCATCCAAGGCTTGTTAAGCACCTGCCCTTTATTAGCAACTACTGAAACTGAGTAGCCACAGGTAGCTTGATAAATTAGGTCTTGTCTGGTTATCAGGGACAAAAAGTACTGATCCTGTGGAATCCCCGGAGAGCCCCTCATTCTCCTGTACTTTTGCGGCATGAGCCTTTCTCGCACTGGCTGGCTCCTTTCCGCCACCTTTCTGGTCATAGCGAACATGATTGGTACGGGGATTTACACGACGACAGGCTTTATCGTAGCAGAGCTACCAGCAGGAGTGGGAGTACTCTTCTTATGGATGCTGGGGGGAGTAGCTGCCTTAGGGGGAGCACTGGCTTATGCAGAGCTGGCTAAGCGCTATCCCCGTTCAGGAGGAGAGTACCATTTTCTCCGAACGCTATATCATCCTTTTTTAGGATACCTGGCTGGAATGGTCTCATTAGTAGCGGGGTTTGCTGCGCCGATTGCCGCCTCCGCCTATACATTCGCAGCTTACTTACCTCTCCCGCTGTCTGAAATAGAACGCAAGCTCGCTGCAGCAGGACTCGTTTTAGCCCTTATTGGCGTGCATACCTTAGGGCTGACCCGAAGCGCCCGAATTCAAAATGTATTTGTTATCCTCAAGATTAGCCTCCTCGTTTCGCTCATTTTAGGCGCCCTCTTCTTCGTAGGAGAGCCCCAGGAGCTTACTTGCCCTCGCTGGTCGTGGGATACGCTCCAGGTCTCTGCCACCTCCCTGATATTTATCAGCTTCGCTTATTCTGGCTGGAACGCAGCTGCTTACATTATGAGCGAAATACCAGAAGCCACCCGTATCGTTCCTAAAGCGATTATCATTGGAACCCTTAGTGTGATGGGGTTGTATGTAGCTTTCAACTGGGCTCTTTTACGGTATGTGCCCTTGGAAGAGCTCTCTGGAGAAACCGTAGTAGGGCGATTACTGGCGAAGCGGCTCTGGGGAGAAGTCGGGGAAGCTATTTTCGGATGGGGAGTGAGCATTGCCATGGTTTCTTCCGTGAGCGCGATGCTTATGATAGCTCCCAGAGTCGCCAGCGTGATGGGAGAGGATTTTGCGCTCCTTCGGACTCTCTCACAACGCACGCAGCGCGGCGTACCTCTGCGAGCTCTTGTCGGCGTGGGCCTGCTGGCGTGGATTTTTATCTTCTCAGCTGCGTTTGATGCAGTACTCAACTATATTGGATTTACCCTCTCCCTGTTTGCAGGGCTTACGGTCCTTGGTCTATTTCTGCGGCATTATCGGGAAAAAGGCCTGCCATGGGATGTTGGTATAGTTTTTCTTTCTCTCACAGCATGGATGGTAATAAATAACTTCTGGAGCCGTCCCTGGGAGAGTGTAGCTGGTGTGATCACTCTCATTGCCATAGGCAGTTCGTACCTTTGGGCTCGACGATGAAAGAGACAGCAACACTGTGGATATTCCTTTTATGGTCGTGCCAGCCATCCTCAGAGCCCCCCGCTCCGCCTTCAAAGGATACAGTTAAGGCAGCTGAGAAAGCCGTTCTCCCTCCTGTAGACCCTTACTGGACAGACCTTGCCCGACTCTTGGGAGGGCTCCGTCCCCGAGACACCATCTACTGGCATGCAGCTATTCGCGACACGGCATGGACTACCTACGCCCAACAGGTAGAGGCTCTGTGGACAAAGAGAAAGAAGGCACTTTATGATTCCCTTCAAGTTTGGGCTGCCAGAGAACTTACTCCCTATCATACATGGGGTGGAAAGGTTTTCTATCCCTTCAGCGGAGCAGACTGGCCGACAATCCACTACATATATCCTAAGGGGCAGACGTATGTGTTCTTTGGCTTAGAACAAGAAGGGGATCCTCATCATTTGCGGCGGCTTTCGCCCACTGAAATCGTGCGCAATCTCCGCGGCACCTATATGACGCTGGAAGACCTTCTGCGCCTGAGCTTCTTTATTACGAAAGAAATGCAAATCCAACTTGCTCAAGGCAAAGTGCGCGGTCTTCTGCCAGTATTTTTGGCGCTTTTTGCCCGAACTGGTCATGTAATCTATAAGGTAGAACACATTTACCTGAAAGAAGGTGGCATCATAGACACCCTTTCCGCTTCAAAGCCTAAGCCCTCCCAGAGTGCATGGGACAATCCTATCACAGGTCTGCGGTTTTTGGTCGGACTGCCCGATACCCCACCGCAGGAGGTGATTTATCTAAGTCTCAATGCAGCTAACGCTGGCTTACAAAACCAGACTGGCAGTAGAGATCTTTTAGAGCGCTTGCGTCCGTGCGTCACCCTCATCAAGTCTGCCTCTTACCTCCTTTTTGGGCAAGATTTCAGCGAAATGCGCCGACTTATTCTCACTCAGAGTGTGGCGATTTTAGAAGAAGACAGTGGGATTCCCTATCGGTTTTTTGACTCTACTGCATGGCGAGTCCAGCTGTATGGGGTCTATGATAGGCCTATTCCTCTCTTTCGGAGAATGTATCAAGCTGATCTCTGGCAAGCTTACCGCAAGTATCCTGTGAAACCTCTGCCGTTCAACATAGGATACCACACTGTACCAGGTCAAAGCAACCTCATCTGGGCGGTGCGGCGCGATCCTCAAGCTGCTCTTCCTCCTCTGCCCGGCGAAACGCTTTCTTCTACTCGGCAAGTTACCCCCCTCCCTCCCAAACAATTCATCCCTACCGAACTCCCTTCTTCGCCCTCAGAGAGCGTGAGGTAATCTCTTACCTCAGCTCCTTTCGGCGATTCCGAATAAAATCTTGGAAAATGAAAGTGCCTATCTTTTGCGGATGTACATAATAAGCCCTGCCGCGATTGATTTCAGTGAAACGCTGAACAAACTGCTGGAGGTAGCTATCGCGAGCTATCATAAAAGTGGTGATGACAATTTTTTCGCGTCGCGCCCGATCCGCCATCTCTAAGGTTTTATTCACGATTTTCGGGTCCAATCCAAAGCTATTCCTATAGAATCGGGTCCCTTCCCGAATGCAAGTGGGTTTTCCATCCGTTATCAGAAAGATCTGCTTATTTACCGCTCGTGTGCGACTTAGGATGCTTACAGCCATTTCTATAGCGTCTCGGGTATTTGTGTGGTAGGGACCAGCTTGGAGAAAAGGCAGCTTGTCTAAATCTACCTGCCAAGCATAGTCTCCGAAGGCCCCGATAAAAAGAAGGTCTCTTGGATAACGCTGCCGGATCAGCTCCGCTAATGCCATAGCGACTTTCTTCGCAGGCGTAATGCGATCCTCTCCATAAAGCACCATGGAATGAGAGGCATCTATGAGCACAAAAGTGGCTGTCTGCGTCTTCTCCTCTGTTTGAATAATTGTAAGGTCTTCTTGAGTGAGGCTGAATTCCTCAATCCCATGATGAAGATAGGCATTATTGAGCGTCTCTGTAAGGTGAAGGTGCTCTAAGCGATCCCCGAACTCATAAGGGCGCGTCTCAAAGCTCAGGTCGTCTCCAGGACCTGACTTAGGAAGTGGATGATCGCCTATGGGACCAGATTTTAGAGCGGTGAAAATCTCCTCCAAACTGCGCTGGCGAATCTCTGCCTGTGCTTTAACGGACGGAACGGGCACCCGCTGAGGTCCCGTTGCATCACTGATGTAGCCCTTCTCTCGCAGCTCTCTCAGAAAGTCTCCCATTGTGTAAGTGGCATCGGTGATCCCATGCCTTTTGTCAAAATAAGCAAGCCATCGTAGAGCCTCTGACACATTTCCGCCGGTTTTCATCAGAAGCTCTAAGAAGAGGGATAGAAGCTGTTCAAATTTTTTCGGCTTGTCGCTTTTAGGAAGCGGACCATGGAAAAGGAGGTGCTGCATAGGGTAAATATAACACTTTTGGAAGTTTGCAGGGACTTGCAGCACGACACACCTTCTCAAACTAAACTGGGGCAGGCGATATGTTCTCGCCTGCCCCAGAGAAGTCAGAGCAACTCTGTCTCAGTGCAGAACAGTTACGTGGAAAGCTGCACGCCCCAGCTCACTCTGCACCCGAAGGAGGTATGTGCCGGCTGGTACATCATTAACATCCACCACTACCCGCGCTTTTCCGGCAGAAATAGGCTGAGGCTCCCAGGTTTTTACTAACCGTCCATCAGTGGTGTACAGGTAGAGGCGAACCGTGGTGGGCTGCTGACTTTCAAAGTGCAAATGGAAGCAGTCCGTGGTGGGATTCGGATAGGGCGTCATAATGCTCTGAGCATCCCCATGCATCCAGATGCCTGTAGTGAGATCATTTTGAGCATATACAATTGGAAAAGCTACCCAGTTCAAGCCGTTCTTGATTGGAGAATTTATAGCGTGAGTGGGCACCCAGTCTGGGAGTGTCGGATTTAGACTAGAGAGACGCCCGAAAAAGTTTCCACTGGCGGTGTCATAGATTGCAATTGAAAAGAGACTTCGTCCTATGAGGACAGTATCTCCAGTAAAGCAAGGATGGGCATCAAGGTTGCCAGTTGTCCAGAAATTGCTAAATGCCGGACCCAACAGGAAGTAAATCGTATCCGTTAGGTTATAGCTTTTTAGGTTGTACCGTTCGGTGCCTACGACCACATAGTAGGAAGCGGTATCTGTTATATCCAATGGATTTGAGAAATACACGAAGTCAAACACCTCTACAACATTTGTAGTGGGAGAGACAGGAGGGCATTGGCTTCCGTTTTGTCCATACAATCCATTTGCAAGTCGTATCTGGTCAGCTGTCTTAGAAGCTGAGCGCACAGGCGCTGCACCTAAAATAGTCCCTGGTCGAGGCTGAGAATAGAAAGGCTGTCCCCAAGTATATGTACGGACAGGGTATAGCTGGTAAAAGAAGGTATATCCTCCGTCATTTAGGCTATCCTGCGCAGGAGCTGGCAAGGCAGGGTCGCAGGCATTACTATTAGAAGAATGAATATTCACCAGCATAACCGCTATGCCTTTGATAGAGACGGTACGATTTGTCCCACCTAAGTCAGGAGAAAAATCATACCGCTCCGCTATAGTTCCGTCCGTCACTACCGCCAAGGGAGAGGAGATTCCTGCTATCACAAACCGTTCATTGTTTTCAGCAAGGAAGGCCAAAGCCACATCCAACGAATCAAAAAATGTTCCCACACAGGCAGCTGGGGGGTTTGGGCGCGTGTTTGGACCTACGCCGTTGCTGATCAGCGTATCGCCCGCATAGTCGGGTTGGGTTGCAGGAGAGGTAGGGACTATGATATAGTCCTGATTCGGCAGGAGCCAGGGGAGGCTTTGCACACGAGCTTGATTTCCCTTCAGAGTCATCGGACGCCAACGAGAAGGAAGCTTATCCAATTTCAGCTTCAAACCTTCCACCTGAATCTGCTGAGCCCATAAAAGGGCTGCCAAGCCTACTAAGTAAGTCAGCCGTTTCATATTCTTAGCAAAGTTATAATGCTTTCCCCGAAAATATCCATTCCCAACCCAACTTTTACTTCTCATATCATAGTCTCATCCACAGAAGCTCCCCCACCCATAATCCGAAAGCAAGCGGAATACCCCCCGACCAGGCAAGGGTAAGAACCTGATCAGGGCGCCAGCGAGGCCATGCCCAGCGGAAAATCATCTGAGATACGACGAGGAGCGGTACAAATACCATTATCTCTCCCCCTAAAAACACATATGTTATCCAAGTAGCTTGCAGGAACATAACGATATATTCCGCAAGCATGAAGAGGGCAAATCGGAAGCCAGAGTATTCCGTGAGAGCCCCAGCCACCAGCTCTGATTCCGTCTCTGGCAGATCAAAAGGGGCTCGGTGAGCTATCATAAGCCCCGCCGTCATCCACAGCCCACCCGCCACTAAAAGAAACGGACTTTGCCCAATGCCCCAAATAGTAGCTTGTTGATCTATGATATTGCGCAAGCTAAAAGTCCCGTAGTGCGCCAGCACCGTGAGAAGTAAAAGCCCCAAAAGAAGCTCATATGCCAGCAGAAGAGTTAGCAATCTATATGCCCCCAAAAGAGCATACTTACTGCCGCTTGACCATCCTCCTAAAAAAAGCGCCACAGCCTCTAATGTCAGTACAGAGACCCCAAGCCACAAGGCATATTCATTATCCACATGAGGCTCAGAGAAAGGAAGCCACGATAAAGTACCCATTACCGAGAGCAAAGCCAGTACAGGCGCAAATAGAAAAGTCCTTTTTATAGCCGTAGAAGGAATGCTCTCCGTTTTACGGAGCAGCTTGAGAATATCCGCAAATGTCTGTAGAAGCCCATAAGGCCCAGTCTCCATCGGACCTTGACGGTCTTGAATCCATGCTGCCAGCTTTCGTTCTACATACACTGCCAGAAGCCCGTAGATGAGAAGGCCAACTACTATGCTAAGTGCACTCACTCCTGGGTAAGGAAGCTCCAAAAAGTATCTCCACGCAGTCCCAGCCGCATAGTCTCCACGCTAAGAATATCCTCCGGTGCAACATTTCCGAGATTGACATTGGTGCCGAAGCGGCGAATAAACCATGCCTGCTGGCTGCGCTGCGGCGCTTCAAAAATCAAACGCTCCACTGGGATGGTATGGACTACTTCTTCTACCAGCCCTTCTCGGACCTCACCCGTAGAACGGTACATTCCCACCGTACCACTTTCTCGCGCCTCTGCTATGACCCATAAAGAGCCTGCTTCCAGTTCCGCTTGAATCAGCTCTATCCACCGAAAAGGAGGCAAGACTTTCGTCGCATCTTTACTCCCCACCTCTGAAAGGACGATATAGCCTCGCCGCCGAAAATTTGCAATCCATTCAAGCTTGACCTTATGAGGAACCTCTACACTCCCATCAGACACTTCTACCACCCGCATCTCATACTTTTCTAATAGCGCATAAAACGAGCTTTCCGCTTTACGAACATAGTGAGCCTCCCACAGCGTCCCGCCAAAATAGGGTTCTATTCCAGCTTTTCTATACAAATCCAGCTTCTCCTTCAAAGCACCTGATACCAGCGCAGTAGTCCAGCCTAACTTGACAAAATCTATGTATGAGGCGCCTACCGTAACTAAATCCGTGGCTGCATGGAGCCCTAACCCCTTATCCATTACCATCGTAATCCCTTCCCGGCGAGGCTTCTGCGTTCGTGCAGGGAGATTAGGCAATGGAAAATTCATCTCGCAAATAGCGATTGAGAAGTCGTTGATAAGCAGAAGGTAAGAAAAGCCCTCTAACTCCTTCAAGGAAAAACTTGACCTGAGAGGGACTGCGCAGCAACCCTAACTCCAGACTAACTAATCCAGCTTCATACTGACGATTATGTACTGAAAGTAGTGCATGCCAGTAGTATATCGCAGCAGAGGGGGTGAAATCTTCCATTTTCATCGCATATTCTATAAAACGAAGGGCAAAAGCCTTATACCCTGCCTCAAACATCGCTTTCACCCAGCGGCTCCACACCTCTGGTCTATCGGAAAAATAGCGTACTGCATATCGTAGGGCTTGCCGAAGCGTAGAGGTATCTCCCTTATGGAGCGCTGCTAAGAAAATCTGCCCCAGTGCATAGGCACGCTCCTTTTTACTTGCCAGAAGGCTCTTATAGTACAAAAGGGCCTGATCATACTCCTCCCGCCTCTGGTAGTAATCGGCTATCTGCCGGCGAACCTGCGGAAGGTGCATGCCCGTCTTATGTAGCCGTTCTATGTATGCTTGTATAGCCACCTCATCTCCCAGCTGAAAGTAATGCTCTAAAAGCTTAGAGAGAATAGTTGGATTGTACGGTTGGTAATGCCGAGCCCATAACCATGCCCTGAAAGCTTCCTCCCTATGACCATGAGCTTCATGCCAGAGAGCTTGGAGAATGTAAAACTCTGCGTGCCATGCGTTTGATACCCCTTCCTCGGAACTAAGTAGGAGCTCTGCCTGCGCAAGGGCTTGGAGTGCCTGAGCATAAGCAAACTTTTCTAAGTAAAGCCGCGCCAGCCCTAACCATAAAGGAACTCGCGTAGGAGCACCCCAAAGCCTCGTTTCAAAGGCGCGGATGCCTTTTTCATATTCCTTTGCTCGGCGGTAGGCCGAGACAAGAAGCCGCACAAGCCGCATC
>JANXDD010000090.1 GCA_025059915.1 Bacteroidia bacterium | reverse complement strand
GATGCCCACGGGTGCGCACAATCAGCGGTACCTTTTGAGTTCCCACCGTGCGCCACGATAGGGTAGCCACATCATCGGAAAGAATTTGCACCGCATAGAGAAGGTAGTCCAAATACTGTATCTCTGCAATGGGACGCAACCCCCGCAAAGCCAGGCCTATGCCTTGCCCAATAATCGTGGCTTCCCGAATCCCTGTATCTGCCACCCGCAGCTCCCCAAATTCTGCCTGCAAGCCCGCACATCCTTGATTTACATCTCCTAATTTGCCTACGTCTTCTCCGAAAATGACGACGCGGGGGTCCCGCCGCAGCGCCTCCCGAAAACAAGCATTGATTATCCGAAAGCCCTCAACCCTCTCAGGCTCAGACGGATAGCGGGGAGGGATCGGCTTCACACTCAGAGCTGTGCCCCTATAAAGCCAGCTATCATACCGCTTCTCCAGCTCAGCATACTTTTCTCGGTACAAGCGGGCAAGCGCTTTTCCCTGAGGACTTTCTCGGAAACGGCGCACACTCCGATGAAGTATTTCAAAGACCTCGCGGTAGGTTACAGGTTTGAGCTTCTCCAAAGTTGCGCGCTCTTCTGAAGGCGGGAGAATCTCCAAAACCTCCTGCTGAAAAGCCTTTATAGGAGCGGTATAGGCTTCCCATGCGCGGCGTTGAGCGGCTCGCGCCTCCGCCTGCGCTTCTTTTTCTATGGCGTCTAGCTCTTCTTCCGAAGCTAACTGAGCCCCAAGGAGCCAAGCCCGCATGTGAAGAAGCCCATCATGGCTGCGCTCCCATTCTAAACGCTCTTTAGACTTATAGCGCTCATGGCTACCTGAGGTGGAGTGGCCTTGTGGCTGCGTTAGCCCAGTTACATGAATAAGCGCTGGAATGTGATTCTCCCGAACCTGCTGCGCCACCTCTAAGTAGGTCTCCACCAGCGCAGGATAATCCCACCCCGACACCACCCGAATAAGGAGCAAAGGCTCCATACCTCGTAAAGCTTCTGAAATACTCGCCTTAGCAGTTTGAAGCTCCACAGGGACAGATATTCCAAACCCATCATCCCACACACTTACGATGGCTGGGGCCCGCAAGACCACTAAGGCATTTATCGCCTCCCAAAAAAGCCCCTCACTCGTACTGGCATCCCCGATAGTCCCCCATGCTATCTCTTGCCCATTTTGAGAAAACTCTGTCAGGGCTGCCAGCTCTGGCAGCTGACGATAAAGCACAGAGGCCCAAGCCAATCCTACCAGTCGCGGCATTTGACTGGCTGTAGGAGAGACGTCAGAGACACTATTTTTTAGCTGACTTAGAGGGCGCCACTCCCCGTGTTCATTCAGAAATGGCGTGGCAAAGTGATTATTCATCTGCCGTCCCCCCGAAGCTGGCTCCCGCACAGGGTCCGTATCTGCATAAAGCTGAGCGAAAAACTCCTCTGGCTTGAGAAGCCCCGCTGCTAACATAAAAGTCTGGTCCCGGTAGTAGCCTGAGCGAAAGTCCCCTGGCTGAAAGGCGTGAGCCATAGCCAGCTGCGGAAGCTCCTTCCCATCGCCAAAAATCCCAAACTTCGCCTTGCCTGTGAGCACCTCTTTTCGCCCAATCAGACTTAGCTGCCGGCTCAAATGCCCAATATAATAGTCCCGCAAGATCGCCTCCCTCGTCAGTCCCCCAGGCAGCTGGAGAGCTTTCACTGAGCTCATGCAGCAAAGATACCCTTTTGCCCCTGAGAAAGAATTAATAGCCTGAACTTACTTGGAGCGAGGATACTTAGCTTGCCAAGTTACCCCTACACTCCATGAGGTGAGGAGCTGGAGCGCCTGCTGTCCTCTCCCTACTCGGCGATCATAGATAGCCTGTTGAGACAAAGTGAGAGCTAACCAGCTTTTGAGTTTGTAAGCAGCTTGTAGCTGGGAGAGAACAATAGGGCTCTGGCTCGGCGCAGAATAGCTGTAAAAAACATCCAGAAAATGGCTCACCGAGAGTCCGCTCACAGGCGTTATGTTGAGGCGAGATGTGAGCCTTCCCCCTATCTCCCATAAGGTTCGGCGAGCAGGGCGAATGATAGTGCCATTAGGGTCTCGCTCAGCCGGCTTGAGCCCAAAAGCTCCCGCATCCGCCAAATACCCCAATCGTACATACGTCACCCGTTCAGAGAGCAGCGATAAAATCACCTGCCACCCCTCTAAGACACGATACCGAAGCCCCAATGAAAACTGCCCATACAATGGCGCTAAGAAAGCAGACTTTGCCGGACGGACCATAGAATCTCCCACATAGTCATAAGTGGGTGTCCATTGGGTCCGCCCATCGGCTAAGACAGACAGGGCCCATCGCGGCGAAAGCGCATACTTGTATTGAGAAACGACAAGTAAAAAGTCTTGGGTCTTTCGCCAAGTCTTTTGAGGTACTACTCGGAGGAGCCCATACTGGCCGGTGTATTCTAAGTTCCAGCTGTGGCGAAAGTAATCTCTGGCGATGAAGAGCCTCTGTTGTGTACCCGCGCTGATTTGATTTTGCCCTCCTGCTTGCCAATTCGTGAGAGCAGTCTGAGCTGCTTGCAGTCCGAGAAAGCCTTCTACTTTCCATGCCTTTGCTGTGTCTTCTTGCGCAAAGGCGGTAGTGATTATGCAGATTACCACTCCTCTCATAAGCGGTAAAAAACTTTGCAGGGCATCAGCAGCTGTAGAAAACCGCCTCAAGGCTCCCTTCCTCCAGAAAGCCGTGGAGGAGGGAAAAACGGTTCTACCTTCTTTATGATTCATCAGCGGATGGCCGCCCAAGGGCATCAGACGAGTAATAGTCGTCCCCTCTTCTTGGAAGCTATATAAGCAGGTCCTCACTTGTGGCGCTGCGAAGGTAAGTAGCTTTGCCAGTGTGGGAGATACGATTATTGCCGTAGCTACGGCGTGGGCGCCTGCGGCTATCGGAATAGTGCGGCTCAGCGGCCCCGAAGCCCTTTCTATCGCCTTGCAATTTTGGAAAGGGAAAAAGCCTCGCCCCCGCTACGCCCACTACGGAGAGATATATGATGAAGAAGGTCGTCTTTTGGATCAAGTAGTGCTTACCTACTTTCCCGCACCTCACTCTTACACAGGCGAGGATATCGTAGAAATCTCCTGCCATGGAAGCTTGTATATTTTGCGTCGTCTGGTGGAGCTTTGTATTCAGCGAGGAGCGCGCCTGGCTCGTCCAGGAGAATTCACCCTTAGAGCCTACCTTAATCGCAAACTTTCTCTAGATCAGGCAGAAGCGATTGCAGACCTTATTCAGGCGCAAAGTGCTGCAGCTCACCGCCTCGCTCTCAGTCAGCTTACAGGAACCTACTATGAAAAAGTGCGTCGTTTCCGAGCACAGCTCGTAGAACTTTTAGCCCTATTAGAGCTGGAGCTGGACTTTAGTGAGGAGGATGTGGAGTTTGCCTCTCGGGACCAGCTAAAGCAGCTACTTTTAGAGCTTCAAAGAGAAATCGGCGCCCTGCTGAGCTCCTACCGCATAGGACAAGCGGTACGGCAAGGCATTCCGATAGCTATCGTAGGCCGCCCTAACGCAGGTAAATCTACCCTTCTCAATGCTCTCCTTGACGAAGAGAGAGCTATCGTCTCGGAGATTCCTGGCACTACCCGCGACACGATTGAGGAAAGGCTCTTTTTAGGAGGATATGATTTGCGTCTGATAGATACCGCAGGGCTTCGGGAAAATCCAGCTGATGCCGTGGAAGCAGAGGGTATCCGACGAGCTCAGGAAAAGGTTCGGCAGGCTTTCCTAATCCTGTATGTATTTGATGCTGCGAAAGAGAGCCTCCAAGAAGCCCAGGCTCATGCTCCTGAGCTCTTGGGTATGGAGCAGCTACCCCCTATCCTGTGGGTGGCAAATAAGATAGACCTGTGCCCTACTTTTTCAGTTTCCGACCCAGATGTTATTCCTATCTCAGCGCGCACGAAAGAAGGGATAGAAAATTTAGCGACAGCGATTACCCAAAAGCTGGAAGCGCTCGGCGCTGGAAGCGATACCTTGCTTGCCCATGCCCGCCACTACGAAAGTTTCGTCCGCACTCAGGCAGCCGTAGAAAGCGCCCTAAAGCTGCTGGAGGCAGGTGGGGGAACGGAACTTTTAGCAGAAGAGCTTCGCACCGCTCAAGCAGCCATCGGAGAAATCATCGGCGAAATCACCCCAGATGAGATTCTGGGACATATTTTCTCTCATTTCTGCATCGGTAAGTAGGGGGGTCAGCAAAAAGCCGTACCTTTGCTTAACTTATGTGGCAGTGGCTAGCCCGCCTCTTTAAAAGTAAGCGGGAGCGGGATATTGCGCGGCTGCGTCCGATTGTAGAAGAAATCAATCGGATATACGCTTCCCTAAAAGACCTCTCAGACCAGCAGCTTAGAGAACGCACTTTTGCTCTGCGCGAGCACATCCGAAAAGCGGTAGAACCCATAGAGAAAAAACGCGAAGAGCTGGAAGCTGCCGTCCAAGAGGCTATTCAAAGGGCAGATATTCCAGCTCAAGTGAAGCTTTTTGAGCAGCTTGACAACCTCAAGCTGGAGCGGAATCGTACCCTGGAAGCAACGCTAAATAAGCTCCTTCCAGAGGCCTTTGCTATTGTGCGAGAAACAGCCCGCCGCCTCACAGAAAATAAACAGCTCGTCGTACCTGCTACCGAGTGGGATTATGAAATGGCTCAGAAGTATGGCCACATCCGCATAGAGAATGGCATGGCCATCTGGCCTAATGTCTGGAAAGTGCGAGGGCACGACATGGAGTGGAATATGATTCATTATGATGTGCAGCTGATGGGAGGCATCGTCCTTCACGAGGGGAAGATTGCCGAGATGGCTACAGGAGAGGGGAAAACGCTTGTAGCTACCCTTCCTGCTTATCTCAATGGGCTTACAGGATTAGGCATGCACATCGTTACGGTCAATGACTACCTTGCGAAGCGGGATGCCGAGTGGAATGGTCCCCTTTTAGCCTTCCATGGGCTGCGGGTGGACTGCATTGATTATTACGAGCCGCACTCAGAAGGACGCAAAAAAGCCTACCAAGCCGATATCACCTACGGCACAAATAACGAGTTCGGATTTGACTACCTGCGGGACAACATGGTTACCTCTCCTGAGCAGATAGTGCAGCGGGAGCACCATTATGCCATCGTAGATGAGGTGGACTCTGTGCTAATAGATGAAGCTCGTACGCCTCTCATTATTTCTGGACCTGTGCAGTACAGCGACCATCATCTTTATCAGCAGTTTAAGCCCCTCATAGAGCGCCTCGTCAATGAGCAGCGGCGCTTGAGCCAAGAGTTCCTTCACAAAGCAAAAAAGCTTATTAGCGAAGGTAAGGTCAAACCCGAGGAGGGCGGAAAGTTTCTTCTGCGCATTCATCGCACGACCCCCAAGTACCGTCCCTTTATGAAGTACCTGGCAGAGCCAGGAATCATGCCTATCTTAGAAAAAGCCGAGGCATTTTACCTTCAGGATAATGCCCGGCGCATGCCAGAAGTAGATGAAGAGCTCCTTTTCGTAGTGGATGAGAAAAATCATTCCGTCGACCTAACGGACAAAGGCATAGAAAGAATAGCCCAATATGGAGAAGACCCTACGCTCTTCACTTTGCCTGATTTGGCTGCTGCTTTATCTGAAATAGAAGGGGATCCCAACCTCTCCCCTGCTGAAAAAGCCGAGAAAAAAGAAGCTCTCTATCGCTCCTATGCAGAAAAAGCCGAGAAGCTCCACGCTATCCAGCAGCTTCTACGGGCGTATGTTCTATACGAGCGGGACGTGGATTATGTCGTGATGAATGGACAGGTACTAATTGTGGATGAGCATACGGGGCGCATTTTGCCGGGGCGACGCTACTCCGAAGGACTTCATCAAGCCATAGAAGCGAAAGAGGGCGTTATCATAGAAGGAGCGACTCAGACATGGGCTACCATCACCCTCCAGAACTACTTCCGCATGTATCACAAGCTTGCTGGAATGACTGGAACAGCTGAGACGGAGGCAAAAGAATTTTATGACATCTACAAACTGGACGTAGTGGTCATTCCGACCAATAAACCCTGTGTGCGCAAAGATTATGACACGATTCTCTTTCGCACCCAGCGCGCTAAGTACAATGCCATCATAGAAGAAATCAAGCGATTGCATGCGGAGGGGCGCCCCGTCTTAGTAGGAACTACTTCGGTAGAAACTTCTGAGATGCTGAGTCGGATGCTCAAAATGGCAGGCATTCCTCACAATGTCCTCAATGCTAA
The DNA here is from genome assembly GCA_025059915.1 of Bacteroidia bacterium. Taxonomy (GTDB): domain Bacteria; phylum Bacteroidota; class Bacteroidia; order SpSt-205; family SpSt-205; genus SpSt-205. Next base: position 2,168 of record JANXDD010000090.1, on the reverse strand, counting down.
ACACCATGAGCGAGAGGCAGAGATTGTCGCTCAAGCAGGGCTCAAGGGCGCCGTAACTATCGCCACTAACATGGCAGGACGAGGGACAGACATCAAACTCGGCCCGGGCGTGGCAGAACTCGGCGGTTTGGCAGTAATAGGCACAGAACACCACCAGGCCCGCCGCATAGATAATCAGCTGCGCGGACGGGCTGGTCGTCAAGGAGACCCTGGCTCCTCCCAGTTTTATGCTTCCATAGAGGATGACCTCCTCCGGCTCTTCAATTACGAGCGCATGAGTAAATGGATGGACCTTCTGAAGTTCAAAGAAGATGAGTTCATCCAAGGCAAAATGGTTTCTCGCACCATCGCTAATGCCCAGATCCAGGTGGAGCGCAATCACTTTGGTATTCGGAAGCGCCTTTTAGAGTATGATGAGGTAATCAATCACCAGCGCAAAGCAATTTATGCTCGCCGCCGCAGCGCCCTCTTTGGAGATAGGCTTCAGGTTACCCTCTCTAACATGCTGCATGACTTACTTCTGAGCATTGTAAGCCGCTATTCCAAACCAGAGGACGCCGAAGCCATCTCGTACGAATGTGTCCGCACCTTGGCTTTCATGCCCAAAATCTCTCCCGCCGACTTAGAACCCTTCCAAGCCGAAAGGATCGCCGAACTCCTGTATGAGCAAGCTTACAGCTTCTATCAAAGTAAGCGAAACCGAATCAACTCCCTCATCTTTGAGCATGTAAAATCCCTCACTCAGCAGCACCCCGAAGCACAATGGCTGCAAGTAGATTTTACTGATGGAGCTCTTCACCTGCCTGTTATTCTCTCTATCCCTGAAATCCTGCGCACCAAAGGGCAAAGCACCTTCACAGAAGTAGAAAAAACTATCACCCTCAGCCAAATAGACAATCTGTGGGTAGAACATCTTCGGCAGTTGGATGACCTGCGCCATAGCGTACAGACCGCCGTGTACGAGCAAAAAGACCCCTTACTCGTATACAAGTTTGAGGCATTCAAGCTCTTTCAGGACATGATTGACCGATTGAACCAGCAGGTGCTTTCGCTTCTTTTCCGCATAGAGATTTATGAAGAGCGGCAGACAGCTCAACTTCGTCGTCAGCAGCGAGATATGTCTCGCATGCGAGCCCGCCAGGCAGAAGATTACTACTTTGCCACCTCTACTACTGCCTCTCCAGCCTCCTACGAAACAGTCAGCACCACTAGTCAAGGCATGCCTGTAACTCCAGAAGGAGCGCAGGTCCCCCTTTCACGGCGAGAGCGTCGCGCCTTAGAACGGCGAGAAAAGAAGAAGAAAACCCGCTAAAGGCTTGGCATACCTCAGCGTGCTTCTTTTATGGGGGCAGCTCTGCGATGTACCCTATGACTTACGCCATCAAGATTTCATCTGGGTGGAAAACGCCCATACATGGTCAGCTCTTGCCAAGCTCCATAGCCTGCGTGATGTACGAAGCGGGCTTCCTATCCGACTAAAGCCTCTCCCCTCAGAGAGTAAATTCTCTCTCCTAAGTCTCTGCCACGAGGGAAAAAACACCTATTGGAAAGTGGTACGAGGGGAAGACACCCTTCTGTGGGTGTCAGCTCGTCTCTCTCCCCGATGGCTCAAACGAAACCTTACTTTTTTTCAAGGACCACGCACATGGAGAAAAGCACGCCCACCATATAGGGAGATAGAAATCTTTCTGCCCATAGCTCCACGCCCTCAGGTGCCGGAAGATTCTCTCTGGCAGCTCAATCAAGCATGGATAGATAGCTTTATCCTCCCTTGGGTGCAAACTTTACAACTGCCGAGAGGACGGCTCACGGGGATAAGTATTGAGCTTCGGCAGTTTCCTAAGGCAATTCGGCAAGAGAAAATAGCAGTATATATCCAGCGCCATCCCGAACTGGCTTTTGACGAAAAAGCCTATGAGGTTCCTGTCAAGCGCCTTCCTGGGAAGCTGCGGCAGAGATTTTACTCGCTTTATGCTCAAAGGGCAGCTTATGCATATGTGATTCGCATCCAGGATTATTATCCAGAAAAGGTAGAGGAAGCCCGAAACTGGTTAGAAATTCTGCGGCGGAAAGAGCCGCTTCCTTTGCCAGTGGAGATTTCAGGAAGCTCTTTTGTGGAGGTGGGGTTATTACCGAGGTGAGTTTTGTGGGGGGCGCGCCAGCGCCGA
>JANXDD010000008.1:28983-34203 GCA_025059915.1 Bacteroidia bacterium | reverse complement strand
GATATACGAAGTGCTTGGGCTTATGAGCTTCCACCCACTGATCGCTATGCCAAAGGCGGTTCATATCTACGAACTTGCGCAGCTGGGCTTCTGGCGGGCGCACCCATCCGTAGTGAAATATCCGTCCGCCGCTGGGTTTTACGCGCAGCTTTCGTCCTTGTCGCCGAAAGCCCTGGGCATCCCGATAAGCGCGCACCTCAGGATGATGCCGAATAATTCGCACCTCTCTCCGATACCATCGCCGTGAAACACCCACCCACTCATAGCTCCCATAGAAGTGGAGATAGTCAAAAAGTAGCCCCTCTACCGTAGGATCATCCTTCCAGCGCTGCATTGCCGCGCGAAGCTGGTCATAGTCCTCCTCATGGAGCACCTCATCCGCTTGAAGGATAAGCACCCAGTCAGCAGGCGGGAGCTGCTCCAGTAGCTTATTTGTCTCTATGGCTAAAAGGGCTCCTCCTTTCCGAATGGAAAGGTCCCAGTGGGAGTCTAAAATCACCACCTTAGCTGCTTGTAGCTCTTCTACAGCTTCCCGCGTGCCGTCCTCACTCTGTCCCACACTGACGAAAAAAACATCGCATAGAGGAAGAGCAGACAAAATGGCTTCACGAAAGGGATAGTCCAGTTTAATCCCATTGCGCAAAATCATGCCCCCAACTACACGCATACGACGAAGGTAAAAGGACACCACGTCTCCGGCTTAGAGCCCCTTCAAGAGAACTTTCCTTTTTGGCTTCTATGACTCGGGAAATAACCTTGCAGACAAGATAGCCGTTCTCCCTCTCAATCCCTGAGGGTGTCGCGGATTCGTTTGAGGTGCTCAATAATAAAGCGGAAAATCTCATCCAGCTCAGTTGGCTGGAAAAAGAACTTTACTCCCGCTGCTTCATAAATCTCAGGCACAGTCTTCAAATAGCCCAGAGAGAGGGCATAAAGGTATTTCTCAATCGCTACCTGCGGGTTGCGATCGTAATTGTACCAGAACTGCAAGGCTCCGAGCTGAGCGAGTCCATACTCTATGTAGTAGAGGGGATAGTCAAAAATATGAAGCTGACGATGCCACAGAACCTCCAAAGTGCCCTCTGGCCATTCTACCTGCCTGCCGTGGAAGCGATAATAAAGCTCACTCCATTTTTGGCGGCGCTCAGCATGCGTGTGAGTAGGATTCCGATAGAGCCACTCCTGAAACGCATCTACTGTAGCCACCCATGGAAATAGCGTGATAACCCGAGAAATCTGTTGGAACCAGGCGCGGGCCTGTTCCTTAGGATCAGGATAGAACACCTTGGGGTAGAGAGCCATAAACTCCATACTCATAGAAGCTAATTCGGCTACCTCAGCGGGATATTCTCTCTGAAGCATAAACGGAAGATGCCGGCTTTGAAAGGTATGGACGGCATGGCCCACCTCATGAACTAGGGTCACTAAATCGGAGTGCGAACCCGCAGCATTCATGAATATAAAAGGCAAGCCCGACTCATGCAACGAGTAGTTATATCCACCTGGGGCTTTCCCGGGACGAGAGAAAAGGTCTAAGTGCCCGATAGAGCGCATGTACTCCACCATCTCAGCTATTCGGGGATGTAGCTGACGAAATACCTCTATGCTCTTCGTGATGAGCTCTTCCTCGGTGGAAAAGGGACGAAGCGGCGCCTGAAGATCACAAGGGTCAACATTTAGGTCCCAAGGCTTGAGCTTTTCAAGCCCAAGTCTATTCTTTCTGTAAATAAGAAGCCTATTGTAGAGACGCTTTACCGAGCGCTCTACCAGAGCGTGGAAATTATGACACAGCTCTACACTCCAGTCAAAGCGCCCAAGTTGCCTAAATCGGTAGTCATAATAGTTATCAAAGCCAGCGTTCCGAGCGATCTGAGTGCGTACAGCCACAAGCTCATCCATTAGAGATTCCAGGCGCTCGGCGTGGACAGCTCGGGCTTCGTAGATTTTCCACCATACTTCTTCTCGTCGGGCGCGGTCTGGCGATTCTAAGAATAAGCTGGCTTGTGGCAGGGTAAATGTTTTGCCATCTACTTCTACCGTAAGCTGACCGACAATCTCATTGTATTCTTTGGCTAAAAGCTCTGCTTTCGTTTCTAACTCAACATTTTCTGGGCGGAAGAGGGCAAGGTAGTTCTGGACGCTACGATTGAAGTTCAGAAACTCCTCTTGGGGAAGGAACACCCGCCAAGGAGATTCCCAGTAGCGTTTGTAGAGCTCATACCGCACTTCGTTGAGCTTTGGTTGAACCTCTTGAAGGTACTGTTCGTATGCTTTGCGGCTGGCTTCATCCTGCGTATTCTGGGTGAAACGAATGAAGCTCCAAGCTGCAGACTCGCTTATGGCAGATTCCAGCTCATTGAGCCGGCGCAGCCACTGATAAAAATCTGAAAAACTTTTCCAGCGGGCAAGTCGCAGCTCCTCTACATAAGGGGCTACTACTTCCCAGCTTGTGAAGCTAAGATGGGGGGGAAGCCACTCGCGGACAGGACGCGTTATCTGCATGAAGCAAATAAACAAAATCTTAACCGTTTGGATGCGCGTTAGCTTTTCCCTGCTCGGCTGCTTCTCCTCTTACGAGGGATACAGCTACGACTTTGTCATCCTCCCGTAGGCGAATAAAGCGGGCGCCTTGGGTGTCTCGTCCCTGCGCCGGGACCTCTTTTGCGGAAAAGCGAATGCTCTGCCCTCCCTGCGTTACAACAAGAATCTCCTCTTGCATCGTCCGAAGCGGCAAAGCCGCAACAAGAAGCCCCGTTTTATCGGTAACCTTGAAGGTACGAATTCCTTTCCCCCCTCTATGCGTAGAGCGGTACTCACTGAAACTCGTAGCTTTCCCAAACCCATTCTCAGAAACCACTAGAAGGCTTCCCCCTTCTCCGACAAGAGGTACAAGCGCTACGACCCTATCTTCCCCCTCCAACTCTATGCCGATAACCCCCGCTGCTTCACGTCCCATAGAACGCACTTCGCTGTGAGGAAATCGTATAGCCTGCCCCTGAGCAGTTACAAGGAATATCTCCTTCACGGTAGATTCATCCAGAAGTGCAGCAGTTACAAGCTCGTCTCCTTCTTTGATAGAGAGGGCAATGATTCCTTTGCTGCGCGGACGGCTATATTCTCGCAGAGGAGTCTTCTTAATGATACCATTACGGGAGACAAAAAGAAGACTATGACGCTCAATGAATGCCTCATCTTGAAGCGAGGAGACATCTAAGTAAGCCACGACCCTATCCTCTGGCGAGAGAGGTATGAGGTTCTGGATATGACGACCTTTCTGATTTCGCTGGGCTTCAGGTATCTCATGAACCCGCAGCCAATAGCAGTAGCCCTTCTCAGTAAAGAGCAGGAGGTAGTCATGCAGGCGTGCCACGAGGACGTCTTGGATAAAGTCTTCCTCTTTGAGGTCCATTGCACGAACTCCAGCTCCCCCGCGAGCTTGAGCTCGGTAAGCCCCAACTTCCGTGCGCTTTATATAACCTTGATGAGAGATTAGCACCGCCACTTCCGCATTCGGCAAAGTATCCTCTAAGGAAATCTCTCCTTCCTCAGGGATTATCTGGGTACGGCGGGCATCTCCATAATCTGCTTCCAGTTTCTCCAGCTCAGAACGAATGATAGCCTTTTGCTCCTCAGGCTCTGCCAGAACCTTCTTGTAGTAGGCTATTTTGTCCTGAAGCTCTGCGTACTCCTGCTGGATTTTCTCTCTTTCTAATGCAGTGAGGCGCTGAAGCCGTAGGTCCAAGATAGCTTGAGCCTGGGTAGAGGTGAGGTTAAAGTTCTGCATAAGTCCCGAACGGGCCTCGTCGGGCGTCTGAGAGCGACGAATCAAAGCTATCACTTCATCTAAGTGATCCAAAGCAATCAAGAGCCCCTCTAAGATATGGGCGCGCTTCTCAGCATTGGCAAGTTCATAAGCAGTGCGGCGAAGAATTACCTGCGTGCGGTGCTCTAAGTAAGCAGCAAGCACCTCTCGCAAGGTCATCAGCTTCGGACGCCCCTTATATAAGGCTACCCAATAGCCATTGTAGGTAGTCTCCAAAGGGGTATGGAGGTAAAGGTTATTGAGTACCACCTTAGGCACTGCATCCCTTTTGAGCTCTACCACCACCCGCACCCCCTCGCGATCAGACTCATCTCGCACCTCAGCGATTCCTTCTATCTTCTTAGTTTCCGCAAGATGGGCTATGGAAGCCACCAGATGAGCTTTACTAACCCTATAGGGAATTTCGGTGATGATGATAGCGCTGCGCCCTCCTGGAAGGGAATCTATGTAAGCCCGTCCCCGCAGCCGGATGCGTCCCCTCCCTGTAAGGTACATCTGACGCAAACCTTCTTCCCCTAAAATAATCCCACCAGTAGGAAAATCCGGTCCTTGAATAGCCTCTACCAGAGCTTCGCTGGGAGTGGTGGGATTATCAAGAAGCAGAAGAAGAGCCCGAACGACATCGGAGAGATTGTGAGGAGGTATCTCGGTAGCCATACCTACGGCAATGCCGCTGGCTCCATTGAGAAGGAGATTAGGAAGCAGCGCCGGCAGAACCGTGGGCTCCTTGAGCGATTCATCAAAGTTGGGGACAAAATCTACCGTATCCTTGTCCAAATCAGCTAAGAGCGTCAAAGCAATTGTGGAGAGGCGCGCTTCGGTGTAGCGCATAGCTGCTGGAGCGTCATTGTCCATAGAGCCAAAGTTGCCTTGACCTTCTACGAGGGGATAGCGCAGGGTCCAAGGTTGTGCCATCCGAACCATCGTGTCATACACCGCGGCATCACCATGAGGATGGTACTTACCCAGCACCTCCCCTACAATACGAGCAGATTTCTTGAAGGGCTTATCAGGAAGAAGACCAAGCTCTAACATGCCATACAGAACCCGTCTCTGCACAGGCTTGAGCCCATCGCGCACGTCCGGAAGTGCCCGAGCCACGATTACACTCATGGCATAGTCTATGTAGGCACTTCGCATTTCCTCAGAGATGGAACGAGGTATGATCTGGCTCACGGCTGCAAAGCTACTCAAAGGGGTGTGTGATGAGGGATTGTTTTTAGGGAAGGGAATGTGAAATTGGGGTGGGGAGGGGGTGGCGGCAGCCGCCACCCTAAACAAGGGGCGCGGGCCCCCCCACGCCGCGGGGCCGCCCCCCCCCCCCCCCCCCCCACAAAAAAAAACCAAAAAAAAAAAAAAAAAAGCCCCCGGCCCCCCCCCCCCGACCCCCCACAGCA
>JANXDD010000008.1:0-28973 GCA_025059915.1 Bacteroidia bacterium | reverse complement strand
CTGGTTAGTTGGGGGTGGGGGGGGGGGGGGGGCCGCCGCCACCTCACAGTGGGGGGGCGCCTGGGCGGTGGGGGGGGGGGCGCCCCACACGCACCCGCAAAAGCTATTCAGCCAAAAAGCCAAGCACCCCCTTTCCCCTCTCGCCCCTCATTCTCTCTTCCCGCCCCTTGCCTCTAACCGCATAGGATTTCCCCGCAGGAATACATACCCTCCCTCGCGTCCTATCACTTCCAAGCCATACTTTTCTACAAACCCCTGATACCTCTCCACGCGGCTCACAAAATACACCGGAAAAGGCACCGCTCCTGAGAGCAATAGGCTTTGAAAAGACTCCATCCCTCCCGTCAACCGAGGGGAAAACTCTGGCGCCATCCGCCCGTAGAAGTAAGGGATATAACTTTTGAATCCTAAGCTCCAAACAGGAGCTTTCTCAGCAGCTTTTTCTTCACAAAACACCCTGAGAGGAGCTTGGGTATAAGCCTCGGCTCGGGGAGCGAAGCTCAGCAAAGCCAAAGTTTCCCATCCTATCAGGGATGCACCCACGAGAATAAGCCTTTTCCATGCACCTAATCGTAACACAAAAGCTCCTCCAATTCCCACAAGCAGCAAGAAGCCCATCCAACCCTCCCATCCCGTCCATGTCAGCGGCTTAGCTTGAAGGGCCGCCCGAGCAAAAGGATCTCTCACCAAATGAAGCCAGAGAGTAGGCTGGGCCATCAAAAAGCCGACTCCAACCGTTACAATCCCCAGCAGAAGGCTTCCTACTCCTACTGCCAGCCAGCCGTGCTTTTGGACCCAGCCGCGTCTTTCCATCCATGTCCATGCTCCCAAGTAGGATATGCCGTAGTAAGCTAACGAAGAGTAGTGAAGGATTTTCGTCTGGACAATGCTAAATATGAGTATAGTCCAGCCGGTGAGCATTAGAAGCGCCCATCCCCCTATTGGTAGCGCATTCAAACGGCGAGCGCCAAATGCCCACCACGCCGCAGGAAACATCCCCACACTGAGTACCACTAAGTGATAGTACCACGGTCCTTTATGTCCAGCATCAGGAGTACTAAAAAGCCTCCATTGATAAGCCCAGAACTCTTTCAGAAGGTTCCCTGTGCCCTGCAGGTAAAGAAGGATTATCCACCCTCCTACAAGTCCAATGTAAGGCAAGGCTCCTCCCAGAGCTAACTGTAGAAGAGCTGACAGCCTTTTCTGCCAAAGGCTAAGGGTGAGTATCGCCAAGCTGGGAAGCAAAAGCCCTACTGGCCCTTTAGTTAGGGTGGCTAAGCCCGCAAAGAGTCCATACAGAACCCCATACCAAAAGGAAGCCGCCGAAAGAGCAGCAGTGCCAGCGAGCAGCGCCCATAGCATGAAAAGGTTGAAAAGAGGATCAATAAGCCCACTGCGCGCATAGAAGGATGGCAGAAGTGAGACCCCATGAAGAAAAAGCCATGCTAACCCAAAAGCGTGCCCATGCCATCGGCGGCCTACTTCGTAGAGGGTAAGGAGAGTGAAAAGGGAAATCACGGCATTTGGAAAGCGAGCCGCAAAGGCATTTTCCCCCCAAATAGACATGCTCAGAGCTTGTACCCAGAAGAAAAGCGGCGGCTTTTCCCAAAAAGGAAGAAAGCCAATCTGGGCATACAAATATTCGCCCGTTTGGCGCATCTCACGGGCGCATTCAGCGAAATTCACTTCATCCCAATCAAATAGAGGCACTACTCCCAGCCCTGAGCTCCATAAGAGGAAAAATAAAACCCCTACACTATACGCTACGGCACGCTTTCTAAAGCCCAACCACATGCCGCGCAATTTGAAGGGCATTTGTGGCAGCGCCCTTTCGGAGGTTATCAGCTACAATCCACAGGTTGATACCTCGCGGGTGAGAAGTATCACGTCGCAGACGCCCAACAAATACTTCATTCTGCCCCCCGACATACCTCGGCATAGGGTAATGCTTCCGCTCAGGCTCATCCTGTATCACTATCCCCGGGGCAGCTGAAAGAACCGCCCTCACCTCCTCTAAAGAGGCCTCTCGCTGAAGAGTTACATTCACACTTTCGCTATGCCCGCCTAACACTGGCACCCGAACTGCCGTAGCCGTAATAGCAAGCTCAGGCATCTCCAAAATCTTGCGGGATTCTCGGATAATTTTCCACTCCTCTCTCGTATAGCCTTCCTCCTCAAAGATATCACACTGAGGAATACAGTTCAAATCAATCGGGTGCGGATACGCGGGAGTTTCTACGGGCCGCCCTTCGCGTTCAGCCATCAGCTGATTCACAGCTTTTTGACCTGTACCTGTAACCGCCTGATAGGTAGAAACAATCACCCGCTCTATTCCGAATGCCCTTGCCAGCGGCGCCAGAACTACCACCAGCTGTATAGTAGAGCAGTTCGGATTAGCTATAAGGGGGGCTTGTCCTATGGCATGGAGATTGACTTCAGGTACAACAAGGGGCACATCGGGCTCTAAGCGCCAGGCAGAGGAATTATCTATCACGCGCACTCCCTTCTCGGCGAAGCGAGGGGCCCACTCTCGGCTTACAGCGGCCCCCGCAGAAAAGAACACTAAATCCAGTGGCCTCTGAAGAAGACTCTCTATTGACTCTACTTCTATTTCCCCCGAGCGAAAGGGGAGTCGCTTACCTACAGATTGGGAAGAGGCAGCCCCAAATACCTCTGCCCGCTCAAATCCATATAAAGGCAAAGCTTGAAGAAATGTACGGCCCACCAGCCCCGTTACCCCGACAATCCCGATTCGCATAAGAAAGGGCTATGCAAAGATAGAAGTCCCCCTGCCTACCAATCAGTAGTCAGCCGAAGGCGCATGATGCGGCGATTCCCCGCATCTACTACATAGAGAATGCGTTTATGATGAGCCACCGCTGTGGGGCGCTGCATTTGAAGAGGACCTTGCCCTCGTCCGCCGAAAGAGACTTTTACCGGGCGGCGGCTTCCCGCAGCCGGCGGCGGAATAACCCCCTCCAGCCCAGATAAAGTGAAAACATATACAGAATCTTTCCCCCCATCAGCAATAATTAAGTACGGCTGAGCTCCCCCCGTAAAAGCTATCCCCTCCGGCCGCTCAAAGCGAAATGGTGTCGCTAAAAACCCATCCGCTAACGAACTATCCCCCTGCACCCATCGGAACTCCACTTCATAGAATCGCCCTTGCTCCCCTTCCCTCGGTACCACAGAATGCACCTTTAAGGGAAGCCCAGGTGCCGTAAGCCCTACCCAAAATCCCTCCGCCGTAGAGACAAAAGGGGATTGCGGAGGACGAGCCCGCCCCGCTATCGCCCAAGGCTTTCGGAAAAAATCTGCCTGCGAACCCGTTGCAGATTCCACGACAATAGCCTCCTGCCATTCATCTCGGCTGTTGAAGCGAATTACAGCATCATCAGGACCCCCAAACTTGGTAGGGTCATTATCCACTCCATTCCGAGTGACGTAGTAGCTATTGTCACCTAAAACCGCTATGCGCCGGAATCGCACTAAGGTATCGGTAGTAGAAAAGGTACTTTTGAAGTAAAAGGGATGGATAGAACGGCTCACAATAGTAGCATGCCGAATGCCATAGCCAGAAGCTCCCCGCAGGCGAATCCGATATAGTGCCTCCAAAGTATATCGCTGCCCGCCAATCACTGTATCCGCAGGTGCAGCTGCTATAAGGTCTAATCGACGATCCTGCGCCACCGCATGCACCCCAGGAAGGCGAAAACTGCCCAATCGCCGACCAGCTTCATCCAAGCACACTATTTCCCCCGCAAGCGAATCCGCCACATAGTACAAATCATCATAGCCCACGCATATGTCTACCGGGTATTGAAAGCCCTCCCAATAAGGCAAAATAGGCACGTAAGCGATAAGCGTATTGTCATACTGCGGCACCTCTATGAAGCTGAGGTCAGTTTTCTTTCCGAAAAAATCCCCGCAGCTTATTAGGAGGAGCGGGAGGAAGAGGATACCTCTTTTTGCCATATAATCCCGACTCTATGTTGCAGTCCCAGGCGACCTATCCATTCAGCAGCATAATCTATACGTAAGCGCCCCCGTCCTACTCCCCGAGCCAACCCAAGTCCTAATGTCGGCACATACTGCTCCTGAACACCGATTTTCTGCCCTACCCGCACAAACAAAACCCCTGCATAAGAGTACTCTAAGCCAAATCGAAGGTTCTCTGCATTATCATTAGGGTGGTTAAGCTGAAAGGCTGCATCTATCTGATGGGCTCCTTTTTCAAAAGCCCGAATAGCCGCTCCCATCGCAAAGAGCGTCGGCGCTGGATAAGAGCCAAGCGAAACAGTCGGCGCTTCGTCTCTCCTACTGCGGCGTACACGCAAACGAGAGTTCGGACCAAAGTTTTGTACTATCACCCCGAACCGAAAATCCCGTACATCCGTCTGATATAGAAATCCTACATCCACAAGCCATGTAGTAGCTTGAAAGAAATCCAGCTGCTCTCGCACCACCTTGAGGCTCCCCCCTGCTGAAAACCGATCGCTAAACTCATACGCATATACGGGTCCAGCCGCCCAGTAAGTAGCCGTGAAGTACTCCCCTGTACCAGTAGATTGAAATTCCGTGCGGCGCTCCATGAATCCACTATTCAGAAATTGTGCCTGAAAGCCTATTCGGTGGGAATGCTTCCACGGCACACTAAAAGCCGCATAGGAATAGTCTAAGCCTGCTATCCAGAAAGTATGAGAAGCCCCCACCACTACATAAGGTAGATAAGTCAGCGCACCTGCGTTCCAGTAAGCAGCATAGGGATCACCTTTTAGCACCACCCCAGTCCCTCCCATGCCAGCTGAGCGAGGGGAAGGGTCTATGCGCAAAAAACTCAGCGCCGAAATCCCTACCCTTTGCCCCCCTAAGTTAGGCAGGAGCTGAGCCCACAGAATTCCTGTGATGCCAATGATAAAACTCCTCACCACCGCTGCAAGGATACCTCACTCATGTAAAGTTTCTGCAAAAGCTGGTAAGGGCTCTATGCCCAGTAGAGTAAAAAGCCGAGCATCCTCCGTGGGAGCAGCATTGGGAGCAGTAAGCAGCTTCTCTCCCAGAAAGATGGAGTTAGCCCCGGCGACGAAGCATAAAGCCTGCTCTGCCGGGCTGAGCCTTTCTCGTCCTGCTGCTAAGCGAATCATACTTTGTGGCATTAGAATTCGGGCTGTAGCGATTGCCCGCACTATTTCCCATACCGAAGGGGGCTCTGCATCTGCTAAAGGAGTACCTTCTATCGGTACAAGGGCGTTGATAGGGACAGATTCCGGGTGGGGCTGCATTGTAGCCAGCGTATGAAGGAGAGCTATTCTGTCTTCATCCGATTCTCCCAGTCCTAATATGCCCCCAGAGCAAAGGCGAAGGCCCGCTGCTCTGGCTGCCGCAAGAGTGTGTAGTCTATCTTCGTATTTCCGAGTAGTGATGACTTTTGAATAGTAGCTCTCTGAGGTATCCAAGTTATGATTGTAAGCTGTAAGGCCTGCTTCTTTCAAGGCGAGTGCCTGCTCGGGCGTCAGCATACCGAGGGTAGCGCACACTTCTAATCCCAGCGCTCGCACCCGCCTTACCATTTCTAAGACGCGCTCAAAGTCCCGATTGTTACGCACTTCTCGCCAAGCTGCCCCCATGCAAAACCGCGTAGCCCCAGCTTCTTTAGCCTGACGAGCGGCCTCTACCACGACTTCTACGTCCAAAAGGCGATGTACTTGCACCCCTGTCTGATACCGGACAGATTGCGCACAGTATGCGCAATCTTCAGGGCATCCCCCCGTCTTTATGGACAGAAGAGTACAGGTCTGAACTTGGCCTGGCTTGTGAAACTGTCGGTGTACAGCAGCTGCCTCCATTATGAGGCTCAAAAGGGGACGATGGTATATCTCCCTTACTTCCGACAGGGTCCAATCATACCGAATCACCTGACAAAACTATCTACTTTGCCGCATGCTATCCTTGCGCCGCGCCTTGAGAAAGGGAGGGAGGGTAGTCTATAGCATTTTAGCGCTTCCTGTCTCTTTATTCTACGGCGCAGTAATCACCCTTCGTAACTGGCTTTATGATAAAGGATGGCTCCCTACTTACAAGGTGCCTTGTACTGTCGTCAGCATTGGCAACCTGACTTTGGGGGGAAGCGGTAAAACTCCCTTTGCCCTGTTTCTCTTAGAATGGCTTTCAGAGCAGGGGATCGCCGCTGCTTACCTTAGCCGGGGATACGGTCGCCAAACAAAAGGCTTTGCTGAAGTTTCCCTCCAAAGCCCCCAAGCCATAAGGCTGTACGGAGACGAACCCTGCTTAGTCAAAAAGCGCTTTCCTCAGCTTCCTGTGGCCGTGGCAGAAGACCGCGTCAAAGGAGCTCAAGAGCTCCTCATCCGCTATCCTCACCTTCAGGTTTTGGTCTTAGATGATGCCTACCAACATCGGCGCATACATCGCGACCTCAACGTACTTCTCATAGATATGCAGCGTCCAATATGGAAAGATTGGCTTTTTCCCTTAGGCAGGCTGCGCGAGCCCCTAAATGCCTATCGGCGAGCCAACTTAATTGTATTGAATAAAAAAAGTAGCCCTTCTGACCACAAACGCCTATGGTTTCAAGTCCCTACCTTATCTTTTGAGTATGTCGCCCAAGCCCTCATACCTGCTCGAGCAGAAAAAGACGCTTTATCATTACAAACCTTGCGTTATCGGAGCGTGATAGCTTTCTGCGGCATAGCTCATCCTGAGAGCTTTTTTACCACCCTTCGCCAGGCAGAGGCTTACATTGTGCGATACTTGGAGTTTCCCGACCACTATTTGTACAAAGAGTCGGACCTACTGCGCATCCGAAAGGAATATCGCCGATATGAGCAACGGTTAGGCATAAAGGACCTTCTCCTTCTTACCACGGAGAAGGACCTGATTCGTGTGGAAGAAGCTGGACTTTTGCATTTGCTGGATGAGCTACCTTTGTACGCTGTGCGAATAGCTATGCTCCCGCAGAATCCCAAAGCTGCCACTCAACTTCTACACCACTTCTTTGGAAACCTTCTAAAAAAATGACTACGCCAGAGGCATATACTCATTTCAGAGAGACCTTAGAATACATCCGCCGCTACTTCCAAGGGGAAGTAGAGGTGGGTATTGTCTTAGGGACCGGCTTGGGTCGGCTGGCAGAAGCTATTGAGAAAGAACATCAGCTGGCATATAACTTCATTCCCCATTTTCCGATTAGCACGGTGGAAAGTCATTTTGGGCGCTTGATATTTGGGCGGCTGGGGGGCAAAAGGGTGGTAGCCATGCAGGGACGCTTTCATTACTACGAGGGGTATAGCATGTATCAAATCACCTATCCGATTCGGATCATGAAGCTCTTAGGCGCCCATACCCTCCTACTCTCTAATGCCGCTGGTGCTCTTAATCTTTCTTTTCAGCTGGGGGACCTAATGATTATTACCGACCACATCAATCTTTTGCCTGAGAATCCCCTGCGCGGCATCAATTTAGACCAGCTGGGGCCGCGCTTTCCAGACATGAGTGCGCCGTATGATCCTTCCCTGATTGCTCGGGCAAAGTCTATAGCTGCGCGGTTAGGGATCCCCGTACGAGAGGGTGTATATGTAGCTGTCCCTGGCCCAAATTTGGAGACCCGTGCAGAGTATCGCTTCCTGCGAATCATCGGCGGCGATGCTGTTGGAATGTCCACCGTCCCAGAATGCATAGTAGCTAATCACATGGGCATGCGGGTTTTCGCAATGTCTATCATCACCGACATAGGCGACCCCGACAATCTCAAGCCTGTCTCTTTGGAAGAAATTATCCGAGCAGCTAACAGCTCTGAACCCAAACTCACTCAGATATTCACCGAGCTGGTGCGCGAGCTATAGTGGGGCTGGCTTTCCTTTTTGGACAGTCGCCCACTCGGCTGCTAATCACTCTTGTTGATACCAATCAAGGTTCTCCCCCTCTCTACGAAATGGATTTCCTCCCGTGGCATGATGCCCTGGATACGGTAGTAGGCTTCGCAGCACGGCAAGGCTACTATAAGCCGTATTTCCTTTGGCAAGAAGGGGCCTTTGCCTATGAAGATGGCGTACCAATCTTTCCCCAAAGTCAAGCTGTGTATCTCCTCCGCTCTATTCCTATCATATGGAGCCGTTCCCCCTATACACGCGTTCGCTTTGATCAGAGCAGCCGAAAAACCCAGCTCCTTTCGGTATATCACGGCCAAACCTTTGGAAAGGGAACAGGACTTACCTTCCTCTACAGACGGCGCACCCGCACGGGCGAATATCTCGGACAAGTAACAGACCATTACAATGTCGGCGGACAGCTTTACACTCGTGTAGGGCGGATATGGATAGCTGTGGGAGGCGGCTGGAATCAGCTTCAAGATGGGATTTATGGCGGGGTCGTATATAACGAAAGCCCAGAAAATGGCTTCAACAAAGAGCGCCAGGTTGTGCGCATGAATGGAGCGCGCTTGCGACGGTGGTACCGCTTTTTTCACACTCAAGTGGGACTACAGCTGGGACAGCAGACAGCCTTTTCTTTCTTAGCTCGCTTTACAGAAGACTATCCCCTCCTACAGGCAGCTGGTGCTCTCCGTCCAGAGAGCCCCCTTTCTGAAGATACTTTGCCTTTCTCCTATGGCGCACGACTTTTGCGAAAAGAACTGATCGGCGAGCTCTATCATAAGCTCCTGCAAATACAAGCCTCTTACACGCAGTATCAGGGCAGAGCGGATAGCTCCCTTATGCAGAGTTGGGACTTTAGGGCTCTGGAAGTTCGGAGCAGGATACAAGTATCTACCTTTTCTGCTTACCTGACCTACCGCCATTGGCTAAATTCTCTCCGTCCTGCCCCTACTCTGCAAATAGAGGGGCGCTGGCAGCCAGCCCCATACGAAGTCGGCTTGGCTTACATCCAAAGAAACCTGCCATGGATAGCCTACCAAAGAGCCTCCTTAGCCTCCTCCGCCCTTTCTAACGAAGTCTGGGCGCGCCTCTGGATAAGTTGGCAGGCAAAAGCTACCGACACAACAATACCCCCTTTCAGCTTGCGCCTGTGGGCAAGTCAGTGGAACTCCCCTTGGCTTGCAGAGAGGAGTTATCAGCAGAGAGAGCCTATTCGCAGCGCGGGAATTACGCTCCACGGCGGACTTCGGAAAAGGGCTTTTGGGTTTGTAGTTGGGAGCAACTTGCAGCGGGTATTTTCCTCCACATGGTCAAATGCCATACCCCTTGTTAGCGGATGGATACAACCCTTCATACGCTGGCAGCTGCGAAAGGCTGTGCCTGTTTATCATTTGGGCATACGCATTTCTGGCTTTACTACCTTTCACCCTCTGTCCTACGATTTATCCCTTGGGAGCTTTTATCTCAATCCTGCTTATTCTAACTTTCCCCAAAAGGCATATGCGTGGATAGACCCCTACTTAGTAGTACTGGTGCGCAGGGTCATGGTCTATCTGCGAGTGGAGCACGCAAATGAAGGGCTATGGGGACCAGGGTATTACCTTACGGCGTGGTATCCTATGCCGGGGCGGGCATTTAGCTTCGGTGTGCAGTGGGATATCTACAACTGAGTTTCTGCCTCCTTTACCACCCTGAGAAGGTATTGTCCATAAGGCGTCTTAGCTTGGAGCTCAGCCAGGCGCCGCAGCTGCTCCAGAGTAATAAAGCCTTTTCTAAAAGCCACTTCTTCTATGCATCCGATTTTGAGCCCTTGGCGCTCCTCTATTACTTGGACGAAAAGGCTTGCTTCCAGAAGGCTGCGTGGCGTTCCCGTATCCAGCCACGCAAACCCCCGAGGCATGACGCGCACCTGTAAAGTACCCCGTTCCAGATACAGCTTATTCAGGTCTGTAATCTCCAGCTCTCCCCGAGCCGAAGGCTTGAGCGTACGAGCTAACGCAGGAGCTTCCCCATCATAGAAGTATAGCCCCGGAATAGCATAAGAAGAACGCGGAGAAGCTGGCTTTTCTTCTATGCTCAAAACTCGTCCCGATTTATCAAACTCTACCACCCCGTACCGCTGGGGATCATGAACTGGATAGGCAAAAATCAAAGCCCCTTTGTCAATCCGGCAGCTTTCCAGAAAGCCCTGCATCCCACTGCCGTAAAAGAGATTGTCCCCCAGAATCAATACGCTTCCTTCCCCTGCTAAGAATTCCTCTGCCAAAATCAACGCTTGGGCTATCCCTTCGGGACGAGGCTGAACTTTATACTGCAGCCGTAAGCCCAGCTCTTCGCCATTTCCCAAGAGCTTCTGAAAATGCGGAATATCCTGCGGCGTGCTGATAATCAAAATTTCC
The DNA here is from genome assembly GCA_025059915.1 of Bacteroidia bacterium. Lineage (GTDB taxonomy): Bacteria > Bacteroidota > Bacteroidia > SpSt-205 > SpSt-205 > SpSt-205. The sequence continues at coordinate 18,685 of JANXDD010000008.1, read as the reverse complement.
CGAATCCCTGCCAGCATGAGCGTACTGAGAGGATAATACACCATGGGCTTGTCATATACTGGCAGGAGCTGCTTAGTAATCACTCGGGTCATGGGATGGAGGCGCGTTCCGGCACCCCCAGCTAAAAGGATACCTTTCATAAGGCAAATGGATTAGAAATCTCCTCCAGCAGGGGAAGGCGAGCATCTTTTTCAGACAAAATAGGTTCTCCCTCTAAGCCCCACTCTATCCCCACGCTGGGGTCGTTCCACCGAATCCCCCCATCAGCAGCGGGATCGTAATAGGCAGAACATTTATATAGGACCAAAGCCGTCTGTGAAAGCACATAAAATCCATGGGCAAATCCCACGGGCACATAGAGCCAGCAGAAGCGAGACGCATCTCCAGATAATTCTACCGCATGCCATCGCTTGTAAGTAGGAGAGCTCGGGCGAAGGTCCACAATCACATCTCTGATTTTGCCGTAAAGGGCAGTAACAAGCTTAGCTTGGGGGCTGGGCGGCTTTTGAAAGTGCAGTCCCCGCAAAACCCCTCGGACAGAATAGGACAGGTTATCCTGCACAAAAGCAGGAAGATTCAGCTCTTTCTCATAAGACTGCCGAAAGGTCTCGGCAAAAAATCCTCGCCTATCCTCAAACCGTGGCAGGTACAAAAGAAACGCCCCTTCCAGCGGAAGAGGTTCTATCTCATAACGGCTCATGCGAGACCTATCTTTTGCCGAAAATACTCAATACTGCGTCGCAGCCCTTCCTGACGAGAGATCTTAGGAGACCACCCTAAAAGCTCCTGGGCTAAAGAAATATCGGGCTGTCGCACCTTTGGATCATCCTCAGGCAGCGGACGAAATTCAATCGTACTCTTAGATTCGGGCAGAAGCGCAAGAATCTCTTTTGCAAACTCTAAGATGCTGACTTCCTCTGGATTGCCCAGATTTACGGGATACGGGTAGGTTGTATGCATAAGCAGGCGATAGATGCCCTCTACCAGATCATCTACATAGCAAAAGCTGCGGGTCTGTGAGCCATCCCCGTATACCGTCAAAGGCTCATTCCGCAAGGCTTGGCTGATAAAGTTAGGCAAAACGCGCCCGTCATCTAAGCGCATGCGAGGCCCGTAAGTATTGAAAATGCGCGCTATGCGAATAGAAACGCCGTGACTACGGTGATACGCCATTGCCATTGCCTCCATAAACCGCTTAGCTTCGTCATACACTCCCCGCACCCCGATAGGATTTACGTTTCCCCAGTAGGTTTCCTTCTGGGGATGTTCCAGCGGGTCCCCATACACCTCTGAGGTAGAAGCTAAAAGAATAGTAGCTCCTTTGGCCCGAGCTAACCCAAGACACTTATGAGTACCAAGGGCACCCACCTTCAGAGTCTGTATAGGCATCCGTAAATAATCTGCGGGACTTGCAGGGGAAGCGAAGTGTAGGATGTAATGTAAGTCCCCCGGCACATGAACGAAGTTGGTTACATCATACTGCATAAAAGTGAAGCGAGGACGCCCAAAAAGATGGGCGAGATTATCCAAGCTGCCTGTAGAGAGATTATCCATGGCGATGACATCAAATCCCTCCTCCCAGAACCTATCGCAGAGATGAGAACCTATGAATCCCGCTGCGCCTGTGATGAGGATACGCTTCGGCATGCGGCAAAAGTATTGAAGCTGTACCTTTGTCCTATGCCAAAGCGAACCTATCAACCCAGCCGGATTAAGCGGCTACGCACCCATGGATTTAGAGCGCGTATGCGCACTCGATGGGGACGCGCCGTTCTTTCTCGCCGCCGTGCTAAAGGACGCTATGTTTTGACCGTGAGTGATACCATCGCTGGAAAGCCATATTAGCACGAGGAGCCTTCCCCGCGTAGAGCGATTGCGGGGCAAGAAAACTTTTCAGCTTCTGTACCACCTTTCCAAGCAGTGGGAGAGTGGTCCAGTGCGTCTCTATGCAGTCAGTTTTCTAATCAACTTAGGCACCCCTCCTCTACGAGTGGCTTTTTCGGTGCCTAAAAAGTTTATTCGTAAAGCTGCGCATCGCAACCGCGTGCGCCGTCGCATGCGAGAGGCTTACAGGCAGGAAAAGCCTACTTTCCTCACCCAGCTGTGTGGAGGTGAAACTTGGCTCTTATGGCAGTGGCGAAGTTCTCTAATCCCCTCCGTCTCCAGCTTACGAGAGTGGTTCCGAGAGCTGTACGATGAATTCTACAAAGAATGCTACGGCACTTCTTTATCGCTTTGATTCGGATCTATCAAGGACTTCTTTCTCCTTATTTTCCCCCCTCGTGCCGATACACTCCTACCTGCTCGCAGTATGCCATAGAAGCCCTGCGCAAACATGGCACCTGGCGGGGGCTTTGGCTTGCTCTGAATAGAATCCGCCGCTGTCATCCGTGGGGCGGCTCTGGCTACGATCCTGTACCAGACTAAAATCCTTAGCTTTGCTACCGTGGTATGGATTTTTTTATCGCCAGATTTTCCTCCTAACTATCACCTTTTCTCCTGGCACTTTCGGGAACAAGGCGGCATCTCCGCAGGAATAAGTGGGACTGCTCCCCACCTTCTCCCCCCTCACGTAAAGCAATCTTTAGTTTGGTATGAAAGCGTGCCCGACTTGCACGATACAGATGCCGTCATAGCCGCTGCCCAGCGGATTCAAGAGCGCTTCGGTACCCCCAATGGCGTAGATTCTTTCAACGAATACTGGCTCCCCTTAGAAGCCCTCATACGAGAAAAGCTAAAAATACCCGGTCCAAAGCCCGAAAACCTTCCAGATTTTCAACAGAAAAGTCGCATGAAAGCCTTTTTTGAGAAGGCTGGCATAGAGCCCATCCCCGGTCGGGTTGCCCAGAGCTTCTCCGATGTAGAGGCTTTTATAGAGGCTTATGACTTTCCCATCATTGCTAAGCCAGATAAAGGTGTAGGAGCAAGCGCCACCTTTAAAATTGCTTCTCGGCAAGACCTTGCACACTTTCAGGCTAGCTTTCGCCCGGGCTATCTTTTGGAAAAGTTCATCACAGGAACAATACAAACCTATGATGGGCTGGTAGACCGAGAAGGTCGGATTGTATTTGCTGCCTCTTTAGAGTACAGCCGAGGAGTAGCAGAGGTCGTCAGCGCAGATACTGATATTTTTTACTGGGTTCAAAGGGAGATTCCTTCTGACTTGGCAGAGATTGGTCCGCGTATCGTAGCGGCTTATGGGCTGCGGGCACAGTTTTTTCACTTTGAGTTTATTCGGTCCTCGGAAGATGGAAAAGTCTATCCTTTAGAGGTCAATATGCGTCCGCCCGGCTATCCTACGCTTGACCTTTTCAACTTCGCTCATGATATAGACCTTTATCGTCTATGGGCAGAGGTTGTTTGGGGGCGTTCTATAGAGCCTATTTCGGGAGCCAAATACTATAGCTGCTATATCGCTCGGAAGCCCCATATTGGCTACATGCACACGCATGAAGAGGTCCTGCGTCGTTTAGAACATAGGCTTCTTTATCATGCCCCCACAAATCCGCTCTTCCGTAGAGCCATGGGAGATTATCATTATGTTATCCGCACCCCTGACAAGGAAGAGATGTTAGAGCTTGCATACTTTGCACAGAAGCGCCTAACCTTATGAAGATCACACATCATCATTGGTGGGTGCCCTCTCTCGCCCGCGAGATGCATATTAATCGCTATGGCGAAAGCGGCGCTGCTTTTCTTGCATTTCCCGCTCAAGAGGGGGACCATAGAAATTTAGAAAGCTTCGGTCTCATAGAAAGCATCGCCGATTATATAGACGCAGGTCGCATTCAGGTTTTCACGGTAGATAGCTACGATGCAGAAAGTTGGACGAGCCGAAGCCTTCCGCCTTGGGAGCGTGGGCCTCGCTACGAGGCATATGTGCATTATATCTTGAATGAGGTGCTTCCGTTTATCCGCACTCTGACAGCGGCGCCTATCTGGACCACAGGGGTGAGCATGGGAGCCTACCACGCAGCAAACTTTCTCTTTCGTTTCCCGCACTCTTTTGCAGGGACTATCGCTCTGAGTGGCGTGTATGAGCTTACAGAATTTCTCGGGGAGTACAGCGACGAAATCGTGTATTTCAATAGCCCCCTTTGGTTTCTACCTAACCTAACTGACCCCTACTACTTAGATGAGCTGCGGAAAAAAACTATCATCCTATGCGTAGGACAGGGCGAATGGGAGGAGCCGATGCTCACGCAGACCCGACAGATGGCTGAGATTCTCTCTCAAAAGGGAATACCAGCATGGGTAGATATTTGGGGGCCCGATGTGCATCATGATTGGCCGTGGTGGCGCAAACAGCTGCCCTACTTCATAGAACGGGGCCTCCTTGCGACCCTATAACCTCCTATTGAGAGGCCCGATAAATCGCATGAAAGCTTACTTCTACTTGCTTAGCTATCTGCTGCCATAGGAGGGTAGGTACCTTGACCCCATAGTCAGCAGGGTGTAGAAAAAATCGGCCTGTGAGCCTTAGACGCCCATCAGGCTTGACTTCGTACAGCCCCGATAGAACCTCTTGGCGCCTGACACCATGGATTTCCATGACCCCCTTAGCACTGACCGCATAGGTTCCTGGTTGCGTATAAGGAAAAGGGGCAACAAGCCTTCCCCGAAAATAGGCATAGGGGTATTTGTCAGACTCAACATATATCTCGTTGAAATGGCGCTCCATGAGCTTATTAGGGAAAGAAAAGCCCCGCATCCACACCCGCACATAAACGGAATCTGTCGCAAAATCTATCCATCCGAAGCAGCCCCCACGGTTTTCAGCAGTAATCTTTTCCAAAGGAGCATCGGAGTAGAAGGAAATGACAAGCTCCTCTGTTTCATACCGCTGCGCCCAGCCAACTATCAGCCCCAGAGCTGCGAGCCATTTTCTCGTCCCACCATATAGGGGTTTTTGCCACAGCTTTTTTAGCATAGAGTTCCCAAAGCTCTCTATTCTCCCGTGCAAACCGGACCCCTACTCATCTTGAAAGAGCTTTAGAAGCTGATTGCCTTTGGGTTCGCCTTTTACTGCGCGCCAGTAGGTATCTTTCGCATATGCGAGGCTTTGCTGCCAATCTACCACAGGCATAGGATAAGAAAGAGAGCGCCGAAGCGGAGGTTCTGGCATATAAACACGAGGCGCGGAAAGGGAACGGAGCTCTGGAATCCACAGACGAATGTAACTGCCGTCGGTATCGTACAGTTTGGCTTGACGAACGGGATCAAACCAGCGAAATCCTCGCCCATCCGTCCCCACGCCTGCTTGATAGAGCCAATTTCCCCAGTTACTATACACATCGTAATCAATCAGCTGCGTCTCAAAGTAAGCAGCCCCCCACCGCCAGTCCAGAAAGAGATTCTTAGTGAAAAAGCTTGCTACAATTTGCCGCGCTCGGTTGGAGGTCCAGCCAGTAGTTTTGAGTTCTCGCATAGCTGCATCTACGATGGGATAGCCAGTTTGTCCTTCCACCCATGCGCGGAAAAGGGTCTCATCTCGCCGCCAAGGGAGGTTGAGCTTTCGCAATCCCCCTGCAGCGAAAAAGCGCCTACCCCACCTTGCCCCCAACCATCGGAAGTATTCTCGCCATAGCAGCTCAAAAAAGAGCCAGTAAGTTGAGTCATTTGCGCGAACAGCCTTTTCTGCCTCTCGTAGCTGAGCATAAACCCACCGAGGCGAAAGGCAGCCTACCGCAAGCCAAGGGGAAAAATGACTACTAAAAGTCTCTCCATAAAAGCTATTGCGGGTCTCTTTGTAGGTAAATACCCCGTGAGTGAAATACTTTTTGACCCACTGCTGCCCTGCTTTTTCCCCTCCTTGAAAGGGAAAACTTTTCTCGTGAAGAGGGGGAAGCTGAGCTAAGCGTTCCTCAATCCACTTAATAGTCTCTGAGTTAGGCGGCTGCGATGGAAGAGAAGGTTCAGGCAGTGGAGCCTTCACTTGCACCGTGCGTTCCACCAGCTGACGAAACCGAGTAAAAAGAAGCGGCAGCGCTTCTATCGGGAATGGTAGCTGAGCGCTCTCATACAAGGCATTCCCCTCATAGAGTAGGAGGGGAATATTATGCTGGCGTAAAGCTGCTTCCACAGCCTGCTGGTAAGCCTGCTCCTCTACTGCCCACTCTTTATGGGCATATATAGCGGAAATTCCCTGAGCGGCAGCCCATGCAGGAAGAGCTTCATCTGGCTCTCCGTGAAGGATAGTAAGGGGCACCCGCCGCGCCAAATCCAGCAGCGATTCTAAAACAAACCTTTCGCGGGCAAGGCTTATGCGCCGCTCCACGCCCGGGAAATCAGGAATATATGAGTACTTCCCCCAGCTAATGACAGGCGGCCCCCAGATATATACGAACTCTATCCTCTGAGGCTGGGCTTTCAAAGCTGCCTGCAGCGCAGGATGGTCATGAAGGCGCAAATCGTTGAGAAGCCATATAGCCACCCGATCAGCCATGCCTGAAAAACAAAATCAGTCCTCTTCTTCATCTATTACCTCTTCATTGAGGGAAGGGCTATCGGGGGCTACCGGAGGCCCTTCTGGGAGAATCTCCTCATCTACCGGAATATCAGGTAGGGGTGGGGTCTCGGGAAAGCTCTCCAAAGGAGGGGCAATATCCTCCAAAGGCTCCGAAGGAGAAGGAGGTGGCTTGCGCGCCAGAAGGGCATTATGATAGGCTCTGACTTGCGCCACAGTAACATATGGCGGAGCTAAAACATATACCCGGTGTGATGCCCATATTTTGCCACTTACGCGGGGATGAATAACTACAAGCGCATAAAATCCCGGCTTAGAAATGGAAACTTCAGCCTGATGGGGGCCACCGTGGCGAGGGAAAAGACGAGCCCGAGCTACGACCCCCACAGCATTCCATACGGTTAGGATAAAAGTATCTTTCTGCCAATAAGCGGGAGCCACGTAAGAAATACGGTGTTTCCCCACCGACAGGATCGTATCCCTCCCAGAAGAGCCAACAAGAATCTTCTGAGAGAATGCAGCCCCGCAGAAGAAAAACTGGAGAAAGCGCTTCAAGGCTGTCGCCATTTGATAGAACAGCCCATAGCTGGGTACTGAGGTTGAGGAGCGGGCATACCTGCCAGCAGTAGCTCTAGAGCTTCCCGAAGCTCTTGCTTAGTAACAGCAGCAGGGTCTTTCCAATTGTCATCTAAGCGACCGTGATAGTAGAGGCGGTGATTTGCATCATAGACAAAAAACTCTGGCGTGCATAAAGCGCCGAAGGCTTTCGCTACTGCCTGGGTCTCGTCGTAAAGGATAGGAAAGGGATAGTTTTTTTCACGCGTACGGCGGCATAGAGCCTCAGGCGAGTCCTCTGGATAAAGGGTCGGGTCATTAGAGGCTATTCCTATCCACTGCACGCCCCGAGGAATAAATTCAGCAGCAAGCTGAAGCATGCGCCCCTCCACCGCCTGTACATATGGACAATGCCCGCAAGTAAAGACAACAACGAGGGGCTTCTGACGAAGCATTTCACTATCTATGTGCTCTCCGCATACACTTAGCAGGCTAAAGGAGGGGAGAGCCGTTCCGAGTGGGATGGTTTCGGCATAGGTTGGCATGCTTCAAAGTTAAGGCTGGGAAAGACTGGTGTCAAAAAGGAGGTGGAAGTATGGGATTTTTTTGATTTTTTGGCGCGCCAGCGCCTGCGGCGCTGGCGCGCCAAAAAAAACTCACCCAAAAGACGAAGACTGCGGTTTTGCCGGCACCCCCCACGCTTTTGTAAAAGGCTCCAGATTACGCAGAACTACACTTCCCGCCCCGATGACGCACCCCTCCCCTACACGCACGCCTGGCGCTACAATCGCCCCTGTCGCAACAAAGCAGCTGTCCCCAACTTCCCCTCGGCACCCTACTACACTCCGAGAGGACAGATGCGAGAAGCTACCCACTCGCGCAAAATGTTCTACTACGGCGCCGGTATTGATAATAGCATGAGCGCCAATCTCTGCCTTGCTATGAATAGCAGCCTGCGGTAGTACGACGGTGCCTACACCCAGTCTCGCTGAAGGGGAGACGTAGGCTTTCGGGTGAATAAGGGGAGGAGCAATCGGATGCTTCACCCGCAGGGCTAAATTCCGCCGAATTGTATTATCCGTAATGGCAATCAGAAGGGGAGAAGCAGGATAGACTGACTCGTCATAAGGCCCCAGATGATATTCACTGGGCAGAGCAAAGGGACCGCTCCCATCATCAAAGAATCCATGAAAAGGCAGCTCGAGCAGCTGAATTATCTCCCAAAGCCCGAGCGCATGATCACCCCCCCCGTACAGAATCACACTATCAGCGGCATGGCTAAAAAGAGAGCTTCTGCTGGAGGCGTCTGAGGATCAGGCTCTATCACTACCGCTCGCCCAGGGGCCTCCATTCTGAGGATAAAGTCTTCTGCTTGAATGTGATCTATCACCCCTCCTATCACGCTCCCGCGAAAAGCAATCCTAAAGTCAGGCCCTTCATATTCACACCGCAGGGTTTCGCTACCTGAGAGGTTCTGGTCTGCATCCTGCGCACTTAGGGTAAGGGTATTCCCCTCAAATGAGAAGCGGATGAGATTAGAAGTTTTGTCGCTAAGGACCAGAAGCCGCCGCAGAGCTCCCTTGAAAAGGTTTGTATTTATGCGGGCAGAATAGGGAGGCTTCTGGGGAATAACACTCTGATAGTCTGGGTATTTAGCGTCTATAAGGCGACAGACCATGTCTAACATCGGATGATGAAATAAAGCTTGCCCTTCCGCTGGATAAAGGGTAAGGGTATCGCCCGAGGAGAAGCCTTTCAGCGCTTGCTGGAGAGATTGAAGGGCTCGCACGGGAAGCAGTAGCTTCGGCGCATCAGGAAGCCGAATATCCGTCCTTTTGAGCCGAACAAGAGTATGGGCATCCGTAGCTACAAAATTAGTATGAGTATCGGCAAAATCAAAATATATCCCTGTCAGAGCAATGCGAGCACTATCTTTACTTGCCGCAAAGGCTGTTTGAGACACTACTTCCTCCAGCAGTTCTATCGGAAAAGAGACCCCACCTTGACCCTCTACTTGGGGAAACTCAGGAAACTCACTAAAGGGAAGCCCTCCAAACTCATACACGCCGTAAGAAGAGCTCAAACGCAAAGTGTGATCCTGCTGAGTGGCTGTAATCACCTCATCCGCCCCAAATCCCTTCAGCAAGTCCATCAAAGGCTTTGGCGAAACAACTAAATGCACCGAGTCCCCCTCTTCTGGCAAAACATTCATTACCGTGCGGATGCTTACCTCTAAGTCCGTAGCCCGTATTTCCAAAGTTTCAGTAGTCTGATAAAGCAAAATGTTTTTGGAAATAGGATAAAGGGGGCGAGCCGAGGGAATAATAGGCATGACGCGACCAAGGGCTTCCCGTAGAGCTTCCACCCGTACCCGAAACGCCATGAAGCGAAGGTAGAGAACTTTTGTGGGTTCTTGTACGCACCCTTTCCACAGCCTAAAGGCAAGCCTCCCGCTGCTCAGCCATTATCAAAAAAGGTTATCTTTGTTTGACATGGGAAAACTGCGTCTGAAAACCCTAACAACCTCCGAACGCTTAGCCCTCGCCTCAGAGGTGCTCTCAGACAAAAAGGCTGAAGATATCGTTATACTGGACCTGCGGGAGCTCAATTACACGCTCTGCGATTATTTCATGATAGCGACAGCAGAATCTGATCGGCAAGCTCAGGCAATCGTAGATTCTCTAATAGAAAAGCTCAAAGAGGCGGAAGGCGGGCGAATGGGCTATAGCGTAGAGGGATATGAAGTAGGGCAATGGATTCTTTTAGACCTTGGCGATATTGTACTTCATGTGCTTTCGCCAGAGGCTCGTGCTTACTACAAGCTGGAGGAGTTGTGGGGCGATGCAAAAGTCGTAACCCATGTTTGAGCTTTTCAATCCCAAAACTATCATTCATCTTGGGGGTGTAGGACTTCTGGCTGCGGTAGTCTTTGCAGAGACTGGCTTGCTGGTGGGAATCATCTTTCCGGGGGATTCTCTTCTATTTACAGCAGGGCTTCTGACAGCTGTGAAGGTGATTAGGCTTCCTGTCCAGCTTGTTACCGCGATTGTTGGAGCTGCTGCATTTTTAGGCGATCAAAGTGGATATTGGATAGGCTGGCGAGCTGGTAGAGCTTTCTTCAATAAGCCTAAAAGCTTTTTCTTCCGTCCTGAATACGTCCACATGACCAGAGATTTTTATCAAAAATACGGCGCATCGGTGCTTATTTTAGGAAAGTTTCTTCCAATTATTCGCACTTTTGCTCCCCTTCTTGCAGGGGTGATACAGATGCCGTATCAGAAGTTTATCCTTGTAAGCCTTATAGGCTCTTTGCTCTGGCCTCTGGTGCTGGTTACAGCAGGTTACTTTTTAGGCAATATCTCGTGGATTCAGGCTTATTATGAGTGGATAGTTATAGCCATGGTGCTTATAACGACAGGCCCTATTGTATGGCGCATCCTAAAAGAGCGGAAAAAGACCATCTCCGTCTAACTTCACCCTTATGAAATCTCTCAGAGAGTTGGAAGAGCTTCTCGTACCCGTGGCAGATGAGGAGCTCCCTCAACTTTTGGAGCATTTTCAAGCAGAGCTTTGTGCTTATTTACGAGCAGCAGCCAGTCTGCTTTACACAGAGGATCCTCTCCAGCAAGGATTTTTTCAATATGAAGTAGGCAGCGGACTGGCCCATGCTCCGACGCCGAGCCGATTTTCCAAAGGTGAAGGCTTCTTAGGAGAAGCAGTGAAGGAAAAAACTATCCTCACTGAGCGGCTACCCTCCCAAGTCCTGGGGAATCCTGGGGCATCGGCTCTCATAGAAGCTCCAGAAGTGAGCGTCATAGCCGTGCCGCTTATCTATCAGGATAGAGTGGAAGGCTTGTGGTGTATTGCTTCAGAGCAAGACCTAAGCGCCACCTTATCCCAAGAAGAATGGCAGGACTTTCTATACAGATGGGCTGCCTACCTCCAGAGCATTCGTACGCGCCGATATATCCAAGCTCTTTTAGAGCAAACTCAGATTCAAAATCAAGAACTGATCACCCGCGAAGAGGAGCTGCGCCAGAATTTAGAAGAACTCGCAGTTACTCAAGAAGAAATGAAACGAGCTCAGCAGCTTCTCTCCAAACAAAGTAAGCGGCAGAACTTCATCATAGACCTTTTCACTCTGATGGCCACAGCTCGTATGTCAAACTTCCGCAGCCTCTCCCGTATCTTCCTGGCGCAGATACACCAGTACTTCCGTGCTGAATATACAGCAGCTTTCGTTAGAGAAGAGGACGGCTGGCGACTACTTTCTCAATGGATAGGGAAAAAAGCCCATCTCCAACTTCCCCCGAAGTGGATGCCAAATGCATCCATCTTAGAAGGCTTAGAAAAGAATCGCTATCCCGCTTGCTACTCGGATGCTGATCTTGGTTTTTCTACTGGGGACTACTACTGGCTCCTAATGCCTTATTACATCGTAAGCGGGCTCTATGGTATGATTCTCATGGCATTTCCAGAACCCTACCCTATAGAGACAGAAGGGCATAAGGAGTTTCTACAGATTCCGATAGCGTACTTCACAGCTTACGATCGGTACCAAGAAGAGAGTAAAGCTGCTCTACAAACCCTTGAGCTCATTGCTCGTGTATCCCAAGCCCGAATCCAAAAAGAAGCCGTGGAGACACCGATAGAAAACCTTCCATGGCTGTCCGAAATCCCTCTTGTTCAGCGAGAAGCCTATCTCAGCGCTTTCCGAGAAGCTCTCAAGCAGCAAAGCGGCTTATGGATTCCTCCAGAGAATATCTCCAACAAGGAGCTAATCTTCTTCACCGAAAAAGCATTTTATCGGCTGAAATGGGCATGAGGCTAATAGGTAGCATCGCTTTGATAGCCCTTTTTGCTTGCAGACGGGAACCTATTGTGTTTTCCGTAGTGCCACAAATAGAGTATGTCGGCACTACCCCAAAAGTTGTACAAGAATTTGGAGCCGTAACTATCACTATCCGCTATAGAGATGGGGATGGGGATTTAGGGGGACAGCCCGACGGCGTTCCAGACCTCTTTCTCAAAGACCTCCGAGATAGCACACGGTTTCCGCCGGGATATGACGGGATTCTCCGCTACAATATGCCCCGCTTTTTAGAAAAAGGTCCTCAGTCTATTCAAGGCACTATTGAGATTACCGTTCCAGGCCTAGCTCGTTTAGATCCAAATGCTGCGTCAGAGTATGTCGCCTTTGAGATACACATCATAGACCGAGCTGGAAATCAGAGCAATAAAGTAAGAACGGACCTTATCCAGATCGTACCATGAAAGGATGGGTGCTTGTTGCTGAGCCTCCCAATGGGTTCTGGGCCGCTCTACTGCGCAGTTATTTGGATGGGCGAGGCATTCACGTCTGGGTGGAGAATGAACATATCCACGCTATGTTTGGTACTGGACCCCTCTCTATGCACCCTGTCAATGCTGCTTTCGGGCCGTTGCGGCTCTGGGTTCCCCAAACGCAAGCCGAGGAGGCTCAGCGGCTCATAGAAGAGTTCTTTGCTCCCTGAAAAAGGGTGCGATTCCTTCTCATAGAAACTTCTGACAATCACCACGAGACCCTTCTGAGCTTGATTGCTTATGCGAAGCTTCAGCCATTCCCTACAAAAGTTTACGTAGCTGCTCCGCCAGCTTATGAGAGCTTATATGCTTCTCTCGGAGAAGTGGATGGTTTTTTCTCTCTGGCTCAGGATGGGCAGGCACTGAATGAGTGGATAAAGGCAATGGGCATAGAGGTCATTTTTCATAATACCGCCTATGGTCATGCTGTATGGAAGCTGATGCGGAGGCTGCCCCCCCTTCCTCAAGTAGGGATTATCCATGATACTGAAAAGCTTCATCGGCCCAGCTGGCTGGGCTGGCAAATTGCATGGAAGCTTAAGAAGTTTTTCGTCCTGCGGGAAAAACTCCAGAAAGACTTGCCCTCATTCTGGAGAAAAAAGGCTCATACTCTTCATTTAGCTGAGCTGCCTCTCTCTCTTTGGCAAAAGCTGCCTCCTATATCCAAACCTGCAGGAGAAAAATGGTTCGCTATCCCAGGCCGCATAGAGCTCAAGCGGCGGGCCTACTTAGACCTCATTCACGAACTGGTAAAAGGTGACATAGCTCCAGAATGGAAGTTTTTACTTCTCGGGCCTGCTGAAGCAGCGTACAGCGATTGGCCCAGAATTCAGAATGAGCTTCGCAGATACGGGCTTCTCTCAGCCTTCAAAGTTTTTCCGCAAGGACTTTCCTTTCCAGCCTATCACGCCTACCTAAGGGTCTGCGAGGGAATCTTGCCCCTTATCCATCCTGGCATACCGTACTTTTCTAAGTACTTGCGCTATCAAATCACAGGGGCGTTTTCTCTGGCTTTTATTCATCGGAAGCCGCTTTTCCTTCATGAGGCATTTGCTTTAGAGGAGGATTTACAGGATGCGGCTTTTTTCTATTCCAGCCCCTCTCAGCTCATAGAGCTTCTTAGAGCCTATCCAGAATGCCCTCTTTATCAGAAGCAGTTTTGGAAGGAAAGTAGCTTGACTTTAGGGGCGGTTCTGAGAGAGGTTTGGGGGAGAGGCTAACCACTGCCGAAACCATGTTATCCAGTTTGGAAAAGTTTCGGCGTAATAGAGAGCAATCCGAGCCCGAACCTGGTCTTCCGCTGGAGCATACTCATGAGAGAGAACTTTCTGGGCCCAGAAGCGCGCTTTTTCAGGATTCCATCCTTTTGAACTGACATACCACTCTGCCAGGAGAGTGTAAGCTGGCAGATACCCCTTCTCTGCTGCGCTCAGAAGCCAAAACTCTGCCAGTGAGTCGTTTGAAGCTGTGCCTTTACCTTTAGCAAAGTAGCCAGCGACTTTTACCATGGAGGGAGGGTCGCCTAACTGAGCTGCTTTCAGAGCATAACGAAATGCTTGTTTTGCATCATGAGGCAATACCTTGACATACAGAGGAGAAAGAGAATCAGGAGGTTCCAAAGCTTCATACAGAACGCGCATGGCGAGGATGTGATTTTGGGCAGCGGCTTCTTCTAGGAGGCGGCGCCCTTCTTGGGGACGCTTAGGCCCCTCCACCCCTCGCAGGTACATAAGCCCAAGAAGGTATTTAGCCTCGGGAAGCCCAGCTTTGACAGCCATTTGCAAGTAAAGGCGTGCGCTATCGGGTTTGAGCTCCATCAGCTGGAAGTACTCTACGAGAGCCATTTGAGCGGAAGGGGAGCCGCTGCGAGCCGCTCGCCTCAGCGAATCCACTTGTGCTGGGGAAGGCTTCTGTAAGATAAACCGAGGGTCCCGCCCTACTACTCCCGTTTGTATAGAGAGATTCTGCCCCCACCCCAGTAGGAACGCACACCAAATTTTTCCTACTCCCCGCAGCACTACTTTAGAAAGGGGGATTGAGAAGCTACTCTTGCATTTCCCAGAGGGTCTCATCTGGAAAGTCTAAAAGTTTCACCCCAGCTCGCTGAAGTTCATCTCGTAGGAAGTCCGCCAGAGGGAAATTTTTTTCGGAGCGGGCTTGACGGCGCAGTTGGACTAAGGTATTGACGAGGCGCTCCCATCGCTCCCACTCCACCTGCTGCGGCGGCAAAAGACCCATAATGTCAAAAAGCACTTCTCGCCACGTCTGACGCAGCTTTTCTAAGTCTTCTACGGTCAGAAAAGCTTCTCCTCGGTAGAGCTTGAGGATATCATCTACCTGTTCAAAAAACAGAGCTAAGGCAGCAGCCGTATTGAGATCGTCATTTAAGTGAGCGAAAACCTTTTCCCGCCACGCCTCTACAGGAAATGTAGAATACATGTGGGGACGCACCTTACCCAGTCGGCGATAAGCGTTCATGAGGCGCAAGTAGGCCCGATAAGCCGCCCCCAAAGCTTCTTCTGAGAAGTCTAAAGTACTCCGATAATGAGCTTGAAGCACAAGAAACCTTAGAGCCATCGGTGGATAGCCCCGGCTTAGCTTTGGATGACGACCAGAGAAGACCTCTTCTATAGTGATGAAATTGCCGAGGGACTTGCTCATCTTTTGCCCCTCTATGGTAACCAAGTTGTTATGAATCCAAAATCGGGCTTGATACTGGGCAGCTTCTCCGTAGCAAGCATGGGCCTGCGCTATTTCCGCCTCATGATGGGGAAAAACTAAGTCTAACCCCCCTCCATGTATATCAAAGGGCACTCCTAAGTAATGCGTACTCATGGCCGAACATTCTATATGCCAGCCTGGATAGCCTCGTCCCCACGGAGAGTCCCACTGCATAAGGTGTGTAGGCTCTGCTCGTTTCCATAAAGCAAAGTCCCAGGGATGCCGCTTCTCTGCCTGCCCCTCTAACTCACGGCTTCCCGCCAGAAGCTCTTCTACATTTCGCCCAGATAAAATTCCGTAGGGAAAATCCTGCCGGTACCTTTCTACATCTAAATAGACCGAGCCATTCACCTCATATGCATATCCCCGTTCCAAAATTTGCTTTATCATCGCTATCTGCTGGGGAATATGGCCGGTGGCGGTAGGTTCTATGGAGGGACGCAAGACATTCAATGCATCCATGGCTTTGTGATACAGAGCCGTATAGCGCTGGGCAATCTCTATGGGTTCCACCTTTTCTAAGCGGGCGCGCTTGAGCACTTTGTCTTCTCCCTCATCTGCATCCCCTTCCAAATGCCCCACATCCGTGATATTTCGCACATACCGCACCTTGTACCCGAGAAAGGTCAGATACCGATACAGTACATCAAAGGTTATTGCTGCTCTGGCATGTCCTAAGTGGGGATCTCCGTACACTGTTGGACCGCATACATACATTCCTACATAGGGAGGGTTGAGGGGAGCGAAGGGCTCTTTTCGGCGGGTAAGCGTATTGTAGAGGGTGAGAGCCACGCAGCAAATATATTTGTGTCTGTGCGAATCGGTAAAGTAGAATGGAAGGGGCTAATGCCTCCGCTTTTTTTGGCTCCGATGGAGGATGTGACGGATGCGGCATTTCGTCGGCTGTGCCGAGAGATGGGGGCGGATGCCGTAGTTACGGAGTTCATTTCCAGCGAAGGGCTTATTCGTCAAGCAGAAAAAAGCTGGCAAAAAGCTCGCATTTGGGAGGAGGAACGCCCTGTAGGAATACAGATTTTCGGCGGAGAGATAGAGCCCATGCGAGAGGCTGCCCGCTTAATAGAGAAAGTGCAGCCTGACTGGCTGGACATCAATTACGGCTGTCCTGTAAGTAAAGTGGTATGCCGCGGTGCTGGCGCAGGGATTCTGCGGGACATTGACCGAATGGAATATCTCACGCGGGAGATTGTAAATGCTACCAGCTTGCCCGTTACGGTAAAGACGCGGTTAGGATGGGATGCTTCCAGCATTCGGATTGTAGAGGTAGCCCATAGGCTGCAAGCGGTGGGGATTGTTGCTCTGGCGGTCCATGCTCGCACCCGAGCCGATGGATACGCCGGCGAAGCCCGATGGGAATGGATTGGACGCCTCAAGTCTGACCCTGATCTTCACATTCCTATCATCGGAAATGGAGACATTGATTCTCCCCAAAAAGCCTATCATCTTTATCACACCTACAAGCCTGACGCCCTCATGATAGGGCGAGCGGCTATTGGCTACCCGTGGATTTTCCGTGAGATAAAGCACTACTTCCTTACAGGGGAGCTTTTGCCCCCGCCATCCTTAGAGGAACGGCTGCAAATGATAGAAAAGCATTTATCATATGCTTTGCGAATCCTTCCTGAGCCGCCTCAGAAGATAGTCGTAGAGCTGAGGAAACATTACTCGGGGTACTTCCGTGGGCTTCCGCACGGTAAGAAACTTCGGCTCTCCCTTATGGAAGCTCGCACCCCCGATGAACTCCGCCGAGCATTAGATGCCATCGCCCGCTCAACCCCTCACGCCGAAGCAGTGAAAGTTTGATAAAGTCTCTGTAACTACCTTTGAAGTGTGCATACAGTTCTGCGAATCTTCTCTTTTGGGAAGCCAGCAGCTTCCCGGCTATACATCGCTCTTTTGGCTTTCTTCTTCTTCAATCTTTTCAATGTCTTCTCTCTGGCTCTAATCATCCCCTTTTTGGAGATTCTTTTCGCTCAGACTGCGCCAGCAGCACCACTCCCCCAGACTTTTTCTATTGAAGGGTGGAAAAATTATCTCTTCTATCGGCTCTACCTCTTTCGTCTGGAGGCGGGGCCCATGCAAGCTCTCATGTACTTCAGCTTTATAATTGCGGGAGCAATTTTCTTGAAAAATGCCTTCCGATACTTAGCCGCATGGCACATGGTCCGATTTGAAAATACCGTCATTCAGAATCTGCGCAATCGCATATTTGTTCATTTGACCCAGTTGCCCTTGGGCTTTTTCGTTCGCCATAAGAAAGGACGCCTTCTCAACTTAGCCACCCAAGATGTCCAAATCATCCAGGAAGCCACCGTGGGAACTATCTACAACCTTCTCAATGACCCTCTGACGATGATCTTTTACTTAGGAGCGATGTCGGTGCTTTCATGGAAGCTTACGGTTGTATCTCTTTTAGTGCTGCCGCTTACGGGATGGATGATAAGTCGGCTTGCCCGCAGCCTTCGCCGTCGCGCCCATCAAGGACAGCAGCGTATGGACAGCGTCTTAAGCATATTAGATGAGTTTCTAAGTGGGGTGCGAACGGTAAAAGCTTTCGGAGGAGAGAGACGCGAGCAAGAACGGTTCAAAACAGCCAACGAACAATACACTGGCTTTATGACGGCTCTGCGCCGCCGTATGGAACTTGCTTCCCCCCTCACTGAAGTCCTCAGCGTTTTGGTCGTGCTTGGACTCTTGTATTACGGGACCTTTTCGGTGCTTCAAGGTGAGCTCAAAGCCTCAGAGTTTATCACCTTCATTGCGATTTTCGGTCAGTTTCTCACTCCGATGAAAACCTTCAATCAAGCTCTATCCCGTCTGCAAAAGGCTATTGTGTCTTATCGTCGGATAGAAAGCCTTCTGCGCCAGCCCATTTCAGAGGAATACCAGAACAAGCTGCCGAAGATTTCAGAAATAAAACACGGCATTCAAGTGAAAGGGGTGTCCTTTCGGTATGGTGAAAAGGAAGTATTACGGAATATCTCGCTGGAAATACCTGTGGGAAGTCGCATTGCCTTTGTAGGTCCCTCGGGCAGCGGGAAAACGACGTTGGCTGATCTTATTGCGGGGTTCTATCAGCCTACCACAGGAGAAATCCTCATAGACGGAAAACCTCTGCGGGAGATTGACCCTCATTCGTATAGAAAGCTCTTAGGAATCGTTCCGCAAGATGGAATGCTTTTCCATGCCACCCTATTGGAAAATATCACTTACGGAGCAGAAGGCCCTATACACGAAGCTCGGGTATGGAAGGCTTTGGAAATGGCTCAAGCGCGCAGCTTTGTAGAAGAGCTTCCCGACAAACTTTACACTATAGTAGGGGAGCGCGGCCAGCGGTTTTCAGGAGGCCAAAGGCAACGACTTGCTTTAGCAAGAGCTTTGTATCGGCAACCGCAGATACTCATCTTAGATGAAGCTACCTCAGCTCTAGATAGTGAGTCTGAGGCCCGAATTCATGAAGCCCTCTCGTGCTTGCCTCGCAGTTATACCCTTATTTTGATTGCCCATCGCTTGTCTACAGTACGACATGCGGATTGGATTTACGTGATTGAAGGGGGAACTATCGTGGAGGAGGGGACGCAT
>JANXDD010000089.1 GCA_025059915.1 Bacteroidia bacterium | reverse complement strand
ACCAAAATAAAAAAGCGCAGCCTCATGGAGGCTGCGCCGCCTCTTACTAAATCTCAAAAGCTCAGCCTTGCATGCGTCCTTTGAGAATCGCCCACCAGTACAGACGCGGGAGCACTTCTCGCTTGAGAAGCCACATGCTGTATCGCTCCTTGCTTTGATCAAAGGGGAAAGTTTCTTTCGGCGTTAGGGTATAGTCAAATTCCGCCAGCACAAGCTTGCCATACCCCGTGATGATCGGGCAGGCACTATAGCCGTCGTACTGCTTCGGATTTTTGAGCTCCGTGGTTTTATTATCTATGCAATAGAGGAGGTTTTCCACTAAAGGAGTAACCTGTTTGCGAATAGCAGCTCCTGTTTTAGAAGTAGGCAGGCTGCTGGCATCCCCTAACGCAAAAATGTTGGGATACCGATTATGCTGGAGGGTATGCTTATTTACATCTATCCATCCGAGCGGGTTATCAGGCACCGCCAGCGGGCTTCGTTTGATGAAATCAGGGGCGCTTTGCGGAGGAACTACATGGAGCATTTCAAATTCTACCTCCACTCGTTTAGGGGTTTCGCCTGAGCGGTCTTCAAAATAGGCTATTTTATTGGCCCCGTCTATTTCCACCAGTTCATGCTTGAAATGGGTTTCTATGTGGTAGCGCTCCACAACTTTCAGTAGGGTTTCAGCATACTTTTTTACAGCAAAGATGACCGTGCCCGCTGAGTAATAATGCACAATTCCCGGCTTGAGGAGCCCGCGCCGGCGAAGGTTGTCAGCAGTGAGGAACATGATTTTCATCGGGGCGCCGCCGCATTTGACAGGAGTACTAGGCGCAGTAAATACGGCTTTTCCTTTACCGGTGAGGGACTCTATCACTTGATGCGTATATACAGCGGTTTGGGGCGTATAAACGCTACATATGCCATTCTTTCCAAGCCATTCGGAAGCCCCTTTGATTTTATGCCAGTCAAGCTGGATGCCTGGGGCGACTACCATGAAATCGTAGGTGATACGCTGGCCGCTACGGGTAATTACCGCATTCTGTTCTGGCTCAAAGGTTTCCACCCAGTCCTTAATCCATGTTACTTCTTTGGGGATATAATCCGCCTCTTTGCGGATGGTGTCTTCTACCTTGTAAGCGCCGCCCCCTACTAAGGTCCATGCAGGCTGATAATAGTGGGTCTCGCTCGGCTCTACCAGCCCAATTTGGAGGTTGGGGCGTTTGCGCAGAAGGTAATTCATCACAGATAGGCCGGCGTTTCCGCCACCCACAATGAGTACCTGGAAGTGTTTTGTCGCGCTCATAGTCCTATCGGTTTTTGTTTAGTAGATGCACAGATGGAGCTACAATGATACAACAAAGAACTATGTATAATAGTTCCACAGAGTTGCGAAAAAGAGTTGTTATCTGAGCCCGAGAAATACCTACCTTTGTGTGAATGCAAGCACTAAGGGAAATAGAGGAGCGCCTAGCCCAATGGGTGTCGGATGAACTTGCTCAGGCTTTTCCACATGTGTTTGTGGTAGAGGCGCGCCTTCGTGTGCATACACCAGAGCCAGAGGTCTATCTGCGCGTAGATACAGATACAGGAATCACCCTGGATGAGTGTGTGAAGATACATCTCTATCTGCGCGATCGGCTGAGTGGATTAGATTGGCTGCCAGAAAAGGTAGGTTTGAGTGTCAGCTCGCCGGGGGTAGGAGCTCCCCTTCGTTTGCGGCGTCAATATCCCCAAAACATAGGACGGCTTCTTTTCGTCCGTACGCGCACGGGGTCTTTGCGTGGTGTCCTTACCGGCGTAAGCGATGAGGGTATTCAGATCCGTCGCAATCATCGGCTTCAGAAGATTCGCTGGGAGGACATACAGATGGCTCGCGTAGAGCTTCCTCGGGCGCGTCGTCCCCTGCGATCTAAATCCTAATAACTATGCCCCGAGCCAAAGCATCCTCTAAGCTTCAGGACAAAGAGAAGCAGCTCAAGCAGCGCTTATATGCAGCAATGCAGGACTTTATCCAGCAGCATGGGATTCCCAAGGAGCGGTTTGCTGATGTGATGCGGGAAGCTCTGCTGGACGTCCTTGCCCGTTCCGAACGTTCTTCGGAACTCAAGCAGGCATATTCTGTAATCGTAAATCCTGATACGGCGGACATCCAGATTCTACGCCGGCGTGTCATTGTAGCCGATGAGGATGTGGAGGATGAGGCTCGCCAAATGCCCCTCAGCGCTGCGTTGGAGCGGGACCCCGAAGCTGTCGTAGGAGAAGACTTTTTTGAAGAGATAGACCTTTCTCACCTCAGCCGAGCTCAAATAGATTATCTCAAAGCCCGACTCAAGCAGCAGCTGCGAGATTTGGAGCGGAAAGCTCTGTATGATAGGTACATCCACATGCTTGGAGAGATTATTACAGGGGAAGTGCTCAAAGCCACTCGCGATGAACTTATTGTTCTTCACGAGGGAAATGAGCTTTCCCTGCCCCGAAATGCCCTCATCCCAGGCAAGGATGAATATATCCCTAAGGATACCAGCTTACCTGGTCGTAGAGGGCGGCAGACTTCCAGCATTGTGAAGGCGATTGTTCATCAGGTCTTAGATCCAAGAAAGGCTCCTGCTTCTCGTCCCATAGTTATTCTTTCTCGCACATCGCCTGCCTTTTTAGAGGCGCTTCTCAAGCTGGAGATTCCAGAGATTTATGACGGTATTATCAGCATCAAAAAGGTTGTTCGGATTCCTGGCGAACGGGCTAAGGTGCTGGTGGAAAGCTATGATGATCGCATAGACCCGGTGGGGGCTTGTGTCGGGGTCAAGGGTACGCGCATTCGCCCCGTAGTGGAGGAGCTGCGAGGGGAATATATTGACATCATTCCCTATAACCCGGACATGAAGCTCATGATTTCCAGAGCTTTAGCGCCTGCCACGGTTATGTATGTGGATTTATATCCTCATCGCCGTTATGCGAAAGTATTTGTCGCCCCGGAAGAGTACGCTAAGGCGATTGGGCGAGAGGGCATCAATGTACGCCTGGCTCAGGAACTCTTAGGGTATGAGTTAGATATTCGGGAAGCCTCGGAATACGGAGAGGAAGAAGATATAGAACTCACCGAATTTGCAGATGAGATTCCTGAGCCTATCCTCAAAGCGCTGCAAAGAGAAGGCTTTCAAACAGCTCAAGCGGTCTTACAGTTTCCGATAGATGAGCTTCAAAAGCGTACTCAGATTGACATGGCTACGCTTCAGAAAGTGTATGAAATCTTACAGGCGGAGTTTGAAGAATGAGCATGCGGTCATATAAGCTCGCACAGATAGCTACGGAGATTGGAGTGGGATTGCAGACGCTGGCAGAGGACCTGCGAAAGTTAGGTCATCCAGTGGAGGGTCCTCTGGCTATGGCACGCATTTCTGAGGAGGTTTATCAGCAGCTGTTGCGGCTATATGGACGCAGCGTTTCCCCAGAGAAGCCAGCTTCTACTCCTCCTCCTGAGCCTCCCGTGGAGCCGCCAGCAAAAGAGAGAGAGATTTCTTTGCCCATTCGCGGGAAAATAGAACTGCCCTCCAAAAGGCTTCGTCCTGCTGCGCGCACCCTCGCCACTCCGCCTCCTTCCGCCCCCCCTATACCTCCCGTTCAGCCGCCTCAAGAGGTTTCCCCTCCCCCTACGGAGGAGCCTGCTTCTACTGTATCAGAATCAGCTCCATCCCCTGCTGAAAAAAACGAAGAACCTCTTCCTATCCAAATCTTAGGTACCATAGAGCTAAAGCCTCCGCCGCAGCGAAAGCGGCATTTCGCCCTGCCAGAGATTCCTACCTCACCTGCTAAAGAAGAGAAAAAAGAAGAAAAGGTAGAGAAAACTGAACCCCTTCCTTCTCCGGAGCGAGTCTCTGAGGTGCTCCCTGCTTTGGAAGAGGAAACGGCTTCGGACGAGTTACCTCCCGCTACCAAACGCAAACGCAAACGCACCCGTAAAAAACGCAAGGAGATAGAGCCTACGCCGCCGCCAGTTCTCAAATCTAAGTCTTCGCAGGCTGATCAGCGGCGCCCTGTCAAGTCCCAGCTCAAATCCTCGGGCGATGTGGCAACACGACGGCGCTTCCGTCAGGAAAAGTATAAACAGCGAGAACGCAAGCGTGAGCTGGAGCGCATGGAAGCAGAAGCCGCCGCTTCCACTATTCGGATAGCCGAGTACATCACCGCTGCTGAGCTCGCCAAAGCCCTCAACGTTCCTGTAAATCAAATCATCGCCAAGTGCTTAGAGCTTGGCTATCCTACCTCCATCAATCAGCGGTTAGATAGAGATTTAGCCGCTATTGTAGCGGAGGAGTTTGGCTTCAAGGTGGAGTTTATTACTCTAGAAGAGACTCTGGAGCAGCTGACTCAAGTAGAAGAATCTGAAGAAGATCTCGTGCCTCGTCCTCCGATTGTAACTGTCATGGGGCATGTAGATCATGGGAAAACTACTCTCTTAGACTACATTCGGAATACGAATGTGGTGGCTGGTGAAGCAGGTGGCATTACTCAGCATATTGGAGCCTATGAAGTAACGCTACCTTCTGGGCAGAAGATTACCTTTTTAGATACGCCGGGGCATGAAGCCTTTACGGCGATGCGTGCTCGGGGAGCACAGGTTACAGATATTGCTATTATCGTTGTGGCTGCAGATGACCACGTTCGGCCGCAGACCTTAGAGGCTCTCAGCCATGCTCAAGCAGCAAATGTCCCTATCATCTTTGCCATAAATAAGATAGACAAGGATACAGCTAATCCGGACAGGATTCGGCAGGAGCTGGCTGAAGCGGGATTCTTAGTAGAAGAATGGGGGGGACCACACCCCTCACAGCTTATTTCCGCTAAAAAAGGCACAGGCGTAAATGAGCTTTTGGAAAAGGTGCTCATCCTCGCTGAGCTGATGGAGCTCAAAGCTAACCCTAATCGTCCGGCGAAAGGGACCATTATAGAAGCTCAGTTGGATAGGGCTCGCGGTCCGGTAGCTACCGTCTTAGTTCAGACAGGTACGCTCAAGGTAGGGGATATTATTTTAGCGGGGCAGTACTTTGGGCGGGTGCGAGCTCTCTTAGATGAACGGGGGAAACGCATAGATAAAGCAGGTCCCTCGCAGCCTGTGCAGATTCTGGGTTTAGGCGGGGTGCCCGAAGTGGGGGAAAAGCTCTATGTACTACAGGAGGAAAGCGTAGCTCGTGAGATGGCACATCGCCGCAGTGAGCTGCTCAAGGAGCGCGAGCGTCGCCGCCTCTCCGGCAGCCTGCTGGAAGGTGTCGCTTCAGGCCAAGCTAAACAGCTCAACCTCATCGTCAAAGCAGACGTGAGCGGCTCTTTAGAAGCTCTCACAGACTCCCTCGTCAAACTCTCCACCTCCGAAGTGCAAGTCAATGTAATCCATCGGGGGGTGGGACAAATTACAGATAGCGATGTGCTCCTTGCCAAAGCATCTAATGCGCTGATTGTGGGCTTCCAGGTGCGTCCGAGCCACACAGCCCGCCAGCTTGCCAAACAAAACGGTGTAGAAATCCGTCTCTACAACGTCATCTATGACATCATAGATGAGGTGAAAAGCGCGCTTTCTGGCATGCTGGCGCCAGTTATTCAAGAGGAAACTATCGGCACAGCTGAGGTGCGTGAAATCTTCAAAATCCCTAAAGTGGGCACCGTGGCTGGATGTAAAGTGATAGAAGGGAAAATCATCCGCGGGGCCAAGGT
Organism: Bacteroidia bacterium; assembly: GCA_025059915.1. Taxonomy (GTDB): domain Bacteria; phylum Bacteroidota; class Bacteroidia; order SpSt-205; family SpSt-205; genus SpSt-205. The sequence continues at coordinate 2,757 of JANXDD010000089.1, read as the reverse complement.
ACATCTCATTCGGGAAGGGGTCGTGCTCTATACCAGTACTATTGCGAGTCTCAAGCGCTTCAAGGATGACGTCAAAGAAGTTACGGAGGGCTTTGAGTGTGGGCTCACCATAGAGGGCTTTCAGGACATTAAGGTGGGAGATGTGATTGAGTGTTTCCAAGAGGTCCAAGTCAAGCGCTCTCTGTAATGGCTCTTCACAAGGTACAAGTGGTAGTGCTACCGCGGGCAGTGCTTTTAGACCCAGAAGGTGAGACGATAGGGCAAGCAGCTCACCGTATAGGTTTCACCGCCATAAAGGGGGTTCGGGCTGGGCGCGCTTTTATTTTAGAGATTGAAGCTGAGCGTTCGGAGGAAGCCCTGAATTATGCAGGGGAGCTCGCTCAGCGCCTTCTCCACAATCCCGTCGTAGAGACCTACGAGGTTTCTCTCCTTTCTACTACTAATACTAAAAAATAAGGCGGGCATAGCATTTCCTATGCCCGCCCCCTGTATGAGGTCAACGGCTGCTTAGGGGTTCATGTGTATCAGCTTCTGAGTCTGCAGGCTATCCCCGCTGCGCCAAACTAAAGTATAGATGCCATTAGGCAAGGCTGCCCGAGGAATAGAAAGAGAGGCTCCCTCTACTGGAGTCTCCCAAATGAGCCGCCCTTGATTGTCGTAGAGGTGTATGCTGCCCTGGGCTTCGGGTAAGGACACGCGCCATGCGTCAGCTTCGGGTAGGACTATGAGAGCTGTCGTAGGGCTGAGGGTAACCGGCAGAGCATCGCTGGCGGCCCAGCCTGAAACCCCAGAAGCAGGGCAGGAGCAAGAGGGAAAAGGAACCGCTTCTACAACTACCCGATACTGCCCTGGAGTAGTAGGCCACGTACCTGAAATCTGAGCAAAAGGCATACCACCTGTTGTATTCATCCAGCTGAAAGGCAAGGTAACCACGGAATTATCATTCGCATCCAGAATCCTTAGCGTTCCGGGCGAAAAGTTACAGCCTGTAAAGCTCGGAGCACCAAAGGAAGCCCCCCATGTTGCCCCAGTGAGATTATCTTCAAGTTCAACCACTACATTGAAAGAGGTTCCTGCCTGGGCTGCCGGAGCGGGCGGGGTGGTCCATTTCACCTTTTTAGGCACCCGACGAGGATGAAGGGTTACACTCGCTGTAGAATAAAAAGCCCCTGTCGTCAAGTCTGTTTCGCTACCATAATAGGTGAAGTTTCTCACGGCTATCCCTCCTTCATTTCGGAAGCAGCGCCATATGAAGGTCCCCTGTACAGGCTGATACCATATGCAAGGCTCACAGCCTGTATGGAACCAGCTGACCTGTAAGGAGTCTATAGTCGTACCCCACTGGCTTCTCTGACAGAGCCCATATATGTACGGCTGCAGAGGGAGGGTGCTATCTGCTTGCGGTATGTTAATAGGTAGGTTGAGGGGGCCGAATCCAGCCGTACAGCGAATGCCATCTAAAAGCAACTGCGCCCCGTACAAAAAGCCGCTCGTAGGAGTGATGGTGTAATTCACATATACCTTGCCTGTAGAGGGATTGATATCGGTAGAAGAGACACTTATGCAGGAGTTTCCTGGGTCAGAGGGGAGAGGATAAACTGGGCTATTTAGTATTCCTAGCGCACTTGGACCGTTGGTTGGAGCGGCAGTGCTTATTCCCGAAGGCCATATTCCGTCTGAGTCGTATATGGCTTGCTCACACAAGAGAGTGGGCGCATTAGGATCGATGTAGTGAATCGCTTTGATGCCAGTGGAGCTATTAGGAATGACGGTACCATAACGACCGTTTTTTCCGCTTACCTCTGAAGTATAAGCGGGGAGTTGAGTGTTAGGCCAGCTAATACCAGCATTTTCTACGACTGCGCTGCTTAGAGGCCTAGCACCGAGCTGCTGAGGACCATAGGAGTCATATAAAAAAACTAGACTCTTAGGAGGAGCTAATGAGGAGTCGTACAAAAAAGAGCCTGTCGTGTCGGCAGCATTTGAGAAGGTTCGCAAGCTGAGGGGCTGGATGGGTGTATTAGCTCCTATTACATAGGCGCTATCCACAGGACCAGAGTCCGAAAGGAGAAAAACCTTGATATAGACCTGATTGCCGCCATCAGTACGAAAACGGGGATTACTCGTAGGCTCAAGCCCAAATATGAGGTCAGCTTCGCCATTTCCATCCGTAGTAATGGTGCCGTAGCTACCCGCAGTGGATAGGCTGGGAGAGGAGACCCGAGAATAGGTTTGGGTGGCGGGATTGTAAAAGATGGGGTTGCCAGCTCCTAAGTTTACGTTTAGAGACGGCGGGGGGGTGGTAGAGTTGTCCATGCGAGAGACGAATCGGTAAGTAGTGTTTGGGCGAAGGTTGGTCAGCTTGAGGACCGCGAAGTAAGGAAGGCGAGTATTATTTTGAGTAACTGGGCTAACGATGTAGCGCGGGATAATACTACGAGCTGAGTCAATCTGCGCATTACCCCATGAGGATGTCTGCGCCCACAAAATCGTCAGAAGTAGTCCAGCTGAGTACCGCATACTTATGCAAACATACGAGCCTTTTTGTGAAGTAGGAGTAAAAGCAAAAAGATTAACTCAGTTTAGTAATCCCGAGGTGGATCTCATTAGGAGGGGGCTGATAGGCTAAGGGTGGCGGGGGGGGGGGCCGGGCCGGGGCCCCCCCCCCCCCACAACGCCAACAAAAAAAAAACAGAAAACCACACCAACCAAACCCAAAAAAAAAACACAAAAAAAAAAAAAAAAACAAAAAAGAGT
>JANXDD010000088.1 GCA_025059915.1 Bacteroidia bacterium | reverse complement strand
CAGCGCCTGCGGCGCTGGCGCGCCCCCACAACTACCGCCTGCCCTTCTCCTTTCTAAAATACCCCTTACCTTTCCCCCGCCATGGACTGTTTATTCTGTTACACTGATGTGTACATGCGGTGGGGATTCTTAGCAGGGATTTGGCTTCTGGCGGAAATAACTGGCTACTACGGGCTCAAGCGGCTGCAGCTATGGCGCCGCTGGATGGGCTGGATAACCCCACTTTTTTTCCTCTTGCTGGCAGGGCTTTTCTTCTGGGGACGCTGGGCTCCTTTGCCAATTTCAGCTTACAAGAAGCTCCAGCTTGTTCAAGGGGGGATATTTCTTATGTGGCTTGCGCTCATTTTAGCGAAGCTCGTTGGCGGGCTGTGGGGGATAGGGAGTGCTGCTTTGAGGTGGGTCTCTCCTGATTCTCCTTCTCAGGGGAGGCGAGCTGCCTTGCAGATACTGGGGGGAGCTCTTATGAGCCTGCCCGCTGTGGCGCTGGGCTACGGGTACTGGCGCGGACGCTATCGCTTCCGCTTGCAAGAAGTAGAGATTGTCCTTCCAGACCTACCTCCTGCGTGGGACGGAGTGAGTATAATCCACTTCTCGGACCTTCACGCAGGTAGCTTCATAGACAAAGGAGTCTTGACCCCTGTATGGGAGAAAATGCATGACCTGAGAGCAGACTTTATTGTATTTACAGGCGATTGGGTTAATGTCTTCGGTGCGGAGTTAGAGCCACTTGTTGAGGATTTGCGTCAGCTGAGGGCACCTTTGGGTAAGTGGGCAGTTTTGGGGAATCATGACTATGGAGATTACATCGCTGGAGCTTCACCAGAGCGCAGGCAAAAAGAGCAGGCTATTTTACGGCAGCTGATTGGAGAAGCAGGATTTCATCTTTTGGAAAATGACGCTGTAACTTTAGAGCGGCAGGGTCAGCGTATTTCTCTCGTGGGCGTAGGCAACTGGAGCTACTGGCGCCGCTTTCGCCGATATGGGAACCTCTCTCAGGCTTGGAGAAAAGTTCCCCCCAACATCTGTGCCATTCTTCTTTCCCATGATCCTACGCATTGGGAATACGAGGTTCAGGGAAAATTTCCCATAGCTCTCACTCTCAGTGGGCATACTCATGGACTTCAGTTCGGTGTGGAATGGATGGGGTATCGGTTTAGTCCAGCTCAATGGCTCTACACTTACTGGGCGGGCTTATATCGGGTGGGGGCGCAGTATCTGTATGTGAATAGGGGTCTCGGCTATGTCGGTGTGCCTGCTCGGCTGGGGATTTGGCCTGAGATTACCCACATTCGATTGTACAGTGGTCAGATTCATTCTAATCTAAATAGTCATACCTTTGGAATATGAGCGAGGCCTTCGTCACATTTAGAGAAGCGTTAGAAGCGGCGCTTATCGTTGGGATTTTGGCGCGGTATGTGCCTCAGCGAGAAAGGACTTGGTTGTGGGGAGGGATTTTCTCAGCGATAGGGGTAAGCATTGCCGCTGCGATAGCCTTGGCAAAGCTCAGTGCTATTCATCAGGCGTGGGAAGTAATATTTTCCATCCTTGCCGCTGGAATGCTCATTTACATGGTGGTTTGGATGCAGCGGCGGGGGGCGAGTCTCTCCTCCGAGCTGCGTGAGGCAGCGAAGACTTCAGCTGGCTGGCTCTTATTCAGCCTAAGTTTCACCGCAGTTCTGCGGGAGGGCTTAGAGACGGTGCTATTTCTCCGCACCTTATGGGCTATGCAGCAAAAGCTGTCTTGGATAGGTGGAATCCTCGGCGTCTTTGTAGCTGTGGCTTTGGGAGTGCTTCTTTTTTGGTATGGGAAGCGGGTGCCTTTGCGTCCATTCTTCCAAGTAACTTCGGTACTGCTTCTACTGATTGCTGCGGGGATGGCAGCGTATGCTGCTCACGAACTTTTAGAGATGCTGGAGTCGCGGTACGAGTGGGCAGAGGAGCTGGCTGAGGCAAAAGCATGGTCTCTTTTTCCTCCTCGTACTGAAGTGCCGCAAGATTACGCTTGGGCATATACCTTTCAGGAAGGGCAGTATTTCCCACCTTTTCATCACAAAGGTTGGATTGGGGGGATTGTACATGCCTTCACTGGCTGGCGAGCCAGTATGAGCTGGGTGGAAGTGATAGTGTGGGGACTGACCTTGAGCGGTGGGCTCTATCTATGGTGGCGTTATCGTCCTGAGGGAAAGTAAGTTTTAGCTTTTATTGCCTTTCTACTACTCAGCACCAGCCCCACCCTTCTAAAGGAAAAATAACTTTACTTTTGAAATATGCGGTATCTCCTCGCTGGGATTGCGGGGGTATGGGCACAAGTCGCCTTCTACGTGGAACCGGTTCGGTTCTACACTCCAGAGGGAGAAGCGTATGTGGAGCTTTTTATAGGCGTAGATGGAAGCTCCGTGCGGTATGTTCCCCAAGATGGTCAGTTTCGGGGTGAAGTAGATTTTGTGCTGGTACTGAAAAACCCTGCGGATGAGCCTATTTATGCGGATAAGTTTCGTTTTGTACTGCCGCCTGTGGCAGACACCCTGTCAGAGCATCGCCAGAAAATCTATGCGGATATTCGTCGGCTGCGCCTTCCTGCGGGGGATTATCTCATAGAGGTAGAGGCGACCGATCCCCATCAGCTGCCACGTCCTCAGAAAGTCAAGGCTCTGCTGGGATTCAGCATGTTTCCAGCTGCCAAGGGTTTTCGGTATAGTGACCTTCTATATGTGCATCGGGTGGGTCTTTCAGAGGCCACTTATGAGCGTCATGGGTTGCGGTTAGAACCATGGATATCTAACGGGCTTCTGGTAGATCCGGACACGCTGCGCATCTATGGAGAAGTGTATTCGGTGGATAGCTTGACGGCTGAGCCTTATTATTTACGCTTACGAGTGCTGGATGCGCAAAGAGCAGTAGAGCTGCCAGAGCTAACGATTCGGCGTCGTCCTAGTCGTCCTAAACCCTTTGAAGCATTTCTCTTCACACTCCCACTAAAGGGGCTGGCTTCAGGAGTATACCTAGCTCAAATAGAGCTCTGCCGAAACGACGGGGAGGTACTTGCCTCTTGGTATCGGCGCTTCACTATTCTTTCAACGACCGAACCCCTGGTGGAGGCCTCGGAAGCAGAATATGACGCACAGTATGGCTTTCCGGAAACTAAGCTTGATGAGCTTTTAGGAGCTATGACTTATCTCGCTACGCCGGTGGAGAAAAGTTTCATGCGCACCCTCCAAAGCTTTTCTCAGAAGAAAAAGTTTTTCGTCGCTTTCTGGAAGAAGCGAGAGACCCTTTCAGGCAGCATCAGCTTCAAAGAGTTTCTCCTCCGCTTTGAGTATGCGCAGCAGCATTTCAAGTCTTCCATGCGCCCTGGATGGAAAACAGACCGAGGACGGGTATTTATCCAATATGGTCCTCCCAATGACATGCAGTTTTTCTACAACGAACCTGACAAATACCCCTACCAAATCTGGACCTACAATCAGATAGGTTCGCAGGGGCAGGTGATTTTCGTCTTTTATGACCCTGACTTGATTACGGGGGAGTATCCGCTTCTACATTCAAATAAGATTGGCGAGCTTCAAAATCGTAACTGGCGAGCCTTTCTTTTGCGAGCTCGGGCGGCTTCTACGGGGGAGACGGAAAGGTACATGCGATTTGGGGGGCGCGAAGGTGCCTTCACTTTTAGAGATGATCAGACGATTGGCTTCACGAGGGACGATAGGTAAAAATAAAAAGCCCCTCTCGGAAAGAGGGGCTTGCTAATTGAGAGCTGAGCTGAACGCGCTACCGAATTACTTCTTTTCCTGCTCTTTCTTTGCTGTGTCACCAGCCGGAGCAGCGCCTTCTCCACCAGAAGTGGGAGGAGGAGTAGGTTCGGCTGGGGGAGTGGTTTGAGTTTGTTGGTCCGTTTTCTGCTGTTCAGCTTGCTTTTGCTCTTGCTGCTGCCCACCGCAGCCAACCAGCAGGTACATGCCTGCTGTCATTAGGGCTACTACTAACGCTCGCATAGGCGTGTGTGTTTTGTTCGGGGCAAAGGTACACAAAAAACGAAAAATGCAAGTCCTCCTACTTTCGTAGAGTGTCAGGGATGCGGCTGCACATGGGGCCCCAGCACCCCTCCACTCATGGAGTACTTCATGTAACGCTGGACTTGGAAGGGGAATGGGTTCAGGAAGCAGAGGTAGAGATTGGCTACCTTCATCGCTGCTTTGAGAAGCATGCTCAGCATTTGAGTTTTCCACAGATTATCCCCTACGTGGACAGGATGGACTATGTGGCGCCTTTACCGGGGGAGCATGCATTTGTGCTGGCGGTGGAGCGGGCTCTGGGCTGGGAAGGACAGCTGCCTAAGCGTATAGAATACCTCAGGGTTTTGGCAGTGGAGCTCAACCGCATCGCCTCTCATCTTCTGGCTATTGGAACCTATGCCATAGACTTAGGGGCTACGACAGGCTTTTTGTGGGCTTTCCGAGATAGGGAATATTTGCTAGAGCTTTTAGAGGCTTGGACAGGCTCCCGATTGCTATATAACTACATTTGGGTAGGAGGAGTGGCTTTTGATTTGCCTCTGGGATTTACAGACAAGCTGAAGGAGTTTTTACGGTACTTTACTCGCAGTTTAGACGAGATACGACGACTGCTTTTGGATAATCGGATTTTTCGGGATCGTACAGAGGGGGTGGGAGTGATTCCGCTGGAGATGGCTCTGGCGTATGGCGCTTCTGGTCCTGTGCTGAGAGCCAGTGGGTTAGCGTGGGACCTGCGCCGAGTAAGGCCCTATAGCGTATATCCAGAACTGGAGTTTGAAGTGCCGTTCGCAGAAGGGGGGGACTGCTGGACTCGTACTTACATTCGCTTTCGGGAAATAGAGGAAAGCATGAAAATCACTCTCCAGTGCATAGAGCGTTTAGAAAAAGACTATCGGGGAGGCGAAGGATTTGACCCTCGCGGGCTTGCTCATAAAAAGCCGCGCCCTAAAGAGAACATTACTCTATATGCAGCCGCTGAGGGAGCACGAGGCGAAATCGGTTTCGTCTTAGAAGTTGAGAAAAATAAAGACATTCCTGCCCGTCTCAAGGCAAGGTCGCCTTCACTGGCACATCTATCTATGCTCCCTGCTTTGGCAAAGCAGGGAATGTGGCTGGCTGATTTCGTGGCTCTTTTAGGCTCGTTAGATGTCGTCATGGGCGAAGTGGATAGATGAATTCTTGTACCTTTGCTGCGATATGAAGCACGTGCAATACAAATTGGTAGCTCTCCTCCTCTTAGGAGGAGTGTATGCACAGGAAGGTACTCTCAAGGTCGGAGCAGTCCTTTTACCCCAAAACACATGGCTTCTCAATCAAGACGACTCCGATGCAGGTCCAGAGTTGGATTATGAGGTTACGTGGGGCTTTGCTGGGGGGCTGAGCTTAGCATATAATTTCTCGGACTATGTAGGCGTGGGTCTGGACGTCTTGTACTCTCGTCAGGGACAGAAGTATAAAGGAGTGGAAAACGGGACGAATCTGACAGCCACTACCTCACTGAACTACCTCAAGCTGCCCCTCCTTCTACGATTGGGCTCTGACCCAGAGTCTCCTGTGCAGTTCAGCTTTTTTGTAGGTCCCCAAGCCAATCTGCTTCTCAGCTATCACGACAAGGTAGAAGGTGTGAGTGCGTTAGGTAGAGGAAGCATAGAGGTCAGCGGCACTACTATGAAATCTACATACACTATAGGAGGCGTCACTATTACTGAGGAGGAAAAGCTCTCAGCTTCTGCCTATAAGTCCTTTACCTTAGGGGCAGCTGTCGGTTTGGGCGTTGGATTCAAAGTAAGTGATGAGCTATTTCTGACTCTCCACTTCCGTGGTGATTATGCTTTTGGAGATGCAGAAAATAAGGATGCGAGAATATCTTATGGGAATCACGACCATCCCTACTGGGAGCAGAAGCCCAAGTACTATTTTGGTTACCATGGAAGTTCTCAGTCTGAGCGTCCTGCTACGTCAGCGCTCACCGGCGGGTTGATGCTTGGGGTTTACTATAACCTTCCGCTTCGGTAAGTGAGGGTTAGCTTAAGAAGGTAAAAAGGTGGGGGGCAGCTACAGGCTGCCCCTTTTTTCATATAGGCTGAATCTTCAGGCTGATATCCAAGGCTGGCGCTGAGTGCGTTAGCGCTCCTGCTGAGATATATCGGGCTCCTGCTTCTGCATAGGCTCGGGCATTTTCTGGGGTGATGCCGCCTGAAACCTCTACGGGCAGCTGGCCGCCGATATATTCTACTGCCCGAGCCACCTGCTCAGGAGAAAAGTTATCCAGTAGCAGCCGGTCAATATGCTCCGCATACTTGAGCGCTTGATGAATCTCAGGAAGGTTGCGCACCTCTACAACAATAGGCGCAAATAAGTTTTGCTTCTCTCTGTATCGGAGAACAGCTTCTATAGCTGGTGCGACGCCGCCTACGAGATCTATGTGATTGTCCTTGATGAGAAACTGATCATATAGACCAAAGCGATGATTTTTTCCGCCACCCAGCGTTACAGCCCATTTTTCCAAAGCTCGCCATAGAGGTGTAGTTTTTCGGGTGTCTAAAACTTCACAGTTGGTACCAGCGATCGCTTCCACATAGCGCCGGGTGAGAGTAGCTATGCCGCTCAGCCGCTGAAGGAGATTGAGCACAAGCCTTTCCCCTGTTAGGAGAGTGTATGCATTTCCATACACCTCAAAAGCTATGCTGCCAGCTTCTGAGAAGGCTCCATCACCTAAGTGAATATAAAATTTTACACTACTGTCTATAATCTTATACACCCTTTCCGCAATGCTTACACCGGCTATGATACCTGTCTTTTTGACGATACAGCGGCCTACGGCATGTTTTTTAGCGGCATCTACGGCTTGGCTCGTGATATCGCCTCGGGTATCCAGATCCTCAGCAAGGGCTTCTCTCAGAAGCTCTTCCAACTCTCGCATATCTCAAAGTAAAACAGCCGGCAGGGACTATCACCCTCCGGCTGCACACACCCTATGCGAGCCCAGCGTAATTTCTACTGGACCAGCTCAAACCGCAGCTGTTCTATAACATACCTTGTTTTGTCAAAACGAAGGAAGAAGCTCACATCCCACCGCCCCTGATAGCTCACATACGACCCAATTCCATACAGAATATTGTCCGAGCGTCCTCGGTGGAGGAGCATAAAGCTCCGAGGGGGATTTTTTTGAAAGAACTCTTGCATTACATACTTGGCTTGCACATTTGAATAGATTCTTGGAGTTCCTCCCGTATAGACCTCCAGTTGATCGTCAAAGAACAAAGACAGCTTGGCCGCATCTCCTTTCTGCAGGGCTTCGGAGATGAGGTTGAAAGTCTGTTCTGCTGTCTGAAGAGTCCCTAAGCGGGGTATCATGGCAAATAGAAGTAAGAATCCCATGTTCAGAAGCGTAGCACATACTGTGCCAAAGGCAAGCTACATTTGTGAGGCATGGAGCTTGAAAAACTTCGGGCAAAAATCTACGCTGGAGGAGGAGAGAAAGCCCACGCCCGTTTAGCCAGTCAGGGCAAGTGGTCTGCTCGGGCTCGCATAGACTATCTTCTGGATGATCCCGCCGAAGCGGTAGAAATAGGCATTTTCGCTGGGCATGAGCTGTATGAGGAAGAATGCCCTGCTGGGGGCGTCATCGTCAAGCTGGGCAAGGTGCAAGGCGTTCCTTGCGTCATTGTAGCAAATGACCCTACCGTCAAAGCTGGCGCGTGGTTCCCCATCACAGCCAAGAAAAACCTCCGAGCTCAAGAGATAGCGATGCAAAATCGCATTCCGATTCTCTACTTGGTAGATAGTGCGGGGGTGTACCTTCCGATGCAGGATGAGGTGTTTCCTGATAAGGAGCACTTTGGACGGATTTTCAGGAATAATGCAGTGATGAGTGCGGCGGGGATTCCTCAATATGCAGCTATCATGGGACCTTGTGTCGCTGGGGGAGCATATCTGCCCATCATGAGCGACGAAGCTATTATTGTAGAGAAGACAGGGTCAGTATTTCTTGCTGGGCCTTACCTTGTGAAAGCAGCTATCGGAGAAGAAACGGATGTGGAGACCTTAGGGGGAGCTCGTACGCATTCTCAAATTTCTGGGGTTACAGACTATCGGGCCCAGAATGACCAAGAAGCCCTGGACATCCTCAAGCGACTGGTAGCCCAAACTCAACGCAAATCCTCTTTCAAGTGGGAGCGGCAGCAGCCTCGTCCCCCGCGCATCCCTCCAGAGAAAATTCCCGAGCTTCTCCCTTCAGACCCCACTCGTCCCTATGATATGTATCAAATCATAGAAGCCTTAGTCGATGAGGGCTCCTTTACAGAGTACAAAGCGGAGTATGGCAAAACTATCATTACTGGGTATGCGCGTATAGAGGGCTGGCCTATCGGCATCGTCGCTAATCAGCGTACTGTGGTCAAGTCCGGCCGAGGAGAGATGCAGTTCGGGGGGGTAATATACTCTGACTCGGCTGATAAAGCCACCCGATTCATCCTCAACTGCAATCAGAAGCAGATACCCATCCTCTTCCTGCAGGATGTTACAGGTTTCATGGTAGGTACTCGCGCTGAGCACGGTGGTATCATCAAGGACGGGGCTAAGATGGTCAATGCCGTAGCCAATAGCGTCGTCCCAAAATATACTATCATCGTCGGGAACTCTTACGGAG
>JANXDD010000087.1 GCA_025059915.1 Bacteroidia bacterium | reverse complement strand
GGGGCAGCTATCGGATAGCGGTATAGAGTCGTACGACCGCTCACAGCTATTAGTGATAGACCCGCTGGTGTATTCTACCTACATCGGCGGAAGTGATCATGACCGGGCTTACGCCATAGCTGTAGATGGGGGTGGGTATGCATATGTAGCGGGTGCCACTCTCGGTCCTCACTACAACGTGACGGCCGGAGCGTTTCAGACCACATTTGCGGGCAGTTGGGATGCTTTTGTGACGAAACTTAATGCTTCGGGTGGCGGGCTGGTATATTCCACTTACCTTGGCGGAATTGGTGATGAGGCGGGCTTTAGCACAGCAGTGGACGGGAGTGGGCATGTATATGTGGTAGGGGCGACCCAAAGCCCGACTACGATGTGACGGCGGGGGCGTTTCAGACGATAAAAGAGGGTATCCTTGATGTTTTTGTGACGAAGTTGAATCCTACAGGCAGCGGGCTGGTGTATTCTACCTACATTGGCGGAAATGAGTTTGACTATGGCTACGGCATAGCGGTGGATGGGGAGGACATGCGTATGTGACGGGTAGTACCCAGAGTGCTGATTATGGTGTGACAGCAGGGGCATTCCAGACGGCTCTTAGTGGGGGAGATTGTGGTGGGCTTCCTTGGGCCGATGTTTTTGTGGCGAAGCTGAACCCTTTAGGGAGTGAGCTCGTCTACTCTACCTTCATTGGCGGAAGCGACCTAAATGAAGGCTCTGACATAGCAGTGGATGGGAGTGGTCATGTATATGTGAGGGGCTACACTCGGAGTACTGACTATGATGTGACGGCTGGGGCATTCCAGACGACTTTTGATGGGGGAAATGCGAATTGCACTCCCTTTGCTTGTATTGATGTTTTTGTGACAAGCTGAATGCTTCGGGTAGCGGATTGATGTATTCTACCTACATCGGGGGAAGTAGGGAGGACTACGGCAATCGCATAGCGGTGGATGGGAGTGGTAATGCATATGTAACGGGGAGGACTTATAGCATTGACTACGACACAACTGCCGGGGCATTTCAGACAATGATGGTTGGAGTTGGTCCAGAGGTCTTTGTTACGAAGCTGGGTCCTCTGGGGAGTAGTCCTGCCTCTTATCATATGCCTGAGGGAGAATTGAGCGGGCTCATCTGGCAGGTCTATCCTAATCCTGTCGCAGGGGTGCTCTTTATCAGAAACTTTTCTACTCATGAGGTTTTGCTTGAGGTAAGAGATATGGCTGGCAGGTTTCTGAGAGCGTATGAGCTGTCACCAGGCGAGCACAGAGTCAAGCCGGACCTGCCTGCGGGGGTGTATATGATAGAGGAGCAGAAAAGCAGAATAGCCCAGCGGATAATAGTGGTAGAGTAAGCCCTTTTCCATGAAAGGGTAGGGAGGGATCTATGCCAGCTTATTCCCTGCGGCTTTCATGAGAAAAAGGCTGAATAGGCCTTTCCCAGGGTTACTCAGGCTTGACTTAGCTTTGCAAAGCGTAGGGAAATCGTAGGCTCTTTACTAAGCAGAAAGGAGAAAAGTACTCTGAGTAGGAGGTCAGAAAGGCTCTTACCTTTGAGATGTTCAGGGTAAGGGGGAATCTCTCAGCAGCCTTTCTATTTGCGGAAGAGGAGCATGCCTCCGCTGGTGAGTACTGCCGCCAGGGCCAGTTGCCATGTAAGGGGCTCTTGGCCTAAAGCAGCGGCAAGGATGGCGGTTCCGATGGGTTGGAAGCTGATGTAAAGTGCCGTTTGAGTGGGCGAGAGGTAACGCAGACCTGCATTGAGGAGAAGGTAAGCGGCGACAGACATTCCTACGATTAGGTATGCCAGGCTGAGCCATGCTTCCAGCGAGGGCCATTCGCTTTGTCGGAAGATTCCGACTATGAGGGTAGGGATGTGTAAAAGCCCTCCTAAGATCATGACAGCAGCTGTTACGCTGAGGGCGCCGAGGCGGCTAATCACGGGGGGAGAGTAGTTGAGGTACCACGCCCAGAAGCCCACCGCCATAAGGATGAGAAGCCAGCCCCAGCCATGCTCGCTGTGAAGGATATTATGCCAGAGGGCAAGCACCACTCCTCCATAAGCCATTACTAATGCAGCCACCTTTCGCCAGGTTACCCTTTCTCTATGAAAGACCCACACTCCCAGCCAAAAGACTACAGAGGGCGTAAGTGCATATATCAGCGCTGTCGTTGCTGCGGTAGTATAGCGGAGCCCCCAGTTGAAAAGGAGCTGGTTGAATAAAACCCCCAGCACCGCCAGTACCCATAGTCTGCGCTTCCACAGAGGAGGCAGTTCTTTCCACGAGGCCTGAATCCAGCCTTTTTGCACAAAAAGCGGTAGGATGCCTAAGTAAATCAATGCGCTTATTCCTGCGCGGGCGCCAGTGAGAAAAAACGGATCAAAGCCCTGAGCTGCTGTCCGTCCCAGCACATATCCCCCGCAAATGATAGCGGTTTGAGCCGTAAGGGCTAAATGCCCCACCCATGTCTTAGAAGAAGGCTTTTCTAAGAGAGCCTGTCGCATAGGAGAGAAAAATCACAATATTTGCATAGCTGTCTCGCTTGCGTCATAGGAAAGCTTTCTGGAGATTGACTTTGAAGCGCAAAATCTCGCAGTGAATGAAGGATGCTACTGATTTTTTCGCTATTTTCGCCTAAAAATTCTGCCGCAGCGTAGGCCTCGTAGGGGGGCTTGGGGTCTGCGCTGGTTCTTTTGGAGGGGCGCCACCAGAGCGACACCAGTACTGCATAATCTACAGCTTGCCCTTGCTGACTTAGCATCCACATGTAGGTAGCCAGTTGAAAGGGAGCTTCGCGATAGCCTTCTGGCGTAATGTACGAACGCCGCCCCTCCCTAAGCTGGTTAGTGCCCTGAATGGCAGCTTCTAAGACTTTATCTATTCCTGCCGAGTCTTTTTGCACCGAGGATTTGAAGTCTATGAGGATAGTGAGCTCTTTCAGCTCGCCAGTGGAGGGCTCAGCTGCCTCCATCTTTATAAGCAGGTCCATCCGCCCAGATAAAGGAGGGGTAGAGGTGCCTATAGGAATTTCTGGATGAAGGGTAAGCTTGCAGGTAGAGTAGGGAATGAGGTCTTTCCACCGCAGATAGGAAGCTTTCTCAATTTTTTTGGGGGGAAAGGAAGCGTTTGTGAGGATCTCTAAAAGAGTTCTCAAAAACGGCTGAGCTGCTTTGGCGAGGGAAGAGCGCAGGAGGTGATTATGAGGCGACCACAGCTTTTCTCTCCGATACCAGGCTGCGATACGATAATATAGCCGCCGGCGACTAAGCTTTCGTGCTAACCGCTGAAGGCTGTACTTTGTTTGGGAGGAGGGGGGTAAGGCTTCACTCAGAAGCCGGTGAAGAAGCTGACCTAAGAGAAGGGCTTGATTAGGCGTAGTGTCTTTTATGGTTTGGGACCAGTAAGCTCGGCGAGGACACGCCAAGAGCTGCCCCAACCACGTAGGAGAGAGCTTTTTAGGGAGCTCCAATGAGGTCTGGGGATGAACGGCTTGCTCCCCCGAGACCGAAGGGAGAGCAGGGCTTCCGTTTGATGAAACGATAGGCTCTATCTCTATGCCAAAGGCGGGGGAGGCTCTCAGAAGCTCTTCAAGGGGGGAGTTGTATTCTGGGGCGGTGCGGCGGAGAATATGTACTTCACGACTTGCCCATAGGAGGAGGCTCATAAGGCGCCATGCCATTTTGTGATGGTCTGCAGGAGGGGAAAATTCTCGCCGTAGCGAGGCCACCCAAAAGCTCGGACGCATCCACTTGCCTAAGGGTTCGTCAGAGGGCTCCACGATAAAAAGAGCATCATATCGTCCCCCCGCCAGCTGAGCTAACCGTCCGATGTAAATCTGAGTTCTCTCAGAAAATGTCTGACTTTGAGGACTTTCACTGAGGAGGAGCTTGAGTAAAAATTGCCACGCTTCCTTAGAAGGAGGAGTGCGTTTCTTTACCAGCTCATATAGTTGTAGAGCCCAGACTTCCTCGGGCTTACTCTGGGCAGCCTCAGGTAGTTCCACCGAAGGCCAGGTATCCGCCCCTCTCCGAATTCCTCCAAGGAAGTGAGAATCCAACTGCTTTCCAACCTCTGTCTGCTCCAAAAGGGACAGGGGGGGGGAAGCGATGCCTACTTCCACTCTCTCCCGGTTCTCTAAGAGAAAGCGTAAGAGGCGGGCATTTTCTCCCTCACACCATACACCTACATAAGCTTCAGGCTGCTTACGAATAAAATCCGCAATAAGGCTCGCAGTTTGTTCAAGAACTTCTACTATCGTGGGGAGAAGGTGGAAATGAACTTGCGGTTTCTCAATCTCAAAAGGAAATGCTTGGGTCAGCTCCTCAGTTTCCCTCCAGATTTCTGGCAGCTGCTGGCGCAGAGCAGTAAGGTCTGCACCCCATACCTGTGCTCCCTTCTTATGCGCCTGATTTAGAACGCCCCTTATCGCAGGATATACGCTGTAAATATGGAGAAAAATGACCTTCCCCCAAGACTTATTACTTTGAGCCAAAAGATGTAGGGCCTTTTCGGAGAAAATAAGCCTATTTCTTTGAAGAAAATTCTCGTATGCTTGAATGAAATTTTGAAAATTCTGCCAGAACTGCGAAGCATATGTAGGATGTCTTTGAGGAAAGGGTAAGGCTGCTAACCAAGCGGGTGTTTCGCCTGAGCCGAAAAGCTTGAATACATGGTCTATCAGTCGGTGCTCTGCAAGGTTTTTCCAGAAAGCTGGAACTTCCTCCAAGGAGGAAATGCCTCGTAAGAGCTCTTCCCAATCGCGCCCTAAGCGTTGAGCTGCTTCCCACATCTCGGCGAAACTCTCCTCCACCTGCAGGCCCGTCTCCTTTAGAGCGGTCTCATAAGCTGTCAGGAGGTCTATGGGATTGGGTTTTCGCCGGCCTATCTGATCCACTGCCCAAGAATAAATGTCACTAAACCTCTCGTATCCCGTATGAGCTTTTAGTGCTTGTGCAAGATAGGGGTCTGCTACTACGATTGTCCAGCCCTCATGGATGAAATTCTTCAAATGCTCCCACAACGCAGGAGCGAGCAGGCCCCTCCTCATTTTACCTGAAACTGCCCTCGCCCAATCTCAACCCCCTCACAAAATACAACCGCTTGATAGGTGCCTTTACTGAGCTCTTGATCTTCTGATTTTTCAAAGATAGCGCACACTTCCTGAGCGGATTTTGTATAATGAAAGGCAGCTTTGGTGGAAAAGGGCTGCTCTGTGTCCATCAAGGTGAAATATCCACTGGACTTAGCAAAGTTTGTGATGACTTTGCCAGTGGGGTCTGAGATGACTATATAGGCCGTGCGATCCCCTGGCTCTGCTACTTCGTTTTCCAGTACAGTGAAGCAAATTTTGAATCGCTGGAGACGACGCGGCTTGAACTCGGTATCCCAGTCTTCCTTGCCGTTTTCTTTTACAGCGGCGAATCTAAAGTTTATCGCCTTTAGAAAAGATGCTGCCTTAACTTTCACCTCTAAACGCTCCTTTTCTTGGAGGACTTGCTGGGTCTCTGACTCTTTTTCTCGCACTTTCTTTTCAAGTTCGGTGGCGCGGGCTCGTAGTTGCTCGTTTTCTTCCTCCAGCTGACGAATGCGCTCTTGGTATTTCTGGATGTAATAAGCCATCTGCTCGGTTTTATAGCGCATTTCTTCGGCTTGGCGGGCAGAAATGCGCCCTTCCTCCTGATAGCGGTGAATCTGGGCTTGAGCTTTTTTGAGTTCTTTATCCAGCTCCTCCAGCTTTCGGGTTTTCTCAGTCAGCTCAATATCTTTTCGCTCCAGCTCTTGCTCTAAGGCTCGGATACGCTGGTCTAAAGTTTGGAGGTTAGTCTCTAAGTCTATTTTTTCGGTTTCTAAGGCGGTTTTTTGCTTCTGAGCTTTTCGGAGCTGCCAGTAGAGCACACCAGCGGTGATGGAGAGCAAGAAGATGAGAACCCCTGCGATGATGCCCTGTCGCACCTCGCAAAGTTAGCCATTCGCAGGCAAGGGTTTTTGTTAGTAAGGGTATGAATGTAGCCATCCTTTCGGCCACGCATCGGCCAGGGAGTTACACCCGCCGTGTCGCTCTCTATGTGGCTCGGGAAATAGAAGCTGCTGGGGTGCCTTATCACTTTGTTGATTTTCAGACCTTACCAAGGGATTTTTTATTTTCTGACCTCTTCGGAGCACGCAGCGAAACTTTTTCAGCCATCATAGATGCGTTAGAGCGCTGCTCTGCATGGGTCTGGGTGGTTCCAGAATATAATGGGAGCTTTCCAGGGATTGTGAAGGTCTTTATAGATGCGCTTCCGCGAGAGACTTTGAGGGGGCGGCGGGCTGGGCTTATCGGAGTTTCAGATGGGCGTTTCGGCAACTTGCGAGGATTAGAGCATCTTACGGGGATTCTTCACTACTGTCAGATGACGGTAGAGCCTTTCCGGGCGCATCTTATGCGTATTAGCTCTTTCTGGGATGAAGCTCGGGGCATGCCAGCCCCAGCCTATCAAGAAGAGATAAAAAAGCTTCTGGGGCTTCTCCTCCCTCAGGTACAATTTGCGTGATTTATCCATTTCTCAAAAGAGACCATAGCTTTGCTGAGTGCGCAGCTACCGAGTCCTTCTTTTGAGGAAGTTTCCTGAGAATCCCACCTTTGGCTTTTATCGCCATCCCAAGCTTCCCAGCTCTCTTTTAGGAAGGACTTTAGTGCGTTTCCTTCATGTAACCTCGCCGGCAGATGTAGTGGCTTTTTACTATCAGGAGCGATTTTTGCGTACCTACGAGGTACTTTTCACAGATACGCATGTGTATGACAAAAAGGCCTACTATCCGCTGGAGGATATTCGTGGGGTTCAGCGGCGAGATAGGGAGCTTTATTTAGAAATTACTCAGCTTGGACGATTGATTGTGCATGAAATGCCTATGGGCTCTGTAATCGCTGCTGAGCTTATGGAGCGGGTTTTTGATATGATAGTGCGGGCTCCCAAAGAAGACGCAATTGAGAAAGTTATTCAAAAGAGAGCGGGGCTCAACCCCGCCAGCGTACAATGGTTGGAGCTACGAGATGAGGTATTGCGCACCATAGACCTCCTTCATGAAAAGTATCAAGAGGGTAAGCTCTCCCTCTTAGAGTATGAGATGCTAAGAGAGGACCTTCTTAGGCGCCTCGTTTAGGCAGGAACTGTAGCATGGGAAAAGGCGCTCACGGTTGCCATTTTGCGGAAAGCTTACGGCAGCAGGCTATACTAAAATATCTAAGCGGGGACTGCATAGCTAAGCTAATCAGGCATGAGAATAGGGAAAAGGGAAAGCTACCGCTTACGCAGGATATGAAGGAAACTCTATTTTAGGCAGGCTTACTTTCTCAAAGCTCACTGCTTTAGCGGGAGCTCTAAAGTGCTTTTTTATGATGAGCCAGAAGCTTCTGAATATTTCACTCTGCCTGTAAGCTTCCAGAGCTTCTGGACTTTCCCAGAGGCTGAGGCTGTAAAAGTCTGCATTTTCCCCTCTATATAAGCTGAGGGCGAGGCAGCCGGGAAATCTGCGCACCCTTTTAGCTTGTTCAGCAAGGAGGGAGCATACTATATCGGCCCTCTCAGGGTAGGCTCTAATTTCCACCCAGCGCCAGAGCATATCAGGGAAGCCTTAGAACTTCCTCTATCCAACGCAAGAAGGGATAGGCTCCATGCCAAGAGAGGGTTTGGGGACGATCGTAGATATCATGATAATAGCCGGGCCCCCCTTCTAAGTAGAAGAAAAGAGCAGGCACTCCTTTCTCATAGAATGAAAATTGGTCGCTATTAGCTGCCATGGAGCGCCGCAGAAGGGGAGGGTTCCACCCTAAGGCTGTGCGCACGCTGTCCACCCTTTGCCAAAGCGCGGGCTGATCTGCTGCTCCCACGATAGCTATGCCCTTCTCCCCAAATCCCATCAGGTCAAAGTTGAGCATGCCCCGCATCCGCTCGAGAGGATAAGGAGGATGCTGAACCCACCACCGCGACCCTACAAGGCCAAGCTCCTCCGCCCCAAACGCCACGAACCACACATCATAAGGGGGAGGGGAAGCAGCTTTCATCCGATGAGCAAGGGTGAGGAGCATAGCCACTCCAGAACTATTGTCGTTTGCCCCAGGAAAGGTTACTTGCCCTATGAACCCTAAGTGATCATAATGGGCACCT
Organism: Bacteroidia bacterium; assembly: GCA_025059915.1. Taxonomy (GTDB): domain Bacteria; phylum Bacteroidota; class Bacteroidia; order SpSt-205; family SpSt-205; genus SpSt-205. The sequence continues at coordinate 630 of JANXDD010000087.1, read as the reverse complement.
ACCACCCATGCCGAATCCGAAGAGAGCCCCTTCAGTAGCGCTGCCACATTCCATCCAAGAGTATGGAGGGATTGGCTTTCTATGGTTAGACGCAGGTAGGAAAAGTCTGGTAAAGTGCTGCGAACCTGTATCACAGCGGGAAATGCTACTTCGGAGGCGATAGTGGCTGTGAGCTTCGGCGTAGGGAGTACTAGAATAGGAACTTGCTTTTGCCTGGCAAGGAGGAGCTGCTCAGAGGAGAGAAGAGGTATTTTCCATGCGCTGCCTGGGCGGGCAAAAGTATCTACCTGCCATGTGCCTTTGAGAGGGGGGCTATGTCCAGCTGCGATGAAGTCCTTTCCCAATCGGAGCTTTCGCCAGTGCTTTCCATCGGTACTTATCCACGCTTGGACTTTGGTAAGGCGATAAACTTGGAGGGGAAAAGTATCTACAATAATCGTTGAATAGCCTGCTCGGCGGAAGCGGCGGACGATATACTGGACTGCCTTAGCCGCGTAAGGAGTGCCGTGGGCTCGTCCTTTCAAAGCAGACAGTCGGCGCACATCGCGCCGCAGCTGCCAAATCGTACGAAGGGAATCCTCCCTGGAGGAAGGGACCTTTTCATGCGAGGGAGGAAAAGATTGGGCATTT
>JANXDD010000086.1 GCA_025059915.1 Bacteroidia bacterium | reverse complement strand
GTTTAGAAAAAAATCCCATACGAGTGCTCTACCTTTGCCTCATGGCGATTCGCGTCGGTATCAACGGCTTCGGTCGCATTGGGCGCCTCGTATTCCGGGCTCTCTTAGAGAAGCCAGACGTAGAAATCACTCAAATCAATGACATCACAGATGCGGCTACATTAGCCCATCTCCTCAAGTATGACTCTGTGCATGGGCGCTTTCCCCATCCAGTCCAAGTGGAAGGTAACTATTTGATTGTCAAAGGGCAGCGCATACTTGTAACTGCCGAGAAGGACCCTGCCCAGCTGGGGTGGGATAAAACGCAAACGCAGATTGTGGTAGAATCTACTGGCGTCTTTACCGAGGGCTCTAAAGCTCGCTTACACCTTGCTGCTGGAGCTCAGAAGGTGATTATTTCCGCTCCTGCCTCGGGCGACATAGATGCGACGGTGGTATTAGGAGTGAATGACCATGTGCTTACTCCCGAGATGCGTGTAGTTTCTAACGCCTCCTGTACGACGAACTGCCTCGCTCCGATGGTGAAGGTTTTGGATGAAGCTTTCGGCATAGAGCAGGGCTTCATGAATACTGTCCATGCCTATACTGCGGACCAAAGGCTTCAGGATGCACCTCATAAGGACTTGCGACGGGCGCGCGCTGCGGCGCTCAACATCGTTCCCACTACTACCGGTGCCGCTAAAGCCGTAGGACTTGTCCTTCCCCACCTCAAGGGCAAACTGGATGGCATCGCGCTGCGTGTGCCAGTACCCGATGGCTCCGTTACAGACTTTGTAGCTATTCTCAAAAAACCTGCTGACAAGGCAGCCATCAATGCTGCATTCAAAGCAGCGGCAGAAGGAAGCCTGCGAGGCATTCTGGAATACACCGAGGACCCTATCGTTTCCTCGGATATTATTGGCAATCCACACTCTGTCATCTTTGATGCCCAATCCACCATGGTCATAGGTCAAATGGTGCGGGTGCTGGGGTGGTACGACAATGAGTACGGCTATTCTCATCGGACGGCGGATTTAGTTGTGAAACTTGCCCAACTTTCTTGAGATGCAGAAGCTACCTTCACTGCGCGGGGCGCCGTTGCGGGGGCGAAGGGCCTTCGTGCGGGTGGATTTCAACGTACCCATAGAAAGCGGGCGCATTACGGATGACAGGCGGATTCGCAGTGCTCTTCCTACCATACGCTACCTGCTGGAGGAAGGGGCAGCGGTTATTCTCTGCTCCCATTTAGGGCGTCCCAAGGATGGGCAGCCCGACCCCAAGTATTCCTTAGAGCCAGTAAGGCAGCATCTGAGCCAGCTTTTAGGGCTGCCTGTGGGGTGGATACCAGACCCCTTCCAACTGCAGCCTGTAGAAGCAGGGCAGGTTTATCTCATGGAAAACATCCGTTTTTTCCCTGGCGAGACGCAGAATGATATCCAGTTAGCACGGGCTCTCGCGCAATGGGCAGACTTGTATGTAAGTGATGCTTTTGGTTCTCTGCATCGTGCCCATGCTTCGGTAGATGCGCTGCCTCGCCTCCTCCCTGAACGGTATGCGGGGTTCTTAGTAGAGGCAGAATGGAATAATGCCCAGCGGGTTCTTACTCAAATAGAGTCTCCTTATCTCGTGGTCGTAGGAGGGGCGAAAGTGAGTGATAAGCTGCCTCTACTTCGGCACCTTTTACCTCGGTTAGATAGGCTTTTGATTGGCGGAGGAATGAGCTATACATTCCTTCATGCTATGGGACTTCCAGTAGGGAAATCGCTTCTGGAAAAAGACCAAGTGGAAGCAGCGTGGGACATTCTGAAAGAAGCTGAAAGGTTGGGGAAAAAGGTACTCCTTCCTACTGACTCTGTGGCAGCAACGGAGTTTCGGGCTGATGCGCCAGCTCGGATATTTCGTCATGAAGCAGGGAGCTTTCCCTCAGACTACATGGGATTAGATATTGGTCCAGAGACCCTTCAGGCTGCGCGTTCTTTCATTGCTGGCAGCCGTACTATTCTCTGGAACGGCCCCATGGGCGTCTTTGAATGGGAGGCTTTCAGAAGTGGGACGGCAAACATTGGCAAGTACATCGCAGAAGAGACTGCTCGGGGTGCCTACAGTCTCGTCGGGGGAGGTGATACCGCTGCTGCAGCCGAAGTCGTCGGCGTAGCAGACAAAGTGAGCTTTATTTCTACCGGTGGGGGAGCTCTCTTAGAGCTGCTCGCAGGCGAAACTCTCCCTGGCATAGCTGCTCTTTTGTCATGAAAATCTGGCAGGTTTCTCTCTTAGGCTCTGGACTTTTTGCCCAGATTGTATGGCAAGACATAGATGCCGCCTTCCAAAGGGCGCGACAAGTGGAGCGGCTTATTCTCGTCTATATTTATACTCCTTGGTGCAGCCCTTGTGTCATGATGGATCAAAATACTTGGGCTCATCCAGTTATTGCCACGTATGCTACCCGAAATTTTCATTGTGTGCGGCTCAACGCTGAAGAGCGTGATACTATTTTCTTCAATGGAGAATTTTTCCCCTATCGTCCAGATATTCACGCTAATCAGTTGGCATATGTTTTGTTAGAAGGGAAGATGGAATATCCTGCGCTCGTGCTGATGGAACCCTCTGGCACTGTACTTTTAGCCATGCGGGGCTACATTGCGCCGCGGCTAATGGATGAGATTCTGCGGTACTTTGGCGGAGGGTTCTATCGCACGCAAAAATGGGAGACTTTCCGACAAACTTATCCATCTCAGCTATGACAGAGGCAGAGGTCAAAAAAACCTTGGAAGAGGCTTTACCAGAATCTCAGGAGCCGACTGCTTCCGTAGAGAGTGAGGCATCGGCTGTAGCGGAGGAGGTGGCTCGGCTTCAAGCCGAAGTAGAGCTTTGGAAAGACCGAGCTTTACGCTCGGCTGCAGAGTTAGAAAACTATCGGCGACGAGTCCAGCGAGACCTTCAGCAGCAGATCCTCTCAGCGCAAATGGATATCCTACGTCCTCTCCTTCCCCTGCTGGATAACATAGAACGAGGCATCCAAGCTGCTCGGGAAGCCCCAGATATGGAGCGCCTTAAAGAAGGCTTGGAACTTATCCACCGCCAGTTTTCTCACACTCTCCAGAAGCTCTCTATTCAAGTGATTGCGCCAGAAGTAGGGAGTTTGCCAGACCCTGCTTATCATGAAGTTATTTCTACTGTGCCAGCCCCCGAAGGCGTCCAGCCCCACACTATCGTAGAAGTTGTAGAAGCTGGCTACCTTTATCAAGGGCAGCTTTTGCGTCCTGCGCGCGTCATTACGACAGAATGAAAAAAAAAGACTACTACGCAACCTTAGGCGTAAGTAGAGACGCCGATTTAGAGACTATCAAACGCGCTTACCGCCAGTTAGCGCTAAAGTACCATCCTGACCGTAATCCGGGCAATAAAGAAGCCGAAGAGCGCTTCAAGGAAATTTCCGAAGCTTATGAGGTTCTGAGCGATCCAGAAAAGCGGCGTCAATATGACCTTTTCGGAACTGTCGGAAGCTCAGGGGGAACAGGAGCAGAGACGATATTCTCTCAAGCGGTAGAGGAAATCTTTGCTACTTTTTTTGGGGGTAGAGGCGGAAGTGGGCGGCGGCCGCCTGCCATTCAGGGAGAGGACATATCGGTCGTCGTAGAGCTCTCCTTAGAGGAGATAGCGGAGGGCACCGAAAGAGAAATAGAATACATCCGAAAGGATACCTGTGAGGTTTGCGGGGGCACTGGTAGTGCGAGAGGGCACTCTCCGCGTGCCTGCCCTACCTGTGGAGGAACTGGACAGGTAGCTTACAGGGTTGGAGGGGGATTCTTTCAGCAGATCATCTATCAAACTTGCTCTGACTGCCAAGGCACGGGCTTTCGGATAGTGAGCCCCTGTTCTGTTTGTGGCGGTACTGGAGTAGTGGAGAGGCTTCATCGTCAGCCAGTAGAAATACCTGCAGGAGCTGTAGGAGGGATGACATTGGTATTGCGGGGTGCAGGTCACCGAGGACCCTGGGGAGGCCCCGCAGGCGACCTCATCATAGAAATTCGTGAAAAGTCTCACCCTCTTTTCGCTCGGAAAGGAGAGGACCTCATCTATGAGGCTTGGGTGTCCTATGCAGACTTGGTCTTAGGTACTACTTTGGCTATTCCTACGCTGTCAGGGGGAACTATTCCTTTACAAATCCCCCCTGGCACCCATTCAGGAGAAGTCTTCAAGATTTCTGGCAAGGGGCTGCTGCGCTATAATAGCCGCAGACGCGGAGACCTTTTGGTACAGGTCCATGTGTGGGTGCCATCCAAAGTCTCTTTTGAAGAGAGGCGCCTTCTGGAAGAGATGCGCAAGCATAAAGGCTTTCAGCCTAAAGAACATAAGCCTGAGAAAGGCTTCTGGCGGCGCCTGAAAGAATTTTTTGAGTGATTGTAAGCAGAAAGATTTACCGCTTCGGTCGGGCTATGGCGATAATAGAGCTCCCCCGCCACCGCGCTGGAATGAGCTTGGCTTCTACCCAGAAATATTCCCCAATCAAGCGGTGAATGTATTTCATAGCTCCCGTAGGAGGGTTGAATTTCTCGCTTCTTTTTTGCTTCATGAGGCTCATGACTTTGAGGAGGTAGATTTAGCGTTTGCTGATTTTTGACAGTAAAATCCTAAAGTCATGCCTAAGCTACCCGAGGGAAAAGAAGAACATCAGCTTTTGAATGCTTTCTCGGAATTTGGGTAGAAACTCTATTTCGCTGTGGGGGCTCTACACACCACAATTCCCTTATCAAGTAGAGCATCTGTGCCGCATCTCCGAAGGGGTAGCTGGAAAAATAGGAGAAGTGAGATTGATTTATCCCCTTCAACCTGCTATGCACTTTTTCCACCGAGGACTTGCTATGTCCCTGTCCCGATTTCCAGGAGTGAGTCTGCGTTCTCTCGGAAATAAAGAGAGGCTGGGCGTGTGCCGACCTATCAAAGGGGGCTTAGGTGGAAATTCATTTATGCGCTATCTACCTTTCTGGTCGTAAAAGCGGGAAAAGCAGTACTTCTTGGATGCTTGGGGCGTTGCACAGAAGCATTGTGAGCCGATCTATGCCCAGTCCTAAGCCGGCGGTAGGGGGCATCCCATATTCTAACGCTCGTAGAAAATCCTCATCCATGGGCATGGCCTCCTCTCCGCCAGCGGCTCTCAGCTGAGCCTGCTTCTCTAAACGCTGACGCTGGTCTATAGGGTCATTCAGTTCAGAGTAGGCATTAGCGAGCTCTTTCCCAGCAACTATCAGCTCAAAGCGCTCCACAACGCCCGGCGTACTCCGGTGAGCCTTAGCCAAAGGACTGACCTCTATCGGATAATCCAGCACAAAGGTAGGTTGGATAAACCTCGGCTCCACCAGCTTATCAAAAAGCCGTGCAATCAAATCTATCCTTTCATAAGGCGGCTCTGGCAAAGACACCTCATATGCCTGAAAAAGTTTCATAAGCTCCTCTTCAGAAAGAGTGCGTACATCCTTTCCTACGACTTCTTCTAAGGCTTCATAGTACTTTACGCGCTTGTAAGGAGCTGAAAAGTCAATTTCATACTCTCCATATCGCACTACGGGCGTTCCCAGCACTCGCTGTACTACCGTCTCTAAAAGCTCCTCTACCAGCGTCATCATCCAGAAGTAGTCTTGATAGGCGACATACAGCTCTACCTGGGTGAATTCTGGATTGTGATAGCGGTCTATGCCTTCATTGCGGAAGTCTTTTGAAAACTCATACACTCCTGTGAAGCCCCCAATAATGAGCCGTTTGAGATAGAGCTCGTTAGAAATGCGCAGGTAGAGCTGCATATCCAGGGCGTTATGATGGGTAGTGAAAGGACGCGCAAAGGCTCCTCCATATATTGGCTGGAGGATTGGGGTTTCTACTTCTAAATAGCCTTTTTGATTGAAAAAGTCTCGGATAGCTTGTACGATAGCGGTGCGGCGGCGAAAGATTTCTCGCACATTCAGATGCACCATGAGGTCCACGTAGCGCATTCTATAGCGCAGCTCAGGGTCGGTAAAAGCCGCATAGACTTTTTCCTCTGTTTCTTTCTCTACTGGAAGAGGATGTAGGCATTTCGCAAGGAAGCGAAAGCGCTGTACATGGACAGTGATCTCGCCTGTCTTCGTGGTGAATACAAAGCCCTCTACACCGAGAATGTCCCCCAGATCCACCAGCTTCTTGAATACAACATCATATAGCTCGGGATTCTCTGAAAAATCATCTCGTTGGAAGTACAGCTGGATGTCCCCTGTTTCATCTCGTAGGACGGCGAAGGAGGCTTTTCCCATGAGGCGTTTGCGCCAGAGCCGCCCTGCCAAGCGAACAGATTTGAAGTCCAACTTCTGTTGAGGATAATAGCGAAGAATTTCGGCTGCGGTAGTATTGATGGAAAAGGGTTCGGTAGGGAAGGGGTCTATGCCTAAACGGCGCAGTTCCTGCAGCTTAGCCTGGCGAATGGCATCCATGCCTTGCAAACTTAGCGCAGAAGAGTGATGCTCCCAGCTCGGTCAAAGTCTAGAGGGGGGCCTTTTCCACTGACCAGCTGAAGTTTCAAAAGGTAGAAATAAACGCCTTCTGGAGCTGGCCCGGCAGAAGTTTCACCCCTCCAAGGCTCATTCCAGTCTCCTGCGAAAACCTGCTCACCCCAGCGGTTCCATATGAGGAGGCGCCACCGGCTTACACCAGCAAGGTCATAGGGGCGGAGAAGATCATTTATCCCGTCTCCATTGGGCGTGAAAACATTGGGTAGGATTCCGTGGCACCAGCTGACCTTCAGCTCCAGCGTATCGCAAACTTCCCACTGTTCTGAGGGATCGCAGCTCGTCGTGTCTTTTACACATATAACCACAGGAAAAGTCTGTCCTTGGGTGTAGCAGTTTATTTGGGCGCAAGCACGCAGAAGGAGAGGATTTTCTCTGAGCGCTGAAAGAGTAAAATGAGCTCCCCAGAAAAACTCTGGAGAAAACGCCGCTCCCCTCCCTTCATAGGTAAGAAGGGCAAAACTATCAGGGTCCTCAACCAAAAGGGTGTAGCAAAGGCTGTCTTCTGAGGGAATAACCTCCCAAGGGCTGGGTTTGTCTCGGCTAATAGTAGGTGGGCGATTATGAGGAAGATTAGCTGGGCGAACCCATACCGTCTCTACCGTCGCTGGAGGAGGCACCGCACAATAGGGACGATTCAGAGCGCGTACGATAATCGGATAGGCTGTGTCACCCCTAAGCAAACAATTCAGCCGAAAGCACACCTCCCCCCGGATAGAATCGCCCTGTTGTATAGCTGACCTCACTTCTACGGGAAACTCAGTAGCGCTTACTTCCAGAGCATATTCACCGCCATTGCCTGCGGTATCTTTTGCTACGATAGGGAAGCAGTATTCAGCCTTGTAAAAAGCCTGAAAGGGGATTTCTCTCGTCCATGGAGGCACCTCTAAAGCTAAGGGATAAGTAGGACGCGACTCTACCCTGACAAAGAGCGTATCGTATCGCCTGTAAAGTTCAGCACAACTGAGAGAATCCCTCACCTCTGCGATGAGGCGGATTACCTGACCGATTGCCTCACAGGCAGGTGTGAAGCACACCTCGCTTTCCCATGAGAGAGAACCGCTTGATGGCTGCACATTCAAGTTTTGTAGAAGGGGGGGCTCACTTCTTATATGCACGCTATGCTTGCTGAGAGGCGGCAGGTCCTCAATCCGAAGACGGAGACATGCTCCGCTATCGGGTTTGAGGCGGATAGTATCTGGAGCGATGAAGGATACAGTAGGAGGAGGGTTTTGAGGCAGCAGTACCAGAAACCGAAGGGTATCCTGCCACTGAAGGAGGGGCTGACAAGAGGCAGAGGCTACGCCTCGTAAAGCTATCACGATAGGCTGGGTGAGGGCCTCACATTTGCCTGTGTAACACAGCTCTCCAAATAAAGTATCGCCCCGCTGAGTAGTTGAGAGAGTGATTTGAGCTGGTGTAGAAGTAGTGTAGCTTATGGTGGGGGGAGGGTGGGGAGGTTCTGCCACTATCCAGAATTGGGCACAGGCTGTACTGTCTAAGTGTATTTGATATGCCCCATTCTGCTGAGGGAGGGGGAGGGGAGCAAGTACTCCCCATAGACTGCGTCTGGGAGGTGATAGAACCCTTATCCAAATAGTATCATGTGCTTGGGTGGTTCCGCAGAGTTCGGTTTTGTATCCAGAGATATACAGGGGTATTAGCTTGCCAGTATCTTGACACGAAGGGCTGATGCAGATAGAAAGGAGGAGGGGATTACTTCCGGTGCTTTGTACTGTGGATGGGGGAGGCGAAATAGAGTAGCTGAGGGTAGCAGGGGGGGACGGCGGCTGGGTATCGCGAATGGTGGCAGAAAAGCAGATATTCTGCTCAGCTTCTAAAATGAGTGTGTCTCCCCTGTGAAGAAGCCCAGAAAAATCATGCTCTACCAGAGGTGCGGCGGTGGGAGGGCGACAGGGGGCTACATAGAACTGCATATCTCTGCGGGTCTCTCCTAAGAATGCCCCGTTGCGAAACTCTAATACCGCTATTGCCACTACGTACAGTCCGGGGTTAGGGGCTTTTAGATGAAGAAGTCCCGTAGAGGGGTCTATCTGGCATATCCCTCCTGTGCCAAAGGGTTGGGTGGCTGAGTAGCCCGGTGCATAAGTTACTATTTGGTAGGGGGGCGGACCGAGAGGATTAGTAGGACCGACAGTAGGTAGTCCGCCCTGAGAAGGATTGACCGCTCCTTGACCTTGAAGGTTAACGCTGTGATAGGCACCTACTATTTGATATACCAAGGAGTCGCCATCTACATCTACAGCAGCGTGATTGAAGAAAAAATCGTGCCCAGCACAGAGAAAGAAGGGGGGACGCTGTACAAAGCGCGGACTACTATTGCAAGGAGCCCGGCGGGCAGGGGGAATCTGTGCCAAATAGGTGAGTCCCATGTTGAGGGGGGCAGCCAGATTAGTAATGGGGGCATTT
>JANXDD010000085.1 GCA_025059915.1 Bacteroidia bacterium | reverse complement strand
GCTCCCGAATGAAAGCTGCACGAGGGGCAAGGGAATCACACATGCCTGCTGTCCGCCTATCCTGCCATACAATGGCTTTTCCATAGGGTTTGCCCGTATGAGGGTCCCAGGCGATGGTAGTCTCCCGCTGATTCGTTATACCTACCGCAGCGATATGAGAAGCTGAGACACCAGCAGACTGAAGAGCCTCCTGGACAGCTTCATATTGAGCTTGCCAGAGGGCTTCGGCATCTTGTTCTACCCACCCCGGCTGAGGGTATTCTAAAGAAATCTGTCGCCGCCCTATCCCCACAATCTCCCCCTCCAAGGAGAACACTATGGCTCGCGCCGAACTGGTACCCTCGTCAATCGCTAAAAGCAGCTTACTCATACCACCGCTACCTTTTCTTGGATAAGATACCGAATAATACGCTCGGGGGACACCCCTTCGGCTTCTGCTTGATAGGAAAGAACCATCCTATGCCGCAAAACAGGAATGGCCACATACTGAACATCCTCCACATCGGGGGCATACTTGCCTGAGAGAAGGGCATGCGCTTTGGCTGCTAAAAGTAGAAATTGCGCTGCTCTGGGGCCCACCCCCCAGCTCACATTTTCACGGATAAAAGGGTCCTTACTTTCTTGCGGACGGGTGTTACGCGTGAGCTCCACCGCATACCGAACTACATTATCGGCCACTGGCATCTGCCGAACAAGCCGCTGTAGGTGTAGAATCTGCTCCGCTGAGAGAAATGGCTCTACCTTAGGCTCCCATACCCCCGTCGTGCGCCGCACTATTTCCATCTCTTCCTCTTGTGACGGATAGCCAACGAAAATTGCAAACATGAACCTATCTAACTGAGCCTCTGGGAGAGGATAGGTTCCTTCTTGCTCTATGGGATTCTGAGTAGCCAAGACGAAAAAAGGATCAGGCAGCGGATGAGATTGCCCTGCGATAGAGACGGAGCGCTCCTGCATCGCCTCCAGAAGAGCCGACTGCGTCTTAGGAGAAGCCCGATTAATCTCGTCTGCTAAAATAACATGGGCAAATATAGGACCAGGCGTAAATCTAAAATACCTTTGCCCTGTCTCGGGGTCTATCTGAAGGATTTCAGTACCCAGGATATCTGCTGGCATCAAATCAGGTGTGAATTGAATCCGATGGAAGCTCAGTCCCATGGCTTGGGCAAGGGTGCTGACCATCAGGGTCTTTGCCACCCCCGGCGGACCTATCAGAAGTGCATGTCCCCGCCCTAAAATGCTCAAGACGAGAAAATGCACGGGCTCTTTTTGCCCTACTATGACCGTAGCAAGTTTTTCTCTCAGCTTTTGGTAGAGGTCTCGGAGCTCCTCTGCCTCCCTGCGCAAAGTCTCCTTATCCATTTGACACAAATATGCTTCGGAAATGCGTTCCTTCGCATATGCGTACTTCTGGAATCATAGCCACTATCGCCATAACAGCCGTCCTGATTTTGGGTTTCAAACTTCCTCTTCCTCAAGTACCAGGCTTAGGCTGGACCGACCGAAATCTTTTCTTTCATGTACCGATGTGGTTTTCCATGTATGCCTTGATGGGGATTTCCTTCTATTGGAGTGCCCAGTACCTTTTGAAGCTTCAGCCAGAAGCTGATAGGCGGGCACGAGAGGCGGCATGGACTTCGGTGTTCTTTGGCATACTGGGGTTGGCTACGGGCATCCTCTGGTCGCGTGTAACTTGGGCAGAGGCTCTACCCGATACCGATTTCAACGCCTGGTGGGGCTGGGACCCCAAGCAAACTTTCGCTCTGATAGCCCTTCTTATGTACGGCGCTTATTTCGTCCTACGAGCCAGTACGAAAGAAGAAAGACTGCGTGCCCGCTTAGCAGCCGTGTATAATATAATAGCCACTATTCTCGTCCTACCTCTGACTTTTTTCCTTCCGCGCTATTTAGGAGGCCTTCACCCTGGGGCAGAGGGAACCCCCGCTTTCCGAACAGAAGATATTAGCCCCCTTCATCGCGTTGTTTTCTACATTGCCGCGGTAGGTTTCATTGCCTTAGGGGTGTGGCTGTGGCAGATTCGCATTCGCCTCGCCCGACTTTCGGAGGAGTAGTCATACCCTTTCCCCCTCAGAGCCTCTAAGGGAAAAGGAAATAGGTGGGGAAAATGACTTTGTACGATGTATAATCGGAAGGAGATAGCTCAAATGAACCGCTCCAATAGCTATGCCTACAAGCCCGATGACACCTACGAAGCCCCATTCTGCCGGCTGGCTGCGCAGGAGCAGCCCTGTTCCCAGCACCAATAGCCCTTGCACCGCTGCTAAAAGAACCACTATGTAACGGGGAGAAAGCCCAAACTGTGCCAACCGGTGGGTGAGGTGATCCGTCCCACCACTGAAAGGATTTCGCCTAACTATCAGCCGCATGATGCTGACCCAGAAAGTATCTCCAGCAAGGAGGCTATAAAGGCTCACCAGCATGAGGACCTTCACCCAGTTATCTGCTGTATGAGCTATAGGTGCATGCCAAAGCTCTGTACCCCAGTAAGCTAATACAAAGCCCAAAAACTGGCTGCCATTATCCCCCATGTAAAGGTGAGAGGGGTAAAAGTTCCGCAGAAGAAATGCTCCTACCGCCCCCGCCAGCCCTAAGTACAAAAGAAGGTGGGGGCTTTGGGGCAATAGCCAGAAAGAGCTAAGAAGAAATATAAGGGTCAAACTGCCCGCAATCCCATCCATATTGTCCATCATGTTCAGTGCGTTCATGACAGCGACATACCAGAAAAGCGTGAATAAAACAGAAAGCGCAGGCATTGGAGAGATGGTAAGGAGCGGGCCACCGAGAATAATGGAAGCTCCTGCAGCAGAAAGCTGTCCCAAGAGCTTGACATACGGGACGGAGACATATGCATCATCTGCCAGTCCAGTCAAGAAAGCTATAGCGGCCCCTGCCAGGAGCGCTCGGCTCAGTTGGAGATCAGCTGGTTTCCATGCCCCTATTCCTAATGCAACTACAAAAAAGGCTATTCCCCCGATAATAGGCTTCTTGCGACTATCCCAGCGACGCTGATTCGGAATCCCCTGATTCAGAGCCCCAAGCCTTCGTGCAAACCGTAGAAAAACTTCATTCCATGCCCATGCAGAGAGAAAGCTAAAGAGGACAACAGCGATGATGGACATATCTTACTCCTCGCTCCACAGGGCAAAGGTAAGCGTTTGTACCTTTGTTCTGTGCTAAAATCCACACCTTTGCGCAAAGTTCATATTGATCTCGGTGCTGCCTTAGTCCCCTTTGGAGGGTGGGAAATGCCTCTCCGCTACAAAAGCGAGCTTCAAGAGCATGCTGCTGTGCGCAGCCGAGCAGGGGTATTTGACCTTTCCCACATGGGGGAGTTTTTAGTACGGGGGCCGGAAGCCGCTGCATGGCTGAACTCTCTCCTGACAAACGACCTGCGCAAACTTTCTCCCGGTAGAGCCCAGTATAGCTTTCTTCTGCGAGAGGATGGAGGCATCATAGACGACCTGATTGTATATCAGCTTGAGCCCGAGCTTTTCATGCTCGTAGTCAATGCAGCTACCACAGAGAAAGACTGGGGGTGGCTGGAAGAGCACCTGCCCGCTACAGGAGTATCCTTGGAAAACATCTCAGAAGCTACGGTGCTCATAGCCCTTTCAGGCCCTGAAAGTGAGTCTCTTATACGCCAGTTGACCGACCTACCTGTAGGAGAAATGCCTTACTACGCTTGCGTGAAAGGCACAGTAGCAGGTATCCCAGACGTCTTAGTAGCCACTACGGGCTATACAGGGGAGTGGACCTATGAGCTTTTCGTCCGAGAAAGTCATGGACTCAGTCTGTGGGAGGCAATTATGAACTTAGGAGAAATTACTCCTGCCGGCTTATCTGCACGCAATACCCTTCGGCTGGAAATGGGATACCTTCTGTACGGGACGGACATAGATGAGCAGACAACCCCGCTGGAAGCAGGGATAAGCTGGGCTGTAAAGCTGGACAAAGGAAACTTTATCGGACGAGAAGCCCTTCTTCATCAAAAGGAATTTGGGCTGAGGCGTCGGCTCTTTGGACTGCTAAGCGATTCTCCCCGAGCCATTCCCCGAAACGGCATGCTTCTTTACAATCAAGAGGGGAAGGAAATAGGACGGATTACCTCTGGCTCCATCAGCCCCTCCTTGAGTAAAGGGATAGCCTTGGGCTACCTTCCCCCTGAGTACAAGGTAGGAATGACCGTTTATATGGCTCTGCGTGGAGAGATGGTGCCGCTGACGATAGTACGTCCGCCCTTTCTCCCAGAGACTTCTCTTACTCGCAGACAAAAAGCCCGAGTATGAGATTTCGTCCGCTGGTTCGCGTGTGTCTTTCCACAGCTCTCATTCCGCAGTTTCGGGTAGAGGATTATGTGGTAGTAGTTATAGACATTCTGCGGGCAACGACAAGTTTTGCAGTAGCTTTGGATCGGGGAGTGAGGGAGATTCGGCCCGTGCGTTCTCTGCGGGAATGCCGGGAGCTGGGACGCCAAGGGTATCTGACCGCCGCCGAACGCGGGGCTAAAAAAGTACCCGGCTTTGACTTTGGAAACTCTCCCTTTGACTTTTTAGAGGCTGACCTGAGAGACAAAAAGTTAGCTTTTACGACCACCAACGGCACCCGCGCCCTATGGGCAGTCCGAAAAGCCAAGAAAGTCGTAACCGGGGCATTTGTAAATATGTCTGTGCTGGTGGATTGGCTGCGACAGCAGGAAGAGCCAGTTCTTTTAGTATGTTCTGGGTGGAAGGATCAAGTGAATATGGAGGATACCCTTTTTGCGGGGGCGGTAGCGACCGAACTGGAAGGAGATTTCCGGGTCAATGACGATGCCACGCTCATCGCCATGAGCCTCTATCAAATGGCTGATAGCCGCAAAAAGTATTATTTAGAGCATTCAGCGCACTTTGAGCGGCTGGTAGAGCTGGGTATGCAGAATGATGTAAAATACTCTCTGCGGCGAGACCTTCATCCTGTGCTACCTTATTATCAAGAAGGGCGCTTAGTAAATGCCCTTTCCATCCCTGTCTAATGAGCAAAGTCCGCCGTGTTCGTCTGCGCCCGGGCAAAGCGGAAAAGATTCGTCAGCAGCGGCATCCTTGGCTCTTTTCAGGGGCGTTTGCTCCAGATACGATAGCTGAATCAGGTGATACAGTTTGTGTATGTGATGAACATGGCCAGCCGCTGGCTTATGGGCATTGGGATGCGGAGAGCCCGATACGCTGCCGAGTTTTTTCTTGGGGCTCTGCTAAGCTCCAACCTAATGAAACTTTCTGGCAAAGCCAGTTAGAAAGAGCTCTCCACCTTCGTCGGGCTCTGCCTGACCTTCGCCTCACAAATAGCTACCGCCTCATCAATAGCGAAGGAGATGCCCTTCCCGGCATAGTAGTAGATGTCTATGACAAAGTAGCGGTAGTGCAGCTGCGCACCCCAGGCGCAGAACGGCTCCGTCCCACTCTCCTCCGTTTCCTCACAAGTCATTTGTCCCTAAAAGGCATTTACCTGCGACGAGAGTCGTCCTCTGCCTCTGAATGGATATGGGGCGAACGCACACCTGAAGTCCTTCTTGAAGAACATGGGCTCTTCTTCAAGGTCTCTATAGAGACGGGTCAAAAAACTGGTTTCTTTTTAGACCAGCGGCATAATCGGCAGCTTCTTCGCTATTACAGCCAAGGACGCAAGGTGGCAAACTTTTTTGCTTACACAGGGGGATTTACGGTTTATGCCGCAGCAGGGGGGGCAACCGAGCTTTTATCTGTAGAAATCATGCCAGAGCCCGCCCACCTTCTCTTAGAAAACTTGCGTCTCAATGGTTTCTCGCACATTCCACACACCCTCTGGGTGGAGGATGCTTTTGATGCCCTACAAAAGGTAGAAAAAGATTACTGGGACATTATCGTCTTAGACCCGCCGGCTTTTACGCATCATCAGGACGCTGTCCCTCAAGCTATACGCGGTTATAAAGAAATCAATCGGCGCGCCTTACGCCTCCTGCCAAAAGGAGGCCTGCTTTTCACTTTCTCCTGCTCAGCTCATATCACTCCTCAACTTTTTCGTGATATCCTTCTAAGTGCAGCCATGGATGCAGACAGGCCGGTACAGATTCTTCACTTCCTCCATGCCCCCCCAGATCATCCCATAGACCTTTTCCACCCCCAAGGGGAATATCTCAAGGGCTTCGTCCTCAAAGTAGAATGAGTCTGAGACGAAAAATCACGAAGAAAACTCGTATCTTTGCCCCCCATGATAATCATAGAGCCTCAAGAAGGGGAAAACCTTGAGAAGATGCTGCGGCGCTACAAGCGGAAGTTTGACCGCTTGGGGATTGCCAGAGAAGTGAGAAATCGCATGTATTTCATTCCTAAGTCTGTCCAGCGCCGAGAGCAAATCAAGCGTGCTGCCTATCGTCAGCGCATGCAGCAGCTCCAGCAGGGGTAGGTGGTTTTAGCCATAGAAACTTCATGTGATGATACTGCCGCTTGCCTGTACGATGGTGAGCGGATTTTGTCTCATGTAGTCTATCGGCAAGAAGTACATGCAACAGTTGGAGGGGTAATTCCGGAGTGGGCTTCCCGCGAGCATGAGGTAAAGCTACCTTTAGCAGTAGTAGAAGCACTTTCCCAAGCTGGGGTAGATTGGACAAACTTGCGGGTAGTGGCTGCAGCCCAAGGACCTGGTCTCTTAGGCTCCTTGCTGATTGGCTCTACTTTTGCTCGGGCTCTTGCTGCAGCGTGGAATATCCCTTTCATCGGCGTGCATCACTTGGAGGCACACATCGCGTCTATAGAGTTAGGGGAAAAGCCTCCGCTCTATCCTATGATTGTTCTGGTGGCAACTGGGGGTCACACGCACCTTTATAGGGTCCTCCATCCTCTCCGCATAGAGCTTCTGGGGCGGACGGTAGATGATGCCGTTGGGGAAGCCTTTGATAAAGTGGCGGCTTCCCTTGGGCTCCCATATCCGGGGGGACCTCAAATAGAAAAGTTGGCAGCCCAAGGAAACCCTTTTGCTTTTGCCTTTCCTACTCCTCGCACGACAGGAGTATGGGATTTTAGCTTTAGCGGGTTAAAGACAGCTTTTCTCTACGCTCGGCGCGACCATCCAGAGCTGCGAACCGAAGATTTATGCGCCAGCTGGCAGCATGCCGTCTCTGTTTATCTCACTGATAAGCTCATCCGAGCTGCTCAGGCATTTCACATCCCTCGCATAGGACTCGTAGGGGGAGTTGCCAGCAATCAGTACCTGCGCCAATACCTTCACTCCCAAGCGGAGAAGCATTCTCTTGAGCTCTATCTTGCTCCCCTCCAGTACTGCATGGATAATGCTGCGATGATAGCTGTAGCCGCCTGGCACCGCTATGCGAATGGGCTATATTCGCCCCTTACGGAGACGCCTTTCGCCCGATAAGTTCATGGTATGAGATGGTTAGAGCCCTTGTATGCCCTCCTGCGAGCCCCATACAAGCAAGTGCTCGCCATTCAAAAAGACCCTTTGACGCCTCAGCGCCGATGGTATTCTTATCTCCTTGAGCGAGGAGCTTCTACTCTTTTTGGAAAAAAATATGGTCTGCGTCCTAATCTCCCCTACGAAGCATTCCAAAAAGCCGTCCCCATCCAGCCGTATGAGGAAATATATCCTTGGATAGAACGGACTATGCGAGGGGGAGAGGGAGTCTTATGGCCAGGAAAAGTGCGATGGTTTGCCCGCTCCTCCGGCACGACTAATGATCGGAGTAAGTACATTCCCATAACCCGTGAAAGCCTCTATTTGAATCATTTTCGGGCTTCTCGGCATCTTTTTGCTACCTACCTTGCTCTCTATAAGGACACTACCCACCTGCTGGAAGGCAAAATCATTAGCATTGGCGGTTCGCATCAGATTAGTCATTTAGGGGCGCATGCGCGGTACGGGGACCTCAGTGCCGTCCTGCTGGCGAATATGCCTCGGATTTATCGCCTATTTCGGGCTCCTGATTTGAAAACTGCTCTGATAGCCAGCTGGGAAGAAAAACTGCCACGCATGGTAGAGGCTCTTTTGCGCCAGCGGCATCATATTGTAGGACTTGCAGGCGTGCCTACTTGGAGCGTGCTTCTATTTGAACAGCTGCTCAAGCGCACAGGGGCAAAGCACATTTTGGAAGTCTTTCCTCGGTTTGAGGCTGTATTTCATGGAGCTGTAAGCTTCACCCCTTACGAAGCCCTCTTCAAGCAGTATCTCCCCTCAGAAAAGGTCCGCTATATGGAGATATACAATGCCTCCGAGGGCTTTTTTGCCTTTCAAGATGTTTCCCAGCAGCGGGACTTACTCCTTATGACTGATCACGGGGTGTTTTATGAGTTTATTCCCTTTTCGGCATGGGAAGCAGGAAGGTGGGAAGCCATCCCTTTAGAAGCCGTACAGGAGAATGAAACCTACGCTTTAGTCATCACTACAGTTGGGGGGTTATGGCGATACTTGATTGGAGATACGATTCGGTTTGTGAGCACACACCCGCCCCGTCTGCGCATTGTAGGGCGCACGCGGCATTACATTAATGCTTTCGGAGAGGAGGTAATGATAGAACAAGCGGAAGCCGCCTTAGAGGCCGCATGTAAAGCCACAAATGCCCAAGTACGGGATTACACCGTAGCTCCTATTTATCTCAGCACCCAGCACCGAGGGGCTCATCAGTGGCTGATAGAGTTTATTCACCCCCCTCATGACATGGAGACTTTTATCCAGACCTTAGACAGCACTCTCCGCCGCCTCAACTCTGATTATGAAGCCAAGCGGGAAGGCAACCTCGCTTTAGAAGCGCCCAAGGTAGTTTCCCTTCCTGAGGGTACTTTTTACCGCTGGCTTAAAAGCAAAGGGCGGCTGGGAGGACAAAACAAAGTTCCTCGCCTCTCCACCGACCGAACATATGCGGATGAAATACTGGCTATGGTGGGCCTTGTTTCTGAGTAGCTGTCAGTCTCCTCCGCCCCCGCCCCCCATCTCGCAGGACACTACCATCCGCATCCTGAGGGATTTATATGCCGTAAAAGCTCACCATAAATACCAAGGA
>JANXDD010000084.1 GCA_025059915.1 Bacteroidia bacterium | reverse complement strand
CGCACAAAAAAATCCTCCCTATCACCTTGCGTATTTTCCCCATCGCCCAAAAATCCTCTCCATCACCCTACTTTCCTTAGGCTTATCTTTGCCTTATGTGGCGCTTTCTACGGCTCCTACTCGCCCTCATATTAGCCTTTTTCGCCACGATGATTATTGGCGGCATTCTCCTGGTTGGCACGCTCCTATCAGGAATCGCTATCAAGGTCGCTACTACTACTAAACCGCAAAAAGAAGTCAAAGAGGGCTGGCTATACCTTCCTCTCGCTGGCGAACTTAGAGAATACGAAAAGGACATCACTCCAGATTTTTCTCTCATAGATTTCACATTTGGCTCTCCGCCCAAGCGAGCTCCTACGATGGAAGAGTTACGGCAGGTTTTGGAGCTGGCAGCCACCTCTGATAGGGTGAAAGGGATCATCCTTCATCTGGGGGCGCTCTCGGCTCGTCCCGCTCAGATTCAGCAAATAGGGCGCTGGCTCCTCCTCTACAAGGAGCGATCTAAAAAGCCCATCTATGCTTATGGGGATTATTTTTCAGAGGCAACCTACTATCTGGCCACTTATGCGGATACCATCGTAATGCATCCTCGTTCAGGGGCTACGATAGAATGGAACGGCCTCGTCACTGAGGCAATTTTCTTCAAGCGCTTTTTTGATAAATGGGGGGTCAAGCCTCGCCTCTTCCGTACAGGGGCATACAAGTCCGCAGCGGAGTCTTTCACAGATGAGAAGTACAGCGAGTCTAATCGGGCTCAAATAACAGCCCTTTTAGAAGACATATGGGCAGTGATAGTAGATACAGTGGCTTTGCGCAGGAAGGTTTCTGCAGACAGTTTGCGTCGCTGGCCGGATACTCGGATTTTTTTCACATCAGAGCAAGCTAAAGCGGCGGGCTTAGTGGATATGCTCCTCCCATGGAGTCTTTGGGTTCAGCGGTTTATTCCTGAGGGAAAGGAAGAGCCGGCTTTTATCCAGATAGAGCAGCTTCTGCAGAAAAAGCCCAAGGAGTCTTCAAACAAGATAGCTATTGTGTATGCCGAGGGAGAAATCGGTCCTGAAAGCGAAATCAGTGCAGAACGGCTTGTTCCCGTCATAGAGAAAGTGGCTAAGGATGAGGAGATAAAAGCCGTGGTATTGCGTGTCAATAGTCCAGGGGGGGCAGTGCTGGACTCCGATAAAATAAGCCAAGCCCTTCGGAGCCTCAAGTCTCAAAAGCCTCTCGTGGTGTCTATGTCTGGCGTAGCAGCCTCGGGAGGGTATTACATTTCTGCCTATGCGGATAAAATCGTTGCAGAGCCTACGACGATTACAGGCTCTATTGGGGTCATAGGACTTCTTTTTGATTTCCGCGAGCTTTTAGAAAAGCATATGGAACTTCGCTCCGATAGAGTAACCGTAGGAGGGAAGTATGCAGATTTCATGAATCCCCTGCGAGAAGTGACTCCGGAGGAGACTACCCGCTTACAGGAGGAGATAAACCGGATATACGAGGAGTTTCTTTCAGTAGTAAAGGAAGGGCGGCGGTATCCTACACGGGATTCAGTGCATGCTATTGCGCAGGGCCGTGTATGGTCAGGGGTGGATGCTAAAGCAATTGGTTTGGTAGATACCCTTGGGGGCATAGAGGTGGCCCTATCTCTGGCTGCTCAAGCCGCTTCCCTGAAAGACTATTCGGTTGCAGTGTATCCCGAAGCGCAGAGTATTTGGGAGCGGTTTCTCAAAAGGTTACAACAAGTGGAGGGGTGGTGGGCGGATTTGAGCATGCCGCGTGCGCTTCCAGAAGTGTTTCAAATGTACTGGGAAGAGCTTGCGATTTACTGAAATATGGAAATAGAGCTACTCTGGCCCCTTGTTCAGGAGCTTATTCATTCCTCTGATATCAGTGAGGAGGACTGGGTGTTTCTCACCCAGAATGCAGAGACGCTGGGCTGTTCAGAAGCCACTCTTCGGGCGATGGTGGAAGCACGCCTGGCTCGGGAGGCCTCGGCGCTTCTTCCTAAGGTTCAAGCGCTGAGTAACCTCGTAGAAAGCCTCGGTGCTGAAGCTGGACGGAAAACAGCCTTCCTTTTGGAAGTAGCTGAGTATCTTTCTCTCCCCGTTGAGCTGGTGCAGACCTTAGTTCAGGTGCCGCGAGCCCCTGTTTTGCGGTACCTGAGTCGGCTGCTTAAGGTGATAGAGGTTCTTGGAGGGGACGAGTCTCTTCTTCAATGGGTGGAAGAGCGGGCGCAAGCCCTTCAAATGGATGCTCAAGTGGTACGCTACCTTCGGCAGCTTACAGAGGCTGCTCAGAAAAAAACCTCTGCCCTTCAGAGCTACTGGGAGCTGCTACGGGCTCTGGAGAAGCGGGGAATGCCCGCCATAGAAGTATCCTATCTTTCGGATTTAGCCCGAGAGGCTCGTATCTCTGAAGCCATCAGTCAAGGGCTTCAGGACTTCCTTCGGATGCGGCAGCGAGGTCAATCTGCGCTGGAATCTTTAGCACACCTTGTTCGTTACCTCTCTCAAAAAGGCGTGCTTTCCGAAGAAGAAAAGCCATTCTTAGCTGCTCTTGCTCAGCAGGAAGGGCTACCTCACACTATCCTGGAGGGTCTGATGGAGTTAGAGAAAGCCCTGCGCCAGATATCACCCGGGGCTTTCGGTGCAGAATATCTTCAGCCGCTTTTGAGAGCCCTTATTTCTGCTAATGCTCTGGATGAAAGTGCCTATCGTCTCCTTACGCAGCGTGGAAACGAGCTGGGGCTTACTCGTACCCAAATAGAAGCTATAGCAGAACTAGAGAAGCAAATCTTAGAGCAAAAAGTCAAGTTTCCTCAGTCTATCCAGCCACTTATTCGCGTATTTGTTGAGAATGCCAGAATCCCCGATGATAGGCTGCTTTATATCGTTAAGAAAGCTCAAGAGATTGGTGGTTCAGAAAAAATTGTTCGCAGCCTGGTTCAGATAGAGATAGCCGCTCAGAAGAAAGCATTACAGGAGCGGATAACCCCTCCTTCCACTCCGTCTACTCCAGCAGTTCCTTCTTCTGAGAGCCCTTCGGGAGCTCAAGAAATCGCTACAGCTTTACCCTCCGAGCCACTTCCTACTGTACAGACTCCCCCTCCTCTGCCTGCTCAATCGGAAACACCATCGGCTTCTTCCTCTGCCCCTTCCTCACAAGAAAAGAAAACGACCTCCCTGATAGACAGCGGTGTCTCTGCACCTACTAAGATTGCGACCTATCCTAAAGGGGGGAACTTTCCGAGCATACCATTTGACTTTAGCTCTATCAAGATATTCTCGCTACGAAACGAAAAAGATATCATACGAAAAGCCGACATCCTTTCTAAAGATGGGAGAGTAAACTGGTACGCTCTCATAGAATATGGTAGCACCGAGTACATTCTCATAGCCAAGGGGAAACCGGAGCACCGCTTTGAGGAGGTACTTGGTTGGGCTGTAAGTCCTACGGGCGAGGTTATTGCTATCAAGCATCGGTTTCAAGGTTCATACCGCGTCTATCTCAATGGCGAGGAAGGGCGCCCTCTGGATGATATCTCCTCCATGATACTTTCTCCAAATCATAAACATGTCGCTTATATCGCCAGAAAAGGAGAAGATATTTTCGTGTTTCTGGATAATGTTGGCATGGGGCCTTTCCAACAAGTAACAAATCTCACCTTCCGCCCCAACGAGCAAAATGATCTTTTTTTCGTCTATCAAGTGGATAAAAACCGTTGGCAAATACGGGATTATTTGGGCAATGCTTATGGGGAGCCCGCCGCTGTGATAGACCTTCTTACATTTTCTCCCGATGGGAAGCGAATGGTCTATACAGTTTTGAAGAATCGTAAATTCCATCTCCGAGAGGGGGATCAAATGGGAGAACCATTTGACCTTATATCTGATATTGCTTTTACACCTGACAGTGCACATTTAGTTTATCTTGTGCGGAAGGGCATGCAGATAGGCATTACTTGGGATGGGAGTCCGCTCCACTGGGCTGAGGGCATTTCAGGGGTAACTCTCTCTCCAAACTCTCGCTTTGTTTGCTATATCTCGCGGGAAAAAGAGCAGAGCTTTCTACATATTCACAATAAGCCATTCGGTCCGTATGACAAAGTAGAGCGTCCCTTTATTACTCAGACCCAAGCGGCGGTGATTTATCCTGTCGTCAAAGGGGGCAAACATCATGTCTTTGCTAATGGAATGCCTGAGGCGGGTCCATTTGATGCGCTGGTGAAATTTTCAGGGCAAGGTGATAGTTATGCGGCGGTGGTACGCAAGGGTGGAGAAGGGCAGGCTGTGCTAAGAGACGGAAAGCTTGGGAAGCTGTATTCTGTGGCTGACCAGCTGGTATGGGGGGCCGGAGGACGCAGCTTGGCTTATGTAGCTCGGCAGAAAGGAGGCTGGGCAGGAGTTGTATGGAACGAGACTGAAAGCGATCACTACGACTTTGTCCAGCATCACACTTTTGATCCAGAAGGTAAGGCGCTCCTCTTTTTTGCCCGACGGCGTGATGGGTGGTACGCTGTACTGAATGATACACCCATTCCTGACAGTCTTTGCCGAGAAATTCTGACCCCGCCTATTTACGATAGAAAACTTCAAGCGTTTCTGTACCTGTATCGGCAGGGACGAGATGTATTTGAAGGGCGCATAACGCTGCGGTGACCGCTCAAGATTTGCTTTGGCTTTTTCGGGCGCTGGAGCTTGCTCGGCGCGGCAGCCCTGTCCAAGTGGAGCCGAATCCGCCAGTGGGCGCTGTTATTGCAGTAGGAGAGCAGCTTCTGGGAGAAGGCTACCACCGAGCTTTCGGAGGCCCTCACGCTGAAATAGAAGCCCTTAGGCAGGTTCGGGAGACCAAGCTGCTGGAAAAAGCTACTCTGTATGTTACATTAGAGCCCTGCTGTCATACCGATAAAAAGACTCCTCCTTGTGTGCCAGAGATTGTGGGGGCAGGCATTCGTCGGGTAGTCGTGGGGTGTGAGGACCCCAATCCCGCTGTCTCAGGCAGGGGTATAGAAGCGCTGAGAGCCGCTGGAGTGGAGGTTTTAATTGTCCCAGATAGCCGACCTTTTCAAGCTTTACTGAAGCACTTTCGGGTGAGCATCACGAAACAAAGACCTTACATCACCCTCAAATGGGCGCAGACGAGCCGTTCAGGAGCGCTGTATGAAAGCGGATACATCGGAAGTCGCACGCAGGGGCGCTGGCCTATCTCTGGATTTTGGGGAAAAGTATGGGGGCATCGGCTTCGGGCGGCACACAGTCATATTGCCGTCGGTTATCGCACATGGATTTTAGACCAACCGCTACTTACGACTCGGTATTTTCCCGGCGAGAATCCTAAGGTCCTCATATTTTACGAGCCGCAGCATGGTATGCCAAAAGAAAAAGATGAGCGTTTCTTTCCCCTAACCACACCCTTTGAAGAAATGCTCAGAAGGCTGTATTTGGAACATGGGGTGGGCTCCCTATTAGTAGAGGGGGGGGCAGCTTTGCTTCAAAGGTTTATAGCATCGGGTTTGTATGATGAGATTCATGTGCTAATGCGAATCACGCGTGAGGTACCGCCTGCACCTGTCCTTGCGCCCGTGATGCCTGTGATTCGTTGGCGGCGGCGGCGCTTGAGCCCAGACGAAATCGTTTGGGTAGGGCATCCATAGAGACAAAGCTCACCCTCGTTTTCGTTTATTTTGCATAGGATATGAAAGCCACCACAGCGCCTACGAGCTGGTTACATACTACTGTCGGACGCAAAGTCGTCATGGCACTAACGGGGTTATTTCTGATGACTTTCCTTGTGGTTCATCTTGGGGGGAATCTCCTCCTGCTGCGAGGAGATGGCGGGGCCGCCTTCAATGCATATGCAGAGTTTATGAGCACAAACCCAGCCATCCGCATTTTGGAAATCCTTTTGTTTGCAGGCTTCATCCTGCATATCTATCAGGGGCTCTACTTTATCCTGCGGGAGAAAAAAAGCCGTCCCAAAGGATATGCACTAAACAATGCCTCTGCAAATACGAGCATTTTTGCTCGTACTATGCGCATTAGTGCCCTTGTGGTGCTTGTTTTTCTCCTGGTGCATTTGCGGCATTTTTTCGTAGAGCATCGCATTCTGGGGACTCCGATGACCATGTATGAAAGCTGCAAACGGGCATTTGAAAACCCCTACTATTCTGCCTTTTATGTGGGAAGTATGGTTCTTCTGGCGTTTCATTTGGCTCATGGGTTTTACAGCAGTTTTCAGACGCTTGGGCTCGTGATTAATCGCCGAATAGAGCGGTGGATCAGGTGGGGCGCAGCCATCTTCGCATTCGTAGTGCCTCTGGGGTTTGCTATTATTCCTTTGTACTTTCTTGTGAAAACTCTCTAACCTATGGCAGAGATACTAACAGCACCATCCACTACTGTACCAGCGATTACTTGGCGAGAAGGTGCGCCTATTTTGGATAATAAATGTCCTACTGGCGACTTGGAGAAGCGCTGGACTAAGCATAAGGACAGTTTGCGCCTCGTAGCTCCCCATAACAAGCGCAAATTAGAAATTATCGTAGTGGGTGCAGGGTTAGCAGGGGCCTCAGCAGCGGCAAGTTTAGGCGAGCTGGGCTATAAGGTGAAGGTTTTTGTGTATCATAATTCCCCCCGACGAGCTCATAGTATCGCCGCCCAAGGAGGTATCAACGCCGCTAAAAACTATCGCAATGACGGTGATAGCGTCTGGCGGCTTTTTTACGATACTATCAAGGGGGGAGACTTCCGAGCGCGTGAATCCAATGTCTATCGCCTAGCGGAGGTTAGTGTCAAAATCATTGACCACTGTGTGGCGCAAGGCATTCCGTTTGCGCGGGAATATGGGGGATATTTAGATACGCGTTCCTTCGGGGGGGCCCAGCTGATGCGAACCTTTTATGCACGGGGGCAGACGGGACAGCAGCTTCTCCTCGGGGCGTATGCCGCCCTTCAGCGCCAAGTAGAACTGGGAAATGTGCAGGTCTTTAACAATCATGATGTTTTGGATGTAGTGGTAGAAGAGGGGCGAGCGCGCGGAATCATCGTACGCAATCTTATTACGGGGGCGATTCATCGGGTAGCTGCTCATGCAGTCGTCCTTGCGACGGGAGGGTATGGCAATGTCTACTATTTATCCACGAATGCCAAGCTCTCTAATGCCACTGCTATCTGGCGCGCTCATAGAAGGGGGGCTTACTTCGCTAATCCCAGCTTTGTACAAATTCACCCGACCTGTATCCCGCAGTCAGGGGAATATCAATCTAAGCTTACCCTCATGAGTGAAAGTTTGCGCAATGATGGTCGGGTATGGGTGCCGCGCACGCCCGGCGACCCCCGCCCTCCTCATGAGATTCCTGAAAACGAACGCTGGTACTACCTAGAGGAGTGGTATCCTTCCTTTGGGAACCTTGTCCCTCGCGATATTGCCTCCCGCGCAGCCAAGCGGGTCTGTGATATGGGCTACGGTGTCGGTCCCACAGGAAGGGCAGTCTATCTGGATTTCTCAGACGCTATCAAGCGTCTCGGACGAGAAGTAATCTACCAGCGGTACGGAAACCTATTTGAAATGTATGAAGAAATCACAGGAGAAAGTCCTTGGCAAACCCCTATGCGCATATATCCAGCCGTACATTACACGATGGGAGGGCTATGGGTGGATTACAATCTAATGACCAACATTGAAGGCTTGTACGCTATCGGAGAGGCTAACTTTTCCGACCACGGAGCAAATCGTCTCGGTGCCAGCGCCCTCATGCAAGGATTGGCGGACGGTTATTTCATCCTGCCTTATACGATCGGGGATTATTTGGCGACTCAGCTCTTTACTAAGCTTTCTACGGACACCGCTGCCTTCGCTCAGGCTGAAAAAGAAACTAATCAGCGTATAGAGCGCTTACTTTCTACAAAAGGCACTAAAACGGTTGATGAGTTTCACCGAGAGCTTGGTAAAATTCTATGGGATGAATGCGGCCTTGCCCGCAATGCTGCTGGACTTACTAAAGCCTTCCAGCAAGTGCGTGAGCTACGGGAACGCTTCTGGAAAGAGGTGAAAGTACCAGGGACAGCGAGCGAATTCAACCAGAATCTTGAAAAGGCCCTTCGTGTCTCAGACTTCTTAGAGCTGGCGGAGCTCATGATTGTAGATGCCTACCACCGAGAAGAGTCCTGCGGCTGCCACCTGCGAGAAGAGTATCAAACCGAAGAAGGGGAGGCCCTGCGAAATGATGAGAAATTCGCCTATGTAGCTGCATGGGAATGGGCGGGTGAAGGAGAGCCCCCTATCCTCCACAAAGAACCGCTAAAGTTTGAGTTTGTAAAGCCTACCGTTCGGAGCTATAAATAAGTATTGCCTATGCGATTCACACTGAGAATTTGGCGGCAGAAAAATAGCCAGGACGAAGGAAGGTTTGAAGTCTATGAGGTAGATGGCATTTCGCCAAATACCTCTTTTCTGGAGATGTTGGATATCCTAAATGAAAAGCTAATCAAGGAAGGCAAGGACCCTGTGGCATTTGACCACGATTGCCGAGAGGGCATATGCGGCTCCTGTGGCATGTTTATCAACGGGCGTGCCCACGGCCCCTTGCCAAACATTACTACTTGTAGGCTGTATATGCGGCATTTCAAAGATGGCGAGACCATCACCATAGAGCCTTTCCGAGCCAAACCCTTCCCCGTCATCAAGGATTTGATAGTAGATCGCTCTGCGCTGGATCGCATTATCCAGAAGGGAGGATATATCTCAGTCAATACGGGCAGCGCTCCCGATGCGAACTCCATTCCTATTCCCAAGCCCATGGCAGACAAAGCTTTTGATTATGCGACATGTATCGGCTGTGGGGCTTGCGTTGCCGCATGTAAAAATGCTTCTGCGATGCTTTTTACAGCAGCGAAAGTAGCTCATCTTGCTATGCTACCCCAAGGGCAGCCAGAGCGTCGCCAGCGCGTGAAAAGAATGGTGGCGCAGATGGACCTGGAAGGCTTTGGACACTGTAGCAATACAGGAGCTTGTGCAGTGGAGTGTCCAGCGAAAATACCCCTTACTGCTATAGCGCAGCTGCAGCGGGATTATATTTGGGCAAACCTGACGCCGGATCCAGCTCTTCGGTGAATGGGGAGCTGAATGTAAAGAGGGGGGGCGCCAGCGCCGAAG
>JANXDD010000083.1 GCA_025059915.1 Bacteroidia bacterium | reverse complement strand
TCATGCAGAAGTCTTTTCAGGCGGTTTTTGGGGAGTTTGAGGGGAAAGGGATAGCGTCAGATGCGTTTGATGGAGATGTGAAGTATCATTTGGGCTATTCCAGCGACCCCGAAGTGGGAGGTAAGCGAATTCACCTCTCCATGCTGCCTAATCCTTCTCACCTGGAGGCGGTGGACCCAGTGGCCACTGGTGCTACACGAGCTAAGATGGACCACCTCTATGGTGGTACGCATGATAAGATTGTGCTGGTACTTATCCATGGGGATGCGGCGATAGCAGGGCAAGGGGTGGTTTATGAGACCCTTCAGATGTCCCTTTTGCCTGGGTATGAAGTGGGGGGGACGATTCATATCGTGCTCAATAATCAGATTGGCTTCACTACGGGGGAAGGGCAGGCGCGCTCAAGCCATTATGCTACGGACATAGCAAAGGTTACCCTTTCACCTGTTTTTCACGTGAATGGGGAGGACCCCGAAGCTGTCGTCCACGCCATGCGCCTGGCGATCGCTTTTCGTCAAGCTTTCAATAGGGATGTATTCATAGATGTGATTGGCTATCGCCGTCACGGACACAATGAGGGGGATGAGCCTCGTTTCACCCAACCTCTGATGTACGCAGCGATTGCACGACGCCCCTCTCCTTTTGAGGTTTATGCAGAAAGGCTCGTTCGAGAAGGAATTATTTCAGAAGAAGAACCGAAACGGATGGAAAAAGAGCGCATGGAGTTCTACGAGGTGCAGTTGGAGCGGGCTCGGCGGGAGGAGACCGAAATAGATGCGATCCCCAGGCGTACGTGGCAAGGAATTCAGATATATGACGACTATAACTTAGAGCCGGATCCAGATACGCGCGTCAGAAAAGAGGTTCTTGAATTTATAGCTCAGCAAACCGCCCGCCTTCCAGAAGGATTTACTCCCCACCCTACAGTCCGAAAAGTCTATGAAGCTCGGTATGAAGCGGTGAAGCGTGGGACGGGATTAGACTGGGGCACAGTAGAAATGCTGGCTTATGGCACGCTCCTCTTAGAGAATAATCCAGTGCGGCTGTCAGGTCAGGATGTAGAACGAGGTACTTTCTCTCACCGCCATGCAGTGCTGGTGGACCAGCGAACGGAAGCTACTTATGTACCGCTGAACCACCTCTCTCACAAGCAGGCGCCTTTTTACATCTATAACTCCCCCCTTTCTGAATATGCTGTCTTGGGCTTTGAATATGGATATGCACTGGCTTCACCCCATACGCTCGTAATCTGGGAAGCTCAATTTGGGGACTTTGCTAACGGAGCCCAAATTATCATAGACCAATATCTGGCTGCGGCTAAGACTAAATGGCAGCGGCTAAATGGGATTACCCTTTACCTTCCGCATGGGTATGAGGGGCAGGGGCCGGAGCATTCAAGCGCTCGTCCAGAGCGTTTCTTGATTTTGGCTGCGCAAAACAACATGTACATTTGTAACTTCACCCATCCAGCTAACCTCTTTCATGCCCTTCGCCGTCAAATGCGAAGCACTACTCGTCGCCCTTTGGTGATATTCACGCCAAAAAGCCTTTTACGTCATCCAGAATGTGTAGCTTCTCTCTCTGACCTTACAGAGGGGAGTTTCCGTCCTGTTCTTCCTGACCCTGAGGTACCGCCAGAGCAGGCTCGTCGCCTTATTTTATGTACAGGCAAAATCTTTTATGACCTTGTTCAAGCTCGCCGAGAGCATCAGAAGTATGACACAGCTATCGTACGGATAGAGCAGCTTTATCCTTTTCCTGAGGAGGAGGTGCGACAGGTACTTTCTGAACATAAGCAGATAGAGGAATTCTACTGGGTACAGGAGGAGCCGCGGAATATGGGCTACTGGGGCTTTATTTTACGCAAGTTTATGGAATATGGGCTGCCTATCCCTAAGCTCATCGCTCGCAGGGAATCAGCTAGTCCAGCCACAGGCTCATATAGTCATCATCAGCGCCAGCAGAACTACATCATTCGCAAGGCATTGGATATTGTGACTGAAAAAGTATGATAGAAATACGCGTACCGAGTCCAGGGGAGTCCATCACGGAAGTTCTCTTAGATAAATGGTATAAGCCGCATGGAAGCTGGGTAGAAAAAGATGAATTGATAGCGGAGATACAATCTGACAAGGCGGCGCTGGAGGTTTATGCGGAAGTAGCAGGGCGATTAGAGATTTTGGTGGAAGCGGGCACGCAAGTTCCTGTGGGGGCGGTAATTGCTCGGATAGACCCCTCTGCCCAAAAGGTAGCAGAGCCCGTCCAAGTCAATGGAGGAAGTCCTACGACGGTTTCTTCGTCTCCTCCTTCACCGCAAGTGATGCCGTCTGCGGCTCGGATTCTGGCAGAGAAAGGTATTTCTCCTTCTCAAGTGCAAGGCACAGGACCAGGAGGGCGTATTACGAAAGGAGACGCTTTGGCTGCTTCGCCTGCGGCTTCACCGCAGCCTGCTCCTGAGCCGGCGCCCGTACCTACACCTCAGCCCGCTGTCAGCCCATCTGACGGGCGGCAAGAAGTCAGGAAGAAGCTCACTCCTATTCGCCAGACTATTGCCCGACGGCTCCTCGCCGCCAAAAATCAAACCGCTATGCTCACCACCTTCAACGAGGTGGATATGAGCCGCATTTTAGAGCTGCGCAAGTCCTATAAAGACCGTTTCCAAGAGAAGCATGGGATTGGTCTTGGGTTCATGAGCTTTTTCACTAAGGCCTGTGCGACAGCTCTTTTAGAGTTTCCAGAAGTGAATAGTCAGCTGCATGAAGATGAGCTGGTATATTTCTCATATGTAGATATCAGTATTGCGGTCAGCACAGACAGAGGCCTTGTCGTGCCTGTAGTGCGGAATGCTCATCTTTTATCCTTAGCGGAGATAGAGCGCACTATCGCTGACTTAGCAGCCCGCGCCCGGCAGAATAAAATCTCCATAGAAGAGATGCAGGGGGGCACTTTTACGATTACTAACGGAGGAGTTTTTGGGTCTCTCCTTTCTACCCCTATTCTCAATCCTCCTCAGACGGCTATTTTGGGAATGCATAAGGTTCAGGAGCGGCCAGTAGCTATCGGCGGACAGGTAGTGATTCGTCCGATGATGTATGTGGCGCTTTCTTATGACCATCGCGTCATAGATGGAAAGGAAGCTGTGAGCTTCCTCGTGCGAGTGAAGGAACTTCTGGAGGATCCTATTCGTCTTTTGTTGGGGGTGTGATGGAGCTGAGGGTCTCTGACCTTAGTAAGCGCTACGGCACTCAGTGGGCGCTGAAAGGGGTCAGCTTCGTACTGGACAAGCCAGGGGTGTATGGATATTTAGGCCCTAATGGAGCGGGTAAATCCACCACCTTCAAGATACTTACGGGCTACTCGCGCCCTACGAGCGGCAGTGTGCAGCTGGGCTCTTGGCGACTCCCAGAGCATAAGAAGCTTATTCAGCAGCACATTGGTTACCTTCCCGAGCATAATCCCCTCTACTTAGACATGTATGTTCGAGAGTATCTATTGTTTCGCGGGGGTATATATGGCATGCGGGGAAGAGCCTTGCGTCGTCGTGTGGAGGAGGTGATAGAAAAAGTAGGACTTACGCCAGAGGCTCATAAGCTAATTGGGGCGCTCTCGCGGGGATACAGACAGCGGGTGGGCTTGGCGGCCGCTCTTCTTCATGATCCACCTCTACTTATTCTGGATGAACCTACCAGTGGGCTTGACCCTAATCAGGTGATAGAGATTCGGCAGCTTATTCGTTCGCTGGGAGCTTCTCATCAGGTGATTTTCTCCTCCCACATCTTAGCGGAGGTGCAGGCTATTGCTGATCATGTGCTTATCCTTCATAAAGGTGAGCTTGTGCTAAATGCACCTCTCTCTGAGATTGAGAAGCATCTGGGGGCGGAGGAGTATCTGGTGGAGACTTCGGGCGATGGGTTGCAGTGGGATTTCCTTCCCCAGGGAGCATCTGTGGAAAAAGTGGCTCCATCGCTGTGGCGTGTGCAAGCTCCAGTAGGTGTGGAAGTTCGGCGAGCCATATATGAAGCATCTGTCCAGCAGGGGATTCCCCTTCTGCGCTTAGAGAAAAGACAGCTTCCTTTGGAAGAAGTATTCCGTCACCTCACCCAGCCGGCAGAGACTCTGCCTTCCTGAGTATTATAGTAGAGTTTCCTCACAGCTTGGCTCTGCGGGAAGGATTTTTTTCTCTTTCGGAAACTTTACCAGGTGCTCTGGATTCACAATCACATCAGCTCTGTCAAAAATATCTTTCACACTATGGGGTGCGGTAGGGGCGATATAGTAGTAGAGTCGGGCATGGTTGGCATACATAAAAAGCGGAGGGGCTTGCTGCACATGAGAAGCGCTAACGATCTCTACAATAGTGCTTTTCTCAGGCATCCATAAAAGGTTCATAAGTCCTGCCCCATGGATAGAGAGAAGTACCTCGGCTTGAGAGAACAAGCTCACCTGTTCAGCTAAGCTCCATCCTTCCGTCGTGATGATAGAGAATCCATACTCGCTTAGAACTGGGAGCAGTTCCTGCTCGTTTATGACTTTTCTGCGGGAGGCTTTGGCTCGGGAGAGGTAGATGCGAAGCTTAGGGTCGGAGCTCTTTCCCCATGTGGCTAAAAAGCGCTGTCTCAGAGCAGCTATGTCGGAATAATAGTTTGCTAAACTATCAAAGGCGGGCATATCAGGCAGGATAAGGCGCCGAACCTTGTAATAGAAGCGCCTTTCAAGAGGAATAATTGCTTTGACCCCAAGAGCCTCCAAGGTGTCTTTAGCAAATCGCTGATAGTCAGAGGGAAGAAGTACCGAATACTTTTCGTATCCGCGTACAGATAGCAGTCTCGGCATGCAGTCAATAAACCAGTGAGAATAGTTATTAGCCCAGGGGTGATGAATTAGGATAGCCTCTGGAATCACCTCAGGTGCAGGGCGCAAGGTAAGCCGCTTATACCAGCCATATCGGCGCCAGTAGGGAAGGAGATGGGGAGCGCTCCAAAATGCCGATTGGGGGAGAAGGGGCTATCCTCGCATCGCTAAACCAGCCGGCAAAACAATCGCATCACAGACCTCCTACACAGGGAGAACGCTATCGACAGCATGAAGCGAAGATATCTCTAACCTCTCGGGGAGGAGGGCAGAAGAAGGCACAAATCCACTTCTATTTAGTTCTCCGAAGCCCTATTATATTTGCCCTATGCGTCCCCTTATTTATGGGCTTGCTGGGCTGACGCTCCTATGGGCGCAGGAGTGTGATGTAATTTTTGTAGCTCCTAATGGAGGTACGGGTCCTGGTGTGGGTACGAGAGAAAATCCAGCTGAACTCAATTACGCTATCTCAAATCTGCTGACGCCTACTATTCGGCGGATTTACTTGGCGGCGGGTACCTATACGCTTACGCAGCCTCTTCCCCTTCATAATAACCTTCAAATAGAGGGAGGCTTTCTGCCAGCGCAGGGGTGGATAAAGACGAATCTATTTCCGACGATTCTCTTTCGGGCGGCGGTCAATCCTCAATCTAATCCTAATCGTATTGTAGCTATTCAGGGAGTTGGCGTAAGCGGCTTTCGCATTCAGGATTTAGAAGTGTATGTAGAAGATGCTACGGTTTTAGGAGCAGGTACGACAACTTACGGGCTGTATTTGAATGGGTGTAGCAATTATGTAATCAGTCGCTGTCGTTTCTCGGCGGGTGCTGGAGCAAATGGCAATCCTGGGGCTAATGGAGCAGCAGGACGCAATGGGGCAGCGGGGCAGATTGGGGAGCCGGGGCATGAAGATGGAGGTTGCTGCCGAGCTGGCGGAGCAGGAGGCAGCAGCTGGTCAGGTGGGTTAGTAGGGGGAGGAAGGGGGGGAGATGGAGGTCAGCGCGGAACATGCCCACCCGGGGGACAAGCTTTTCCGGGAGCCGCTGGCCAGCAAGGAAATCCTACCTCTCCTCAGCCCTATGCGCCAGCTGGAGGTAATGGGGGAAGTGGAGGTGTGGGCAATTCGGCGTTAATTTCTCCCAACTGCGATAATTTTCCTGCTCAAAATGGAGCCGATGGACAGCCCGGTAGTGACGGGGCAAATGGTGCGGCAGGAGGCATAGGAACTCCTATGCATACAGCAGGCTTTTTCTGGCCTGGAGATGGGCAGCCGGGACAAGATGGGCAGCATGGCTCAGGAGGTGGAGGCGGCGGTGGAGGGGGAAGTCAAGGTAACTTGATCTGTTTTCCTGTTAACCGTAATGGAGCAGGGGCTGGTGGAGGTGGTGGAGGCGAAGGAGGCGAAGGAGGGAAAGGCGGTCAAGGTGGAGGAGGCGGCGGTGGTTCCTTCGGTATCTATCTCTGGGATAATGGAGCTAACGGACTATTCGTAGATGTAATCGCAGAGTCTTCTCTGCCGGGAGCGGGTGCGCCGGGGGGATTAGGCGGAGTAGGAGGAATCGGTGGCGCAGGAGGGTGTGGAGGGGCCCGAGGCTGTGCTGGACAGTCTCAAGCATGTGATATTGGATACGGCGGTCATGGTGGTAGAGGCGGTAATGGGGGGAATGGTGGTAATGGAGGGCCAGGGGCAAATGGCTTAGCTCAGGATTTTTACATCTCTACCACAAGCGCGGCCCCAACAATAGCCACCTTTCGCGCTCCTGATGAGCCTAAAATCTTTGTACAATATAGCGGTTGCACCGACCGAATAGTGAAAATCTGGACTGATGCTGCCGGCTTTCTTGTGTGGTTTTTTGGACCCGGAAGCACGCCCCCTACAGCCATCGGCGATACTGTAATCACCCGCTACACCACCCTTGGGCGTAAAAGTGTGTCCCTGGTAGCAAATGGGCAGACTTTCGTGTATTACGAGTATCTGGATATTCGGGACGATGGAAGTGGGACCAATCCTACCTTTACTCAAAGTGCTGACACAGTGTGTTTGGGAGGGCAGGTGAGCTTTACCAGCAGTTTGATAGGGGCGGCTAATTATCGCTGGGATTTTGGGGGAGCGGCTCCGCCGGCTTCAGGGCCTACAACTCAAACCGTTCAGATCACCGCTAACACCGCTGGCACTTTTACTATAACCCATCAGACCTATTCTCCCTGCTGCGGATGGTCTGATCCTTTTCAGCGGCGGCTGGTGGTCTTACCTACGCCTCCGCCGACGATTACCATCTCAGGCCCAACTCAGACCTGTGCTGGAGAGCCTGTTACTTTCACCGCTCAGCTTCAGAACTTTGACCCTAATCCCAGCATTACCTGGCTTGTAGGGGGGACGCCGCAAGGTTCGGGATTGAATTTCACCTTGTCAAATCCTCAGTCCAATATACAAGTGCAGGCTATTGCTACTGGCAATACCCCCTGCTCCCGCGGTCAGCCTATTGCCTCTAATACGCTAACGCTTACAGTACATCCTTTGCCTCAAATTCAGAGTGTAGGCACTACCTGTATAAACATCACGGGGACTCCAATTCCTGGGGAGCTCCTCACGCTGTCTGCTTCTGCCACAGGAGGGAATCCACCCTACACTTTTTATTGGGACTTGGGAGATGGACGCGGGGCGGTGGGAAATCCGGCGACCGTGCTCTATCCTGCACCTGGCACTTATCAAATTCGGCTGAGGGTAGTAGATGCAAATGGCTGCCGAAGTGCCGCTACCCCGTGTGAGACTACCTTAGTCGTAGCGCAGCGTCCTCTGGCGGATTTTGTAGCTACGCCTATGCAGGGCTGTCCGCCGCTGACGGTTCAGTTTAATAACCTCAGTGCTTTCGCTAATGCCTATCGGTGGGATTTTGGGGACGGTTCCCCTTCCTCAACGCAGCCTAATCCTACCCATACATACACTACCTCTGGCGAATACACCGTTACTCTCTACGCAATCTCAGCGACGGGAACAGACACTGCTCTGCGTCAAGCACAGGTCATTGTTTATCCAGCTCCTGTGGCTGATTTCTCTGTATTTCCCCTAGTTTTGTACCAGCAAGACACAGCCTATTTTGTGTCCCAATCGCAAGGGGCAAGTAGCTGGCTATGGCTTTTCGGCGACCCTGCAAACCCTACAGCTTCTTCTACAGACCCCAATCCTGCCTACTTTTATGCCCAGCCTGGGCGCTATACTGTTACCCTAATAGTGGAAAACTTCTACGGCTGTAGGGATACCATTACGAAGCCTGAAGCAGTTATCAAGCTGCCAAACCCCGCCCCTACTGCGCTGGCGAGCTTTTCCAAAGATGCAATCCGAGTTTTCCCTAATCCATTTGCTACCCAAGTGGAGCTCTTTTTGCCTGCTCGGGCAGAGGTAGGCATCTATGATAGCCGCGGGGTTCTGCTGCGCCAAGAGACCCTTAGTGAAGGGCTGCACGTTTTACCATTTCAAGGGCTGGCAGCAGGCTTGTATTTTCTCCGCATTGGTCCTTATACCTTCAAACTTCAAAAAATCAGCTAACACATGAAGCGAAGCGCATATCTTCTCGGGCTTGTTGTCGTTGGGTGGGCACAAACTCAAAGCTGTGGCTACATTTACGTACCTGGGGGGAATGTAGCTGCTCTTCAGGCTGCGATTGCTCAAGCAGCTGCAGGCCCCGTCAAGCATATCCGGTTAGGCATTGGAGACTTTTTGCTTAATGCCCCGCTCAATCTGGAAGATGGCATCATTTTGGAAGGAGGATTTGACCTTTCTAATCCAGCTCAGCCTGTAAAGCGGAGCGGCGGGATTACGCGATTGAGACGGGTGAGCGGAACCCCTGAGCAGAACCCCTGTCGCCTAGTAGCTGTTCAAGCGATCGGAAAGAGCGGCTTTGAGCTTCATGACCTTTATATAGAGGTGGAAAATGCAAGTTACACGGCTGATGGACCGAGCTGCTCCACATATGGATTGTATTTGAATGGCTGTTCTAACTATCAGATAGTTCGGTGTCGCATTCATGCTGGAAATGCCACGGATGGGAAGCCTGGGGATCCTGTACCTGATGGGCGGGATGGTGCGCCGGGAGCTAAGGGGGAAGATGGCTGCCGTCAGTGTCAGCCCGGCGTTCAGGATCCCAATAACGAGGGAGGAGCAGGTGGAAGCAGCTGGTCTGGTGGAACTCAAGCAGGTGGAAGGGGGGGGGATGGCGCTCCTATTGGCTTAGGAAGAGGTCCAGCGGGCTGCTTTGATCTTAACTTCTGTAGCGGAGCTTCTGCTCCTAATGGAAATCCTGGTCAAAATGGAGCTACCAGTATTGCCGGGCAGCCTGTAGGGCTGGGGGGAAATGCAGGTCAGGGGCAGAACATCTGTGCAAACTTCACGGATGCAGCGGGATTTATCGGAGCTTTAGGGGGCTGTCCCTCTGATGATCCCCTCCGCGGGGGGCAAAATGGTACTGATGGCTTCAATGGGCGCGACGGCAGTAATGGACAGCCCGGCAGTCCTTCTTTTGCCGGGGGGTGGTTTATACCAGGAAATGGACAGGATGGGCAGCAAGGCGAACATGGCTCTGGTGGAGGTGGCGGTGGGGGTGGAGGAGCTTTGGGAGGCATTCCGTACGATATCTTCTGCTTTCAGATAGATGATGGCTACACGAATAGTTCTG
>JANXDD010000082.1 GCA_025059915.1 Bacteroidia bacterium | reverse complement strand
CCATCCAGCTGAGAGGATAAAGATAGATATTCATTCCAGTAGAGCCGAAAGCGATGTCCATCTTTGGAACGAACTGCCCTTCGTAAGACGGGGGGCTCTTCATCTGGGGGCCCTCCATCCGGCGGCTGAATAGAAGCACATCCCCCCACCCCTACGCCGAGAAAGAGGATAAAAAACGCTCTAAGATAAAATAAGGAAGCCCCTTTCTCCACTCCAGCTCCCACAAACTCAAGCTGAGTCGTAAGTACAAGTCTCGCCTTGGGAGGAGATTATCGCCTCCTGCGTGAGGATATCTTCGGGCAAAATGTGCCCTAAACGAGTCTTTTTTGTCTCTAAATACCGACGGTTGTATGGCGTGGGAGAAGCTACGATAGGCACTATTTCCACTATCTCTAACCCATACCCTGCCAGCCCTGCTCGCTTGCGGGGATTATTAGTCAGAAGTCGCATTTTCCGCACCCCCAAGTCCCTAAGAATCTGAGCCCCCGTTCCATATTCACGAGGGTCGGGTTTGTATCCCAAAGCGAGATTCGCTTCTACGGTGTCCAGGCCCTCTTCTTGGAGCTTGTAGGCATGAATTTTGGGAAGGAGTCCGATGCCTCGCCCTTCTTGATTGACATATACCAGCACGCCTTTACCCTCTGCCTCTATGCGACGAAGGGCCATGGCCAGTTGATCCCCACAATCACACCGCAAAGAGCCCAAAATATCGCCCGTAAAGCATGAAGAATGCACCCGCACAAGAATAGGCTCATCTGGCTCCCATGTGCCTTTCACCAAAGCTACATGAGGCTGATTAGTGAGGCGGTGGCGATACGCATAGAGCTTGAAATGCCCATATTTCGTAGGCATATCTACCACTACCTCCCGAACTACCGTGCTTTCGGTGCGAAGGCGATAAGTAATCAGGTCCTGGATAGTAATCAAAGGCACTCCCCACTTGTCTGCCAGCTGACGCAGCTGAGGAAGGCGAGCCATAGTACCATCTTCGTTCATGATTTCTACTATCACGGCTACGGGTGTAAGCCCTGCCAAACGCATTAAGTCTATGGCTGCTTCCGTATGCCCTGCCCTTCGCAGAACTCCATCTGGACGAGCAATCAAAGGGAAAATATGACCCGGCCGTGCAAAATCCTCTGGGCGGGCAGTAGGGTCTGCTAAAGCTCGGATAGTTCGGGCTCTATCATAAGCTGAAATGCCTGTAACTTTTCCCTCCCCGATGTAATCTACCGAAACAGTAAAAGCCGTGTGATGAGGGGCGGTATTCTCCACCACCATCGGAGGCAAATGCAGCTCACGCGCCCGCTCTTCTGTAAGAGGGACGCAAATCAGCCCGCGAGCCTCTTTGGTCATAAAATTGACCAGCTCGGGAGTAACAAATTGAGCCGCCATCACTAAGTCCCCTTCGTTCTCTCTGTCCTCATCATCTACGACGATGATGAAGCGCCCTTCCCTCAAAGCAGCCAGTGCCTCCTCTATGGAGTCTATCTTTATCGTCCCCTCGGAGTCGGTCATGAAGCAGTTAACAAAGTTTTCAGCACATTTTCAATTCGCGCTTCCACTTCTTCCACAGAGCCTGTTCCTACAATAGAATGCAGGAGTCCTTTGCCTCCATAGTATGCCAGCAAGGGAGCGGTTTTCTCTTGGTACTCTTTGAGGCGGGTGTGGATAGTTTCTGGCGTATCATCCGCCCGACCTTCCAGTCGGGCTCGTTGCAAAAGACGCTGAATAAGCTCCTCTTCTGGCACATCTAAGAAGAATGCCCCCCTCAGCCGCCCGTTTTTTTGAGCCAGTAGGTTTTCTAAAGCCTGAGCCTGCCCGAGGGTGCGTGGAAAGCCATCTAAAAGATATTCCCCGCCCTCTTGCAGTTTGCTCTCCACAAGCTGAACAATCAGCTCATCCGGTATAAGCTGCCCATTTTCTACCAGGTTGCGAATACTGCGCCCTAACGGTGTGCCTGCGCGAATCTCCTCCCGTAAAAGATCACCTGTCGCTAAATACCCCCAGCCATAGCGTTGTACGAGGCGACGGGCTTGCGTCCCTTTGCCCGAACCAGGCGGACCGATAAGCAGAAAAACCTGCATGAAACAAAGGTAGCTACCGCGCCCATTTTTGCAGCTTCTCCTGAGCTAAGCGCGCATACAGGCTTCCCGGAAGCTCCCGCAAGAGCCTTTCATAATACTCTGCCGCCTCCTTCGGGCTGCGACTGATTTCCCCGAGAAGGTACAAAGCATCATCCCGAAAAAGACTCTCAGAGTCAGGATAGTCAGCTAAAAGCTTGAGATAGAAGCGCGCCTGAGCTGTATCACGCTGCGCAAGGTAATACTGAGCTCTAAACCAGAAGATATCATCGGTAAGTGGATGCCCCCGATAAGTTTTTTCCACTGAGTCTAAAAGACTGAGAGCGGCTGAATACTTTCCTTGTAACCGAAGGAGCTCCGCCTGGGCGAAAAGTTGAAGCGGTTGAGGGAGGGTGTCTGGCTTGAGGTTGTCTTCTATGTGCCAGAAGAGCTGAATGGCGTCGTTGGAAAGGTCATCTTGGGTATTGTTTTTGAGAAGGCGCAGGCGCGTTTTTGCCAGCTCAAATTCTCCTTGAAAGTAGGCAAGGCGTGCCAGTTGAAAATACACCTCACTCTGCCAGCTGGATTGAGCCAGTCGGCTCTCCGCTTCCAGAAGGTATAACCGACTGCGAGCAAAATCCCCCTTCTGAAGGGCAGCTTCTGATAAAAGGATATACTTCTGCGCCAAAGCCGGCGTAGTAGAAGGCTCAAAACCCTCCATCAGCCGAAATACCGAGTCTGCTTCCCCTAAGCGTAAATGCCAGCGGGCTTTTTCCAGCCGTAGTGCCGCCACCTCAGGCGCTTTCCTGAAAAGCGAATCTACAGTAGCGAGAGCCTGACGAGGATTCCGCAGTAAAGCTTCTGCCTCTGCATATTTCCCTACGACGATGTTGTAATATGGACAGGATTCTCCTACGGTCAGAAGAGCTTGAAATGCCTCCGCTGCTATGGAAAAAAGTCCTCGTTCGTAAGCGTTCCACCCCACTTCATAGAGCCAGCGGCAGTCTCGCTCCATTCGGAAAGCTGCTCGGGCATAGCGCAACGCCTCTGCATAATTCTCTGTCAAAAGATACAACTTGACCAAAAGGGCTGCCACTACCGAATGAGGAAGGCTCTGCCACAGCTCTAAAAGAGCTATCTCCGCACTATCCGGTGATAACCCCTCCCCTAAGTAGCGTTTCAAGGTTCCCAGAAGCGTATCTGAAGATACTTTTTGAGCTCGCCAGAGCAGAAGCCATTCGCGCCACGCAGCCGCCAAATCACCATCTCGCTCGTAGGAAGCAGTAAGAGCCTCAGCATAAGCGGCAGGGGTGGGATTCTGGCGGCGGGCATGAAGGAGGGCTTCTCTCTGCCAGTCTAAGCGCCCCCATACCCGCTGGGCTACTTCCGCCAGCGCTTCCAGCCCAGCAAGCGTCAAATCCTTCTGGGACAGGAGGGCTTGCCAGTCTCTATTAGCAGTAGTATCCCCTTCCAGACTACGGCGACGAAGCTCCCACGCCACCCCCCAGATACTTTGCCTACCTTTTGAACGCTCCGCCTGAAGCCATTTGTGATAATCGCTGATTCTGTGCTCTTGTAAGAGGCACTCCACTGCATAAGCTCCCCAGAGGTAATCCTTTGTCCTTTCAAAAAGACGCTTGAAGTGAGGATAGGCTTCTTCATAACGCCCCATCCGAAAAAGCTCCACTGCTACGCGTGGGTCTTGCCCCCACAGCAGAAGCACACCGCACAGAAAAATCCCTCTATAAACGCCGTAGGTCATTCCAAAAAGCAAATAGCATGAGAGCTAAAATCAGCACCAGACCTATGTACTGAGCAACCTCTCGTAAGCGATAGGAAGGCTCCTTTCGGAAAATAGCCTCCAGCCCTAAAAAGAGTAAATGCCCTCCATCCAGAAGCGGAATGGGTAGAAGGTTCATTACCGCCAGAATCAGGCTCAAAGCCGCTGTGAAAGTGAGAAAGCCAAGCCAGCCACTATTCTCAAACGACTGCTCCGCCACCCGGGCAATCCCTATCGGACCAGAGACCGTCTCTGATATACGAGCTCGCCCCGTGATAAGATAGAAAAGGGCTTTGAGATTTGTCCCAGTGATTCTAAAAGATTGCGAAATAGCAGTGGCGAAGGCAGCTGGGAGGCTGAGGTTTTGAACCTCTCTCGGGAGAGCTACGGCAGGATAGGCTTGCAGGCGATAGGTACTATCTAATCTGACCCTTACTTGAAAATGCTGGCTACCCCGCCGCACCTCTAAAGTAACAGAATCACGCTGAAGTCTCTGCAAAATCTCTCGCATTTCTCCAAAACTGCTCACCGGCTCTTCATCTATTCTGAGGATAAGGTCTCCTTTTTTCAAGCCTGCGCGAGCAGCTGGACCGCCGGGAAGTGGATCTATTTCTGCCGGCAAGCGTAAAGTAAAAACCGATTGAGAGCGCCCGTATAAAGCCATCAATGTATCCCGTACTTCAGGAGAAACCTGCAAATGAATAGTGTCTTTCCCCCGCAGAATCGTCAGCGTAGGAGTTTCTGCAAGAAGCCACTCAGGAGAAGTAACCGCATCTAAATAAGCAGGAGCCCCATTTACGGCTAAAAGGCGATCTCCCCTTACAATCCCCAGCAAAGGCTGCGGCTCTAACCCCAACTGCCACGAAAAAAGGGGCACCCGATGAACCCCAGTGATATAAAAAATGCCTGTCAGAAGCACAATAGCGTACAAAACATTCATGAGAGGACCGCCAGCTATCACGATAGCCCGCTGATATATCGGCTTAGCCCGAAACTCATCAGGCTGTGGCACTGATGGCAGCCCCCCTTTTTTGCCTAACTGGCTTTCATCCACCATGCCCGCAATCTTCACATACCCCCCCAACGGAAGAATTCCTATG
Source organism: Bacteroidia bacterium (assembly GCA_025059915.1). GTDB lineage: Bacteria > Bacteroidota > Bacteroidia > SpSt-205 > SpSt-205 > SpSt-205. The sequence goes on along the minus strand of JANXDD010000082.1, from coordinate 4,591 downwards.
CCGTATTCTGTACCATTTGCTTTCCAGCTAAAAAGCTTTCTGGGCCAGTCAAAAAAGAGATAGAACTTCTCCACCCGCATTCCAAACGTCTTAGCTGGCAGAAAGTGCCCCAGCTCATGCACGATAATAAGGAGGCTCAATGCCAGCAAAAACAGTCCCAGCGTTAGCACACCCGAAGATAACTAAAAAATTCGTTACAGTAGAGTTTTTGAAGGATTTTCCCCCTCCAAGCCAGCCCCAGCAGAAAAGGGTGAGTCATGTATTTCGGGCTTCCCCTCTTCTAAAAGCCCTAACTGTCGTAGAGAAGCCTGCATCTGCTGGAGGTGCCACTCCGCCTTTTGACGCAACCTTCTGTGGCGAAGGGCTTCCAGATAAGCCCGACGCTCCCGCAAATCCCTTTTGTAAAACTCCTTGAGCTGCTCGTACTCCTGAGGCGTATAACTCATTAGAGCAAAGAGCTTTTGGCAGGTCCTTCTGGCTCTTCTCGGGGCGGAGCCGGCGCCGATGCAGAATCTATCCCCAGTTCAGCTTTGAGACGGGCAAGAGATTCTTTTGCTTGAATGCGCTCCATCTCTTCGTCTATTTTGAGGCGAGAAGTGTCTATACTCTCTAAAGCAAGCTCCAGGCGCGCTTCATATTTGGCTGACTTTTCTTGGAGGCGGCGCACCATCTCATCATGGGTTTGATCTATTCCACCCACCTCAAACTGCTCAAATGCATCTGCGATTTGAGCCTGCCATTTAGCGCGCTCATATTGCTGGAGGGCTGCTCTGGCTTCCTGAATCTTTCGCTCACGCTCTCGCATGAAGAGCTTTTTCACCTCTAAAGCTTTTTCATACGCTCGTCGGGCAGCCTCAAGTTCAGCCTGAGTCTGCGCAATACTCTGCTTGAGCCGCTCTATTTGCAAAGCATACTGCTCGGCAAGGTCTTCTCTGTTCTGACTCAGAGCAGCTTTGACCCGACTTATGAGCTCGCTATACTCTTTCTGGTATTTGTCTAACTCCCGTTCCAGCAGAGTAACCGTAGCTTTGACTGAGGCAATGTGCTCGTTCATTTTGGGCACCTGCTCATTGAGCTCCCGCAAATTCTGCTCTAAAATGAGCTTGGGGTCTTCTATAGTTTCTACAGCTTTGCCGAGGAGGGCCCGAATAGCCCTCTTAAGCCGTTTCCACAATGACATTTTCAGTCAGGAAATGCGCGATACGATTTATCTCTGAAGCAGGACCTAAAAATAGAGGAGTTCGCTGATGAATTTTTTTCGGCTCTACATCTAAGAGGGAGCGAATACCATCGGTAGCTTTCCCCCCCGCTTGCTCCGTAAGCCATGCCATAGGATACCCCTCGTAAAGTAAGCGCAATTTGCCTTCAGGCTTTTTCACTGTGCCGGGGTACATGAAAAGCCCGCCTTTGAGGAGGTTGCGATGAAAATCTGCCACCAGCGAACCCACATAGCGTAAAGATTGGGGCTTTGCAGCGGTTCGGTTCCGCTGATGAAGGTCTTGCACATACTTCTGAAGGCCAGGAGCCCACTCATGGAGCTGATTGTCATTGAAGGAATAGTAACTGGATTCTGACGGCATTTGGACACTTGGATAAGTGAGAAGAAACTCTCCTGCAGCGGGCTCTAAGGTGAAACCATGTACCCCTTGCCCAGTGGTATAGAAAAGCAAGGTGCTTGTTCCATACAGGATGTATCCTGCGGCTACTTGCTTTCGTCCGCCTTGAAGGAAGTCTGCTTCTTCGCAAGGAGTTCCTACTTGGGAAATCCTTCTATAGATAGAGAAAATCGTCCCCACTGGAACGCCCACATCTATGTTAGAAGAGCCATCCAAGGGGTCTAATAAGACCACGTACTTGCCAGCAGGGTTGGCTTGAATGATATGTTCTTCTTCTTCGGAAGCTAAGCCGGCGATATGAGGATTTTGAGAAAGAAGATTGAGGAAGAGGCGATTTGCCATGTCATCAAGCTTTTGGACGCTTTCGCCCTGAATGTTAGTCAGTCCAAGCTCACCCAGAAAACCTGCCAAAGAAGCACGCCGCAAGTAAAAGCTGACGAGCTTTGCGCCGAGCCCTATGTCTCTCAGGATTTTAGAAAAAGCCCCCGTCGCTCTCTCAAATTCCTGCTGGCGGTCAGCGATAAATTGCTCTAAGGTTACCATGCGGAGGGAGAGGGATTCGAACCCCCGAGCCCGCAAAGCGAGCTACCTGATTTCAAGTCAGGCCCGTTCGACCACTCCGGCATCCCTCCACTGCAAATATACACCAGCCTTGCTTTACATTTGCAGGGAAAGCTTGGAGATGTTGTTATGATAAAGAGGCTTGTCCTACTGATTGGAGTGAGTGCCCATGCTTTTGGGCAGCCTCAATCTACTCCTACTGGACAGATTAGGGCTATCACGACGGCGGTACCGTTTTTACTGATTTGTCCTGATGCCCGCAGTGGTGGCATGGCAGAAACTGGTGTCGCCCTTCCGCCAAACATGTATAGCATGCACTGGAATGTAGGGGCCTTAGCCGCGGCAGAAAGTAGAATGGGTATCGCCTTTTCTTACACGCCTTGGCTTCGCGCTCTGGGAATTGGGGATATCAATCATTTCTACCTCCCTTTTTACGCCCACTTGGGCGAACGCGCTGGCACTATCGGTGCTTCCATGACCTTTTTCAGCCTCGGAAGGATAGAATTTACTGACAATGCCGGCCTCAAAACGGGAGAATATGAGGCCAATGAGTTTGCCATCTCCACTGCTTACAGCCGCCTTTTAGCCAGCAACCTTTCAGCAGGAGTAGCCCTTAAATATATTCAAAGCAATCTGGTAAATGCTACCACTTTTGGTAGCATTACTACCCGCCCAGGTCGCTCTGTAGCAGGAGATTTTGGACTCTTTTACCAAAAGGACCTCACGCTAAAAGTGCGTCCGCAGGCTATACCTACCACTCTGCGATGGGGCATTCAAGTCTCTAACATCGGCGCCAAAATGACCTACACAACTTCAGGCCAGCGAGACTTTCTCCCGACCAATCTCCGAATCGGCTACTCTTTCACCTTCAAAATAAATGACTTCAATAGCTTCACCATTGCAAACGACTACAATAAGCTGCTTGTTCCCTCTGCAGGAGGAGCCGCTCAAGTGCCTCTCCTGGAAGGAATGTTCAAGAGCTTCGCAGATGCTCCAGGAGGATGGAAAGAAGAATTGGCGGAAGTATATTGGAGCCTCGGTGCGGAATATAACTACAATCAAGTTTTCCGGGTCCGCGGGGGCTTTTTCTACGAGGATCCCCTGAAAGGGAACCGTCGCTTTATCACTTTAGGAGCGGGGCTGCAGCTCCGCCGTATCGGCGCAGATGTAGCCTATCTTACTTCCCTTGTCCAAAATCACCCCTTGCAAAACACTCTGCGATTTACTCTTTTTGTGTTGTGGAACTAAGCAGGAGCTCTGCTACCCTCTCTGCTGCGGCATACTCGCCGAATGCTTGATAGAGCTGCTTGAGCTTTAGTTGAATCTCAGATGCCCTTTCCATCACCTCTCTGAGAGCTGCTGCTACTCTTGGGGGGGTATATTGCCCCTGAATAAGTTCTGGAAACACAGGCTCTCCCAGAATGAGATTAGGCAGCCCGATGAAGGAAACGCGTACGAGCCTTTTGGCAATATAATACGAAATAGGATTGCCTTTATACACAATCACACTGGGCGTACCAAGGAGGGCTGCTTCCAAAGTAGCCGTGCCAGAAGTTACTACGGCTGCTACAGCTCCTTTGAGAAGGCTATGTGTCTGCCCCTCTATCAAAGGAATGCCCGGTGCAAACCGCTCATAGATGGTAGCAGGAATATGCGTAACTCGCGAAACGAGAAAATCCATGTCGGGAAAATAATCTTTCAGCTGAGCCATCACAGGAAGCATGTTTTTTACCTCATGCACCCTACTTCCTGGAAGCAAAGCGATGTAGGGACGTTCCCATGAAAAAGGCGCTACATTTTTGAGCCTCTCTACCAGCGGATGCCCTACGTAAGTCGCCGTGATACCGTACCGAGCATAAAACTCTGGCTCAAAAGGCAGAATGCACAAAACCTGCACCAAGGGATGACGAAGGTGGCGAACTCGCCCTGGATTCCAGGCCCATAGCTGAGGAGGAATGAAGTAAGTAACAGGAATCCCCTGACGAAGAGCCCAGCGCAGTAGGCGTAGATTGAGGCCTGGATAATCTACCAGAATCAATCTATGCGGCTTGTAGGCTGATATATCCTTTTTGAGCCGACGATATAACCGCAAAAAACGGGGAAGGTTGCGAAGCACTTCTATGAAGCCTACGACGGCGTAGTTCTGCCAGTGAGCCAGAAGCTCCATACCCAACTGAGCCATTTCATCTCCGCCCATGCCTCGTGAGCGAAGGGATGGGCAACGCTGATAGAGAGCTCGGATTACATCAGCGGCATGCTTTTCGCCAGAGAGCTCTCCTACGACCCAGTATAAGCGCAGCTCATTCACCGAGGCGAAGGTAGGGGGAGTTTAGTTTGGATTTTGCTGGGGGCGCACCTTTGCAAGCTAAACACAAGCCTCGCTTGGCTATTTCTGTTAGTTTGGATTTTGGTGG
>JANXDD010000081.1 GCA_025059915.1 Bacteroidia bacterium | reverse complement strand
TCTCTTTGGTAGTGATTGTAGGCACCAGCATTACTTGATTCTTCTGTCCAGGTACGGCATAAATGTGGGTACGGAAATGAGGAAGGAATAAGGAATGAAGCACATCCTTAGACCGAACATGTATCGTAACTAAAGCTCCTACGGGAAGATGTATCTCCTTCATCGGCGGTATAATGTCATCCTGCGATTTGGGGTCAGTGAAGTCAATCCCCAGAACGTTTTCACCGCCAATGAGGGTATAATGGGACCTCCCCAGCTTACCATCAGCACCGGGATAGCGTACACGCCACTGAAACTGTTCCGCAACTACTTCTATTTCCAAAGTACGCTGCTGTGCATCAGGCTTCTGCCCATGTACAGACTTATTCCATATGTAAATGCCCCAGCCCGCTATAGTTATTACAGGAATGGAAATAGCTATCAAAGCCCCCCGTTCCAACGCATGATTTGTAAGCTCATAAGCAGCTGCTCGGGATTTCCCATTGTAATAGCGCCATATCATGTAAAAAAGAAGTAGATGAACCAGAATAAAGGCAGGGTAAGTGAAAGATAGCGTAAAAGTACGCAAACTATCTATCGCCCGCCCATGAGCAGAGGCCGGTTCTGGAAGGGTGAAAGAAGCATACTTAAAAGTGCTCCATAACGCCAAAGCCAATCCACCCAGCCCTACGATCATCCACAGCCGCATATTTACCTTATCCCTATCCCATGAATCAAAGGGATCATAACCCGTGTACCGAACCACAAGCTGCACCAGACGAACCGATAGAATAATAACCCCTATGGTCTCTATCCATACAAGCGTCCAGAGGAGACTACTCCAATCCAGCGAAGGAGTAGAAGCAGCCCCACTCTGCATAGCTAATTCGGCAGCTCGCGCCCTCGCAGCTGCACCTATCTGAGCCCATGCTGCTCCCATAAGCCCCAATACGGGAAGCCACCGCATACGAGCCATATAACCACAAAAGTATGGCATTAGTTTCGTCATATAGGAGTAGTTTGCTACTCTCACCCATTACAAATATACGATGAGATGTTGCAAATCAAGTTCAGATCAGATTAGTATAGAACGACTTCCCCTGCTCCCCTTTCGTGGCACGGTGGGCTCTGTCATATCATCCATGGTATAGGTTTTGTTACTTTGCCTGTATGAGTTGGAATAGCGTAAAGACCTTCCTCTTCTTGGCGACCCTGACCGTAATGCTTGTAGTGATCGGACGATTGGCAGGCGGTCCTGTGGGAATGACTATTGCCCTGATTGTGGCTGCTGCGATGAATTTGATAGCCTATTTCTTCGGGCACAAGCTAATCCTGTGGCAATACCGAGCACAACCCCTCCCAGAGCGAGAATACCGATGGCTCTATGATATGACTCGTCGGCTGAGTCAAAAAGCCGGCATACCTATGCCCAAGCTATACCTTATCCCAGAATACCAGCCAAATGCCTTCGCTACAGGTCCCTCCCCTTCTCAGGGTATAGTCGCTTTCACCGCTGGACTTCTTCAAAACATGACTCAAGACGAAGTAGAAGGGGTCCTTGCCCACGAACTGGCTCACATCAAAAACCGCGACATGCTTACCATGACCATCGCCGCGACCATCGTAGGCGCCATCACTTGGCTCGTAGATATGATGCGGTGGTCTATTTTCTTCCGCAGTAGCAGAGACCGAGAAGAAGACAATGGCTGGGGGTTAGTTTTGGCTATCGTCGTAGGAATAGTTGCAGCCTTTGCAGCTATGCTTATTCAGCTGGCTATCTCCCGAGCTCGGGAGTATGAAGCTGACCGCACAGCCGCCCTCATGGTAGGGCGCCCAGATGGACTTATCAGTGCTCTGGCGAAGCTTCAGCAGCTTACCCAAGTCATCCCAATGGAGCACGCTAATACAGCTACCTCTCACCTCTTCATAGCTAATCCTTTCGGCAAAGCAGGGGATATCATCGTGAGCCTCTTCAGTACGCATCCCCCCATTCCGAAACGGATCGCTAAGCTTCAGGCTCTCAAGCACACTCAAGGCTCCTACCGATTAGCATAAAATAAAAATGCGGAAAGGCATCGCCCGGCTCACCTCCGACCCTTGCTTCCTTTCGGACCTGGGGGAGTTAGGAAGGAGCTCGTCGTGCCTTCCGCACCGCAAATGTAGGGAAAACCTGTAATGCGACGACAATACCGGTTCTTACCGAAACAGTTAGAGTTTAGGCGACTGCCGCCCTGGCATGCTCTGCGGCTGGGGCGGCTATTTATTTTTCTCGCAGGAGTGATAGTCGGAGTATGGGGAGGGGCTTACTTGCTTTTTCGCTGGCGCCCTTCTACGGCTCTTCAGCTTGCTAAAGCTAAACAGGCAGAGGAAGAAAAACAGCTGGCAGCCCTCATCGCTCATAGGGACAGCTTAGCCCGCCTCGTATCAATGGCAGACTCCATGGAAAGGCAAATCTACCATCAGATAGTCCCGCCCCTTCCCGCTAATCCCGACTCCTCCAAGGAAATAGCAAGCCCTACCCCCAAACCTCCTCCCTTATCCGAAGATACTCTCACGAAGTACCTCGCGAAAACTGAAGACATGCTTCGGGAGCTCGTACGGGCAGAAGAAATTCTCCAGAGCATTGAATTGCACTCGGCACGTTTGCCGAGACGATTGCCTTGTGATTGTCCTGAAATGGGGGCTGGTCTGGGTGAAGTAAGCCACCCTCTCACTGGACAGCCCCAAAAGCATGAAGGGATAGACCTACTCATAAGCGAAGGCAGCCCAGTTTGGACAACCGCAGAAGGCATCGTTCAGAGCATTGAGGGGTCTCGCACCGAAGGGGCCCGTATCATTATCCAGCATAGTCCGATTTTGACTACTGTCTATTATCCTGTCGTGCCTACCGTAGAACCCGGACAGTGGATCAGCGCTGGCAGCCTCATAGGGAAAGTAGGACGAGTCCCCCTCGGACGCATTCCCTTCCTTCACTATGAGGTTCGCCTGAATGGCAAAGCAACCGACCCTTTTCCCTTTTTATGGGGACAAATGGATCAAATGGAAAGACAAAGAAAGAAGCAGGCTTTAGCCCTTCAGGTACATGGGCTCCACTAAGCGGTATTATTCTCTGGCGGAAGTTTCTGAGATTTTACATGTGCCAGAGCATCAAGCCCGCCGCTGGATAAGATTGTTCTTATCGCTTCCTCCTCATAAGACGCTTCGCATTCCGGCTGAGGCTTTGCCCCTCCTCAGAAAAGTACGGGAAGGGGTGATGTTGTATCGCCTTCGTGGGGAGGAGCTGCGCGCTTTTGTGCGCGGTGAGAGCCCCTCCCCTGAAAGGCAATCCCCCTACCCAGACTATCCTACGATACTTAGAGAGATTCTTTTAGAGCTGAACGGGATTATAGACGACTTAGGACGGGACGATATGTGAGGTCCCGTCGGTATGTAAGAGATGTTTGCGGGTAGTGAGCCAACGCTCCGCATCTAATGCCGCCATACAGCCCGAAGCAGCAGCCGTGATAGCCTGACGATACACGGGGTCTTGAACATCTCCAGCAGCAAATACGCCTTCTAAGTTCGTCTCTGTGCTCTTGGGTTTGGTAATGATATACCCCTGGGCGTCTAAATCTACTTGCCCTCGGAAAATTTCTGTGTTGGGCTGATGCCCAATAGCGACGAAAAAGCCTTTGATAGGAATAACTTTTTCTTCTCCGGTCAAGCGGTTCTGCACCCGCACTCCTTCTACGAACCGCTCGCCCAGAATATCTACGGTTACTGTATTCCAGTGAATGTGTATGTTGGGTGTATTTTTGACACGATCTTGCATCACCTTTGAAGCGCGCATTTCATCACGACGCACCAGCATATGAACTTCGCTACAGAGCTTTGAGAGGTACAGAGCTTCTTCGCAAGCTGTGTCGCCTCCACCTACGACGGCGACGGGCTGCCCCCTGTAAAAAAATCCATCGCAGACAGCGCAAGCACTCACCCCTGCCCCATATAGCCGCCGCTCAGCTTCCAGTCCAAGCCACTTGGGACTTGAGCCTGTGGCGATTATCACCGCCTCCGCATGGATTTCGTCGCCACCACTAAGCCAGAGAACTTTAGGACTCGTGCGCAGCTCCGCCTTTTCCACCATATCGTAAATAATCGGCGTCCCGAAACGTTCCGCCTGCTTACGAAAGTCCTCCATCATCTCTGGCCCTAAAATCCCATTCGGATAGCCGGGAAAATTTTCTACCTCGCTGGTTTTGGTCAGCTGTCCTCCTGGCTCAGGTCCAGCTATGAGAATAAGCTTGAGCCCTGCACGTGCCGCATAAATAGCCGCCGTATAGCCCGCAGGTCCCGAACCAATGATTGCCACGTCGTATGTCATAGCTTCACTTGTGGTAAATGGTTTCTCTCAGAAAATGCATGAAGCCCCTCCCTTAGAAACCGCTCGTATTCCTCCACATCTAAAGTAAAACCTTTGGGCGGCAGGAGAGGCTTCAAGCTCGTATCCGTAATAACATAATACGGCTGTGCTTGAACCTTGTACTGCGACTTCTCAAAGTATAGCCATTTATCCCCTACTGTCCTAAGCTTACTCCCCTCCGGCGTTACAATAATAGAATCCAACGGCGTGGAATCATCCACGAAGAGGGAGACTAAAATAAACTCCTTTTGCATGAGCGCCTTTACAGAAGGATGGTGCCATACATTACTTTCCACCTGACGGCAGTTTGTACAAGTGTGCCCAGTAAAATCTATCAGAAGGGGCTTACCTACTTGGGCAGCATAGGCCCGAGCCTCCTCTATGTCGTAAAAGGCACAAAAGTCAGGAGGGGTGTATTTCTGAAGCTGAGCCGCATAACGGCGGTTGGGCGGATAGGGACAGGCTTTTTGGTCAGCCGCCTTAGAAGCGCCTATTATGCGCACACCCATTTCATCATGTATAGGAGGAAGGAGCCCGGAGAAAAACTTAAGCGGTGCCCCCCACAGACCCGTGAAGAGATACAAAGCCAAAGCAAAGCTTCCCATACTAAGTAGAAGCCTGCCAACTCCTATCTCCGTCGGAGAGGCGCCTTTGAGAGGTATTTTGCCCAGAAGGTATAGCGAAAGAAACAAAAACAGCGTTATCCAGAGCGTGAGGTATATCTCTCTATCCAGCAGCCCCAGATGCCAAACAAGGTCCGCATTACTGAGAAACTTGAGGGCAAGAGCCAGCTCCAGAAAGCCTAAGGTTACTTTGAAAGTTTCCATCCACTCTCCTGAGCGGGGAAGCCTTTTGAGGAGCTGGGGCATTCCTGCTAATAGCGTGAAGGGCAAAGCAAAAGCCAGCCCGAAGCCAGTCATGCCTACTATCGGCTCCCAGAGGCGCCCCCCTACCATGTCTATCATAAGCGTTCCTACCAGCGGACCGATACAAGAAAAACTTACCAACACCAGCGTCAGCGCCATGAAAAAAACTCCCCCTAAGCTCCGAGGACTGGCATACCTGCTGGTTGCTGTACCCCAGCTGGCAGGAAGAGTAAGCTCAAAAAGCCCTAAAAACGACAGCCCAAATAGCACCAGTATCACAAAGAAGATCAAATTGAGCCAGGGATTCGTAGCCAAATTGTAAGCAGCACTCGCCCCGAAAATCAAAGTCAAAACTAGCCCAAGGACCCAGAAAATCACGAGTACCGACACACCATACCACACAGCTAAAAAGGGAAAGCCTGTACGACCTTCATTCGCCTTCGTGAAATAGCTCACCGTAAGGGGTATCATGGGGAAAGTACAAGGGGTCAGAATCGCCGCCAGTCCAAATAAAAAGGCTTTTATGAATATCCACCAAAGCGAATCCTCCCCTGAGGAAGGAGACCCGCTCTGGCCTGTACTGATAACCGGAGGAGAAGCAGACGCAGTAGCGGAAAGCTTCTCAGAATCAGAAAGCTTTGATGGAACCAGAGAAGAACCCGCTGAACTGGAGTCAGGCAAGACCTTAGCAGGCGCAGGGGCTTCTGCGGATACCCCTCCAGCCTGTACGGGAATAGAGAGCTTGAACTCCTTCGTCTCTGTGTAGCACTGCTCCTCATCACAGAATTGATACCGCAAGTAGCCCTCTACTTCCGCAGGTGCCCCCTCAACGACGCAGCGCTGCAGAAAAGTCGCCTCGCCTTTGTAGTAATAAACTTTCGTCTCAAAGACAGAATCATACTCCTCAATGAGCTTACCCTGCTCTAAAAGCGAGCCTATCAACCGAACCCCCTTCTTTCGCTCTACAGTGAGCTGCGTAGGCAGGTTGGCAGGCTTCGCCGTCGCACGACTTGAATACAAATGATAAGGATGAGGAATCGCTACGCTGAATCTAAGAATCACTGTGTCCCCTACTCGGACAGGAGTGGAAGGCTCAGTAGTTATATTCCAAGAAAGCACCGCCTGCACCCACACTACCACCCAACTAAGTCCCATCATATTCACACAAAGTTACAAAAACATTTAGGCTCTTTTTATTCCTCGGAGAGGGTCCGCATTTCTTTCACTGTGGGTTATGAGCCCATGGAAAATTCTGGACGCCCCCAGCCTGAACGGTCCCGAAAACGAGGAAGGGCACGCAGTAGCTTCGTGATATTCTCATAGAGCTCCTCTATGTTTTCCTTTTGGGTAGCCGAAATGATAACGACGGGATAGGGGCTCTGGGCTCGCCAGCTTTCTTCTACCAGCTCTCGCTCTTCTGGCGAAAGCCGATCCATTTTATTCATAACCAGAAGGATCGGAATATCTCCCGCCCCGATCCTTTCCAATGTCCGTTCTACAGTGCGAATCTGCTCCACGTATCCCGGACTACTGGCATCCACTACTAAAAGAAGCAGGTCGGCCTCTCGGACCTCAGCCAGCGTCGTATGAAAAGCTTGGAGAAGCTTGGGTGGGAGCTTTCGAATGAAGCCAACGGTATCGGAAAGCAAGAAGGGCACTCCATTCAATACCACGCGCCGAGTAGTGGTATCCAAGGTTGCAAATAGCCTATTTTCCACCAGCACAGGAGCTTTTGTAATGAGGCGCATGAGGGTAGATTTGCCCACATTCGTGTAACCAACTAGAGCAACCCGCGGGAGGGGATCTCGCCCTTCTCTTCGGATTGCCGCCTGCTTTCCAAACTCTCGCAGCTGCTCCCGCAAGCGGGCAATGCGCTGCCGCATTTTTCGGCGGTCTATTTCCAACTGCTGCTCGCCCCCACCGCCCCGTAGCCCGATTCCCCCCCGCTCTCTGGATAAATGGGTCCACTGATGCGCCAGCCGGGGCAGCTCATATTCCAACTTCGCAAGCTCTACCTGAGCTTTGGCTTGGGCTGTGCGGGCATTCCTCGCAAAAATCTCCAATATAAGCCCCTCCCTGTCCGTAACCGGCTTCTCCCAAATCTTCTCCAGATTTCTGACCTGCACGGGCGAGACCTCCGCATCAATCAGCACAAAGTCTATGGAAGAGCCTTTCTCCTTGAGGAGAGTCCGAATCTCCTCCACCCGCCCCCGAGTAAGGAATGTCGCAGCATCTGGACGACGCCACGAATAAGAAATAGCTTCCGCCACCTCATACCCAGCACTGCGCACGAGAAAGAGAAGCTCATCTAAATACTCCTCACTTTGCTCTGGACTTTCTGCTGCCGCTTCTATCCGAATCACCAGAGCCCGAGGAACATGCGTAGGGGACAGAACACGCCCTTCTATCATTCCCTCAGAAGGCATAGGCATGAAGAGAACGCTCCTCCACCACAAATAGCCTTCGCTCTATCGGATCTAACTCATATTGGGGATTCATGAAAAGAGGCAGCGAACCGAGTTCTCGTCGGAGCTTAACTTCACAAGAGAGCTTGTCTATGGCGTAGAGAAAAACCTTGCTATTTTCCATACCGAGGAGGAAGGCCAGATTCTCTACTTCTTTCATACGGGCTTGCCGAGCCTCTACGAGCGCAGTCCATGCAGCTTCCCCGATTACATACGCCCCCAACGCTCCGAAGCTATACGCTGTAGCTGTCAGCACCTTTTTAAGGGTGGTAGCTACATCTGGGCGATCCCATGAGCGCTCGGGTTCATAGGCTACCGTCTGAAGCGCTTTATACCCTAAATACGCTGAGGTTGCGTATCCTGCGATAGAGATGGCAGCTCCCAATAGGCGCAGAGCCGCTGGCTGAGCAGGCACAGGACGAGCAAACTCACATTCTACCTTTCCCTCAGGGTCAATCGCATACAAGGTAGAGCCGCCCCATATCCAGAGCTTACCCTGTTCATAGGCGATGCCTTGGGGAGGGTCGTTCTGGAAAGCTGTGAGCTTCTGTCCAATGGGGCGAGGCTCCGTAGGCGGCCCATCCCAGCGAAACACTTGCCCCGTCTCATCTATCAGAAAGGCTTGAAAGGTTCCGCCAGCTTCTCGCACAGCAAAGGGAAGGGAAAATGGACGCTTGATAGGCTTTTCCCATAGGACTTGTCCCTCTTCGCTAATGTATTGCAGGCGCCGAACAGTCTGTACGAGGAAGCCTCCTGGGACAGTCTGCGCATGAAGGAGCGCCCCTTTGAGTGAGATTGGTCGCTTGAATAAAAACCGCCCTCGCTGCAAGTCTAAAACATCTACTTCCACCTTCCAGTTGTCAGCTGGCGAGCGGAGATTGCTGCGTTGTAGCCGCTCCCGCTGGAAAAGGCACAGCAAGCGATTCTCATCTAAGGGAATATACCCCACCAAAAGCCCTGGCGTGCTAATCCTTTCGCCCCACACATTAGCTCCATTCTCATAACTCAGAAGCACAGCCAGCGGCGGCATGAAGATGTTATTTCCAGTAGGACGCTCAGGAGAACCGGGAGAGACATCATCCGTGAAAAGCAGTATTCCCTGACTTGTGCTGAATGCATGGAGGATATTATCTCGTGGGATGCTTATTGGCTTCTGCCAGACAGGCTGTCCATCAGAGCGGCGCACAGCAGTAACCCGTCCCCGTCCAAACGCTACCACCCAGTCTTTCTCCTCATCTATGAAAAGGTAAGTACCCGTAGTGGGACGCAAACTAAGCCCTTTGACAATCTCGTGACGCCAGAGGGTGTTACCCGTCGCTGCATCTACAGCGTATAAAGCTCTATTTGTAAGAAAGTATATCTTCCCATCGTAAGCGACGAGGTTACTATGAAGCTGCTCAGCTGCTGCTTTATCCCCAGCAGGACGGCGCCATTTGAGCTGCCCCGTTCGCACATCATAAGCAGCCAAGATAGAGGTCTGAAGGCTTAGAAATTTGCCGGGGTCTTTAGAACCTATCCCAAAAATCACCAGAAGCCCTTGGGAGGGGAGGACAGCACGGCCGTACACGCCTTGCCACCCTTCATTATTGCGGCTATCAAATACCACGCGCCCATTCGTAGCATTCAAAACAAGATACCCCTGCAGGCTCCACCATGAAATAATGCGCTGAAGGCTATCAGAAGGCACATCGGGTGAGAGGCTCAAAAGAGAACCGGCTTCCCACAGCGGATAAGCTCCTATTGGTCCCCATTCATTAGGAGCAAATCGCTGACAAGCAGAGCACTCCCATAAGCGCTGTCCATTTGTAGCGCTTAGAGCATATACGCCTTTATTGGCAAGGACAAGAATATTCCCATCCGGTAGAAGGGAAACGCGGGCATTT
>JANXDD010000080.1 GCA_025059915.1 Bacteroidia bacterium | reverse complement strand
GCTTCTTTGGCAAAGGAAGTCTCAGAAAAGCTTCCTATTCCTACCATTGGGATTGGGGCGGGGCCGCATTGCGATGGGCAGGTACTCGTGCTGTATGACATGCTGGGGCTGAATAAGGCATTTTCTCCGCGTTTCTTACGGCGTTACGCAGACCTTGCGACCATAGTTACTACAGCATGCCAGCAGTATATTCAGGATGTGAAATCCCGCAATTTTCCCTCTCCAGCCGAAAGCTATGAATGATGTTTTTCCCCCGACACTTCTACCAGCTGCGTGTAATGGTATCGTAGAAGCTCTTCTTCTTCGGGCGAGAGGGTCTGTCCCCGACGACTTTTCATGCGCCGAGCAGTCTCTAAAGCTTTCTCTATCCTCCAATAGCTCCCCTCTCCCCACCAGAAGGGAGGAATATACTTAGGCGTAAAGCCAGTACCTACTACATTAGCAAAAATATCCACCATGCACCCCGTAGTAAATGCCGTCTGAATTCCACACCGAGCATAATCTCCCATAATGAGCCCACAGAATTGCAGCCCTGTCTCCCGTAAAGCCCCTTTCGCTGGGTCGTAGAGGCGTACAGGGCCGTAGGTATTTTTGAGATTAGAACTATTAGAGCCAGCGCCGATATTGCACCACTCCCCTATTACTGAATGCCCTAAAAATCCATCATGGGCTTTGTTAGAGTAGCCTAAAAATGTGCTTTGCCCTATTTCGCCACCGACCTTACAATAGGGTCCGATACTATTGTGCGTCCGAAGGCGGGCTCCAAGCATGATCACCGTGTGCGGACCGATGGTATTAGTGTGTTGGAGAATAGCCCCGTCTTGTATTTCCGCATGGGGGCCTATCCATATAGGTCCGCTTTCCGCATCAAGGATTGCAAATCCAGCCCGCGCAGTGGGATGGAAAAAGATATTATCTCGTCCCCGCACGGAAAGGGTTTTCGGTAGCTCACTGCTGCGCTCACGCAGGTGTTTCCAATCTGCTGCTATCACTTCTCCAGAAAGCTCAAAGAGGTCGGTAACCTCTTTCAGCCATGTCAGCGGTACCTCAGAAGGAATGACTTCTGACCCCAATCTTTCCCACGGAGCCTGTAACTCTTCCAGCCCCCTTTTGGAGCGAAAAGCTACCGGGGTGCCCTCTGGAGTAAAGAACGCCTTTTCAGGAGGAAGCTGCTCTATCCACTGCCGAAGCTCTTCTCGCAAAGGCAGAAGGCGGGCATTTATCCAGACAAGTTCTGCTGAAGGTACGACAGGTGGAAAGGCCTTATGCAGAAAAGCCCGCGCAGGCAAAAATCCTACTACTTCCCACCCAAAGTAGCGCTGCCATTTCTCTGAGAGGCGGTCCATACCCCACCATAGATGCCATACAGGACGCAGCCGAGTAAAAGGATATAGCCGCTCCCACTCTTTATCCTCAAAAAGTCCGATTTGCATACCACTCCCGAAGTGCTGCTGCCGTATAACTGGTAGGGTGTTCTAAAAGCTTTGCCACAGGTCCTTGATACAGA
Organism: Bacteroidia bacterium; assembly: GCA_025059915.1. Taxonomy (GTDB): domain Bacteria; phylum Bacteroidota; class Bacteroidia; order SpSt-205; family SpSt-205; genus SpSt-205. Next base: position 8,087 of record JANXDD010000080.1, on the reverse strand, counting down.
ACTTCCCCACCCTTGTCTCCCCCTTCAGGCCCCAAATCTATTACCCAATCCGCCTGCGAAATAAAGTCCAGATTATGCTCAACAGCCACGATCGTATGACCATTTTTGAGGAGCTGCCGTAGAGCATCTACTAACCGTTTCACATCATCAAAGTGCAATCCTGTCGTGGGTTCATCTATGAAAAAGATAGTTTTCAGCGAGTGCGCTCGCAGATAGGGAAGGAGCTTGAGCCGGGTAGCTTCTCCACCAGAGAGTTCAGCAGTGGACTGCCCCAGCTTCAGATACCCCAGCCCCAAGGTAAGGAGGGGATTGAGAGCTGTGCGAAGGGCTTCCAGACTCGCCTGCGATATCTGCGGTAGAGAAGAAAAAAACTCAAAGGCCTCCTCTACCGTCATGTCAAGAATCTCACTAATATTTTTCCCTCCCAGCTCCACCTCTAAGATGAAAGGCTGAAATCGTTTTCCCCCACAAGCAGGACAAGGCAATCGTATATCCGCCAAAAACTGCATGGATTTGACGATTACTCCCTCCCCTTCGCATACTTCGCAGCGCCCCCCTGGTACATTGAAGGAGAAAAATCGCGCCGGATAATCCCACCCTTCTTTCTTAGCGGCTTGAGCAAAAAGTTCCCGAATTCCATCGTATATTCCACTTACGGTAGCAATAACCGAGCGCCTATTCCGAACAAGGTGCTGCTGCGAAAGAATCTCCACCCGCTCAAACGCCCCCTTAGGAAGGACGATTTGCTTAGCCCATCCCTCCACCCATCGCCGAATCTCCTCTTGCGAAACAACCATACGTTCCTCTCGCCCCCTTGAGTCTTTATACCCCTTGTGAACGAGGTACTTCTCTAATACGGTGGCTAAAAAATGAATAGCCAGCGTGGTTTTGCCAGAGCCGCTGACGCCAGTAATCACTGTCAGAGCCTGCGACGGAATAGAGACAGAGACATTTTTGAGGTTGTGCATGCAGACCCCTTCTACTTCAATAAAGGGATGCCGAGGAGAAAAGGTAACCGTCCGCAGAGGAGGACGAGGAGATTGAAAGTAGCGGGCGGTGTGGGTATTTGCCTTCATCAGTTCCTTGAAGGTGCCTGCAAATACTACTTCCCCCCCCTTATCCCCTGACATGGGCCCCAGCTCCACCAGGTGGTCAGCTTCCCGGATGAAAGTCTCATCATGCTCTACGACGACGACTGTATTAGGCATCTGCTGAAGCTGACGAATAAGCTGCAAAAGGCGATGGGTATCTCGCGGATGAAGCCCAATAGTAGGCTCATCCAAAACATAGATCGCTCCTGTCAGCTGTCCTCCCAGTACAGTAGCCAGTTGGAGCCGTTGGCTCTCTCCACCTGAGAGGGTCTCTCCTGCTCGGTCTAAAGTGAGGTACTCCAGCCCCACTTCTAAAAGGAGCCTTGTCCTGTGCCGCAGCTCCTGAAGAAGAGGCTCTGCTATAGAGCGCCGCGGCTCAGGAAGGTTTATAGACTCCAGCCACTGACTGAACTCCCCCAAACTCAAACTCATGACCTGCGGCAGAGAAAGCCCCGCTACCCGAATCCACTGAGTGTCCGGATGAAGGCGACTTCCTTCACACACGAGACAAGGCCCCTCTCCCTGAAAGGAAAAAAGCTTAGCTGCCTTTTCCCGCTCCAGCGGCAAGTGAAGTATCCTCTCATAGCTTCCAAAAATCCCCACTATCCCCTTCAAGGGGTCTCCCCACCATAGAAGCCGCTTCTGCTGAGTAGTATAGCGATAGTAGGGAAGCTCCGGGGGAATCCTCTCTGCCGCTGCCTCAATAAACTGTCGGCGATAAGGCTCCATCTCTGGAATAGCCTCCCACAGAGCCACCAATCCCGTCGCCAAACTTTTAGTTGGATCCGGAATGACTAAAGATTCCTTGAGACTTAAAGAACGCCCTTTTCCCTGACATTTCGGGCAGGCTCCATAAGAACTGAAATAGTTAAAAAGCTCGGGCGTAGGCTCCCGAAAAGTGTAGCCTTCTGCATACAGCTCTCCGCTGAAAAAAAATTCTCCTTTCCCTTGAATCCACACCCAGACTCGCCGCCCATGCGCATACCAAACCTCTTCTATGCTCTCTGTAATCCGAGCCCTCAGCTCCACCTCCTCTGGCTCTATAAAGACCCTATCAACTACGACATAAACCTCTTGAGAAGAAGGAGGATAGTCAGGCCATTCATACACACTATCGGCTTGATAGAAGCGATCGTAGCCTGTCTCTACCAATTTTTCCAAAGCAGAGCGGTAGTCGCCTTCAGGTTGCAGGGGGCGCAGGATGAGGACTTCGGTGCCCGCTGGCTGCTGAAGGAGAAATTCTACTACTTCTTCTATCGTATATCGCTCTACAGGCGCCCCGCTGATAGGAGAAAAAATCTGACCTACCTTCGCAAAAAGAAGGCGGAGATAAGGATACAGCTCGCTTAGCGTAGCCACAGTGGAATTGAAGCCAGCGGTAAATCGGTTCTGCTGAAGGGCAATAGCAGGCGCAAGTCCTTCTATGCGATCTACTGCAGGACGAGGCAAGCGCGGCAAAAACTGCCGCACATAAGTACTCAAGCTCTCTACATAAGCCCCAAATCCCTCCGCATATAGAGTGTCAAATGCCAGTGTAGTCTTACCTGAACCGCTCCAGCCACATAAGACCGTGAGCTTATGCCGTGGAATCTCAACAGTGAGGTTCTTAAGGGTATTCTGTCGGGCTCCGACGATACGAATAGCCTCAGAGAGGCTCATGACACTACCACTGCCTCAGGATTAGGCTGCGCACTCTTAATTTCCTCAGAGGCAAAATCTGCATACTTTTCAAAATTCTGGCGGAAAAGCCGAGCCAGATGTGCCGCCTGCCTATCATATTGATGAGGATCAGGCCATGTATTACGAGGAATGAGGTATTCGCTGGGAACACCTGGCACCACGGTAGGAATAGCCAGTCCAAAAACAGGCTCAGTGTAATACGGCACATCTTCCAGCTCTCCTTTTAGAGCGGCTCGTATTATCATCCGTGTATAGGGTAGGGGCATTCGTTTGCCTACACCGTAGGGTCCTCCAGTCCAGCCAGTATTGACCAGCCACACCCGCACATCGTGGCGAGCGATTTTTTCTCCAAAAAGCTCCGCATATCGCGTAGGATGAAGAGGAAGAAACGCCTGACCAAAGCATGCTGAAAAAGTGGCTTGGGGCTCTTTTATACCTGCCTCTGTGCCAGCAACTTTCGCTGTATAGCCAGAGAGAAAATGATACATGGTCTGCGCTTTCGTAAGGCGAGCTATCGGAGGTAAAACCCCAAAAGCATCGGCGGTCAAAAGGAAGATATGCTTAGGATGCCCGCCTACAGAAGGTATCACTGCCCCAGGGATATATGAGAGCGGATAAGCAGCCCGCGTGTTTTCCGTAATAGAGGCATCGTCAAAGTTTATCGTACGAGTCTCGGGGTAGAAAGTTACATTTTCTACGACGGTGCCGTAGCGGATGGCTGCCCAGATTTGGGGCTCTTTTTCAGCGGAGAGATTGATACATTTCGCATAACATCCCCCCTCAAAGTTGAATATCCCTTCATCGTCCCAGCCATGTTCATCATCTCCGATGAGGCGCCGCTCCGGGTCTGCAGAAAGAGTCGTTTTCCCTGTGCCAGAGAGCCCAAAAAATAGTGCCACATCCCCCTCCGGACCGACATTTGCTGAGCAGTGCATAGACATCACCCCGCGCTGAGGAAGGAGATAATTGAGAAGGGTAAAAATGCTTTTCTTCATCTCCCCTGCATATGCGGTACCGCCGATAAGGATAAGCCGTCGCGTAAGGTTGAGAATAGTGAAGTTATGCTGGCGAGTCCCATCTATCTTAGGCTCTGCCCGAAAGCCAGGTAAGACTATCATGAGATAATCTGGCTCAAAAGTTTCACGCTCTTCTGCTGTAGGCTCAAGGAAAAGATTTCGCACAAATAGATTATGCCATGGAAGTTCATTCACGACCCGCAGCCGTATGCGATAATCGGGACGAGCAACTGCATATACATCTCTGAGATAGAGCGTTTTATTCTGCATGTAAGCGCGCATCCGCTGATATAACCACTCAAACCGTTCCGCCGAGAGAGGAGCATTCACTTCTCCCCACCATATAAGGGATTCTGTGAATTCATCTTTTACAATGAACTTGTCCTTAGGAGCTCTCCCCGTAAATTCACCCGTAGAAACTACCAAAGCCCCATTGTCTGCTAAGGCCCCTTGCCCAGCTCGCAAGGTATGTTCTATGAGCTCTGAGACAGGAAGATTCGCATAAATAAAGTCTGTGAGATTACTCTTTAGCGTCGGTGAAATGAGGGGAAACATACGGCAAAGCTAAGTAGAACTCCATATATGAATACGAATGCAGCAGGGAGGCATTCGCACCTTAGCGACTTTTTCGGGGGAGCTTTCACAAAAAGTCTAATCACCGAAAGTTTGTAACTTTGCGCTCGGAATTTTTGTTTATAGGATAAAAACTCAAAGCCACTATGAAAAAGCGCAAGCAAACTATAGACGAACTGGACGTTCGCTTACTGAACATTCTCTCCGGGAACCCTACCCAATCCTATGCTAAAATCAAGGATACGCTGGGCGTATCTATCGGTACCCTCTACCTGCGCGTCAACCGCCTAAAGGAACTCGGCATCATCAAAGGAGCCCGGCTCGTTTTAGACCCTCAGAAATTGGGTTATTCCTTTTCTGTCATGATATGGCTACAGGTTCCTGATACAGCAGCCGCGGTGAAGGTGCTGGAAAGCTATCCAGCGGTAAGCGCTGTATATGTTCTCACAGGAGAGCTGAATGTCTTAGCCCATGCTTACCTGGGTAGCGTGAATGACCTTCATCAGCTCCTTCAGAGCTTGCAACAAGCCCTAAAAGCAGAAAAGATGGAGGTACAAATTGTTCTGGAAGAGCCTATTCAACGAGGGGTCCCTCTGCCCACAATAGCAAGTGGAACCTCTAAGTCTCGCAACGGCAAAGCTGCCTCGGAAGGAAAAGCACCTTCCAAAGCTGCGGCTGCACGGCAAAAGAAAAAAGCATGAGTAAGGCTTAGTGCAGGGGCTCTGGGTTATCCCCACTCCGATAGGTAACCTTGAAGACTTAACCTATCGGAGTGTTTATGTTTTGCGCCAAATGGACGTCTTATGGTGCGAAGACACTCGTCAAAGCTTGAAGCTACTCAGGCATTATGATATTCCCCGCAAGGTGCTGCGTTCCCTTCATGCATGGAATGAACATACGGCAGTAGAGCGCCTCTTCGCAGAAGCTATTAGAGAAAACTGGAAAGTAGGGCTTCTCACAGACAGCGGCATGCCGGGAATCTCTGACCCCGGCTTCCTTCCTATCCGAGAGGCTCATCGGCGAAAGGTGCCCGTGCATGTTCTACCGGGTCCCAGTGCATTTCTTACTGCTTTGATTGCGAGCGGGCTACCTTCAGACCGATTTGTATTTGAGGGATTTTTCCCCAGAAGGGGGCGGGATAAATATATTCAGCAATTTCTTCTGGAGGAACGAACGGTGATTTGGTATGAATCGCCGCAGCGTTTGGTAGGCACATTAGCTTACCTCCAGCAAACCCTCGGACCAGAACGATGGGCCTGCGTCGCCCGTGAGCTGACAAAAATCCATGAAGAAATCCAGCGCGGTACCTTAGCCCAGCTCCATGCTTACTACGAAGCTCATCCGCCCCGCGGCGAAGTGGTTCTCGTGGTGGCAGGCGCTTCCTACCGAGAAGCCCAAACTTAGCGCCGCTCTTGCAGGGCTGATATTAGGTATAGCTTTTCCTCCTGCGTCCCTTCCCTGGGGCATTTGGATGGCTTTTCCTTTATTGTGGGGACTGGCGCAGCGAGAACGCCCCTACAGGCTCTTGTACTTAGCTCTACTGATATGGAATTTTATCGGCTGCTACTGGCTCATGCTAACCGCCCTGAGCGCCCCCAACCTCCAAGAAGCAATTCTCAGCTTAGCGGCGGGCGCAGCCGCCATCCTTGCTAATCCCCTTCTCATGCTCTTGCCATTTTTCATATGGCGCCAGTTGAGAAAAGCAGTAGAGAAAGTAAAGAAAGTGCCCCATAGCACCTCTTCTTCAGTGCTTCTATTCATTCCCTTATGGGGCCTATTTGAAGCTCTTCATTTTAGGTGGGAGCTTACATGGAGCTGGCTCAATCTGGGATTTGCCTGGAGCGAGTGGAGCTACTGGCGAAACATGGTAGGAATTTTCGGCGTAGTAGGGCTGTCGGTGTGGAGCTTAATGGGCGCTGCCCTTCTTCACATGCGTCTTCTCACCGCATTTGTCCTCTGGGGCTTTGGCTCACCTGCCCTCAGCTTTCTCCTACATTTTCCTACCGAAACAGCGCCCCCCCGTCATGTATATGCAATCCAGCCAGACATAGACCCCTATGCCAAGTTTGCCGAATTCCCTCCTTCAGAACAAGTGCAAAGGCTTCTCTCTTTGCTCCCCCACTCTCCCCCCCAAGGTGCCCTAATAGTCCTACCTGAGACAGCCATCCCTACCAGTGTAAGCATAGACGCTTGGGAGAGAGAACCGTTTTTGATTCCTTTCAAGGAGTATGTTCAAAGGCATAAAGTAAATCTACTGATTGGTATCGTAGGCTATAAGTATTTCCCGCCGGGAAGTGCTCTATCTCCCTCTGCTTATCCTTCTCCAGAAGGGGGCGGGTATGAAACCTACAATGCTGCCCTTCTTCTGCGTCCTGACACGGTGCAGCTGCATATCAAGTCGCGTTTAGTACCGTTTGTAGAACGAGTGCCCTACTTAGAGGTATTTACTTTTCTTAGGAAGTGGCAAATAGACTTAGGGGGCGGCTTTGGAAACTTTGGCAAGCCTTCTCGGCAAGAGGCTCTTTCCCTCTATCCTGATGAGCTTCCCTTGACAGTAGCTATATGCTACGAGAGCATTTTTATGCATGACCTTCGGAAACGGCTCCCCAACAGACCCGCTCTCATAGCTATCATCACAAATGACGGCTGGTGGAAAAAAAGCTCTGGCTACTGGCAGCATCTTACTTACGGACAACTCACGGCTGATGCCCTGGGAACGCCCGCAGTCCGCAGCGCAAATACAGGCGTTTCTGCTCTTTTGTCCTCCTCTGGAGCCCGCATAACTGACCTCGGCTATCATCGCATTGGACGCATAGAAGGTATCCTTTCTCCCCAGAAGCCTGCTACACTTTACTATCGCTGGGGTGAAATAGGGTGGATAGGGGTAAGTACTTTTGCGCTCATCGTATGGTGGATACGGTGGTATCGCTCCCTGCGCTTCTCTCCGCTATCCGAGAAGTAGGTGCCTACCTCCGAGAAAGGTTTTATAGCTTCAGTCGGTCCGATACTGAATACAAAACTGCCCGGGACCCTGTCTCCTATGTAGACCGCCACGCAGAGCAGCTTTTGCTTGAGCACTGCGCCCGCCTTCTCCCCGAAGCAGGCTTTATCTTAGAAGAGGGAGGCAACAGAGACCAAGAAAAAGAACTCCTCTGGGTGATAGACCCGCTGGACGGCACGAAAAACTTCGTTCATGGAATCCCTCTTTTCGGAATCAGTGTAGCGCTTCTACATCACAGAGCCCCGATTTTAGGAGTAGTTTATGCTGTGCCCCAAGACGAAGTTTTCTGGGCAGTGCGTGGAGGCGGAGCATACCGAGAAAAAGAGCCTCTCCAAGTGAGCTCCACCGCCGACCCTGACAAGCTCCTGATTGTTACAGGCTTTATGTACAAGGACCCTGAAAGGGCAGAACGCTACTTCCGCGCTCTCAATGAGGTGATGCGGCGATTTGGAGGACTGCGCCGATTGGGGTCAGCGGCTTTGGACTTAGCCTATGTAGCAGCGGGACGCCTAGATGCTTTTTTTGAAATGGACCTGAATCCATGGGATGTCGCCGCAGGAGCCCTGCTGGTGAAGGAAGCGGGGGGAGTCGTAACTGATTTCTCGGGAGGAGAAAATTACCTTTTCGGCAATAGCATTTTAGCAGGTAACCATTACGCTCACCAGAAAGTGCAAGAAGTTTTGAGAGAAGTGGGAGCTTACTAAGCTGGCCCATCCTACTCGGGGT
>JANXDD010000007.1 GCA_025059915.1 Bacteroidia bacterium | reverse complement strand
TGATATTGGTCAGGACATTGAGTCGTCCCCGATGAGCCATACCAAACACGAACTCTTCTATACCCAGTAAGGCTCCTTTCTCTACCAGTTCATAAAGCGCTGGAATAATCGTCTCATTCCCCTCCAAAGAGAAGCGCTTCTGTCCCACAAATTTCCTGTGAAGAAATCGCTCAAAGGTCGTCGCATTACATAACCACTGAAGGATGGTCTTTTTCTCTTCTGGCGAAAATCTCGGAAGATTTTCAGGCTTCTCAAGCCTTTCCTCAAACCACTTCAGAATTTCTGGAATGCGGATGTAACGATACTCAATTCCAATCGTAGAACAATACACTCGGCGCAAATGCGCTATGATTTCTCGCAGGGTCGCCGGGCCTATCCCTACTTGCTTCCCTGCTTGAAAAACCTCGTCCAGGTCCGAGGCATCTAACCCGAATTCCTCTAAGGGAAATGCCTCGTCTAACTTCTTCTCCCAATCATGATATTCTGCGAGGGGATTGATTCGTGCATAGAGATGACCACGATTGCGATAAGCAGCAATTAGGAGCATGACCCCCGTCTCTTTCTCTATGCGACGAGCCTCTGCCGCAGAAGGAGAAACTGGCGGAGCTTTTATCTCTCCATTTCCCAGCGCAGCAAAATACCCCTCAAAAAACCGCTGCCAATCAGTAGGAAGGCTTTGAGGATCCGTTTTATATCGTTCCAGCAGAGCCTCTATATAAGCCGGATCTGCCCGAAAAAGGTAGCTGGTATCCGTCATAGACTCAGCCTAATCGGTAGAAATGGCATAATAGGCTTTTTCTCCCTTACGATAAAGCCCCTCTATCAGAACGCCCCCTTGCAAGTTTCTCAAGATAGCCTCAGCTTCTTCTGGCGTAGCGACAGGCTTGCGGTCTATAGCTGTAATCACGAATCCTGTACGCATCCCCGCCTCCATGAGAGGCCCCGGGGAGAGGTCTATTACCTTGAGCCCGTTATTTACGCCGAGGGCGCTCTTCTCCTCAGCCGTAAGGGGGCGAACTCGGGCCCCTAATGCTGGAAGCAGCGTTCCTGCCTCCGCCCTTGGGCTATTTTCATCTGAAGACCGTCCTTTCAGCCGAGCAGTGGTCTGCATCCGCTTATTCCCGCGATAGTAAGTGATCTTAATCTGATCCCCAGGGCGATGACGAGCCACCAGCTCCGTCAGTTCAGAAGCACTATGCACTGGCTTCCCATCTATTTCTACAATCACATCACCTGCCTTGAGGCCTGCCTCTTCGGCAGCACTCCCTCCATATACATCGCTCACATAAGCACCCTGGGAAACAGGGACCTCCAGCTCACTTTGCCGCTCTGAAGTGAGATTTTCCACCATCACCCCCAGAAGCGCCCGTTGAACCTTACCATACTTACGAAGGTCTTCTACGACTTTCTGAGCGATACTGGCAGGCACAGCGAAAGAGTACCCAGCGAAAGTTCCCGTCATAGAAGCTATCGCCGTGTTGATACCCACAAGTTTTCCTTCCAGATTTACTAAAGCTCCGCCGCTATTGCCAGGGTTGACGGCAGCATCAGTCTGGATGAAAGACTCCACCCGAAATTTCTCGCGAAGTAGGCCAAGCGTCCGTCCCTTTGCACTGACGATACCTGCTGTTACTGTTGAAGTAAGATTGAACGGATTGCCCACAGCCAGCACCCAGTCCCCCACCCGCAGCTGATCCGAATCCCCAAATTCCATGAAAGGCAGATTATTCGCATCTATCTTCAGAAGAGCAATATCCGTAGAGGGGTCAGCACCTACTACGCTCGCTCGGAAAGAACGGTTATCATAGAGCGTAACTTGAATACGAGAGGCATTCTCTATCACATGATTACAGGTAACGATGTAGCCATCTGGGCTAATGATAACTCCTGAACCGCTACCGGGGAAAAAGCCCCCTTCCCCCTCATCATCAAAAAAGAAGCGATGAAATGGCGGAAGCTCAGACTTCGTCTGAGTACGAATATGTACCACCGCCGGCATCGCGATCTGAGCCGCAATCGTAAAATCCACAGGAGGATGTATCTCCCACCGAGCTGGCTGAAGGTAAAGGGAAGGCGGTAGAGGAGAAGGCATCACAGGGTCTTTCTTTCGTACAAGCCACCAGGTCGTTAGGCTTGCGATTACCGCAACTACCGCATTTCCCAGGAGGGCACGCATACCAGACAAAAACAAAACTTCTTCAAAGGTACAAATCTCCTTTTACTCCTACCCAGCAAAACTGAAGGGGGCTTCACAGTTCGTGTGAAGCCCCCTCTCTCCCATCAGGTCTGATCTCTTAGAGTCGCACCAGACGCAGAACTTGTCCCCCTATTTGGAAAAGGTAAATACCTGCGGGAAGCTCTGGAACGTTCAGCTCATACACCCATGTGCCCGGGCCAGGAATTGCAAAGCTTCCTTTCCGCTGCACCTCCCCTGACAAGGTGGTAAGCGTATAGGGTATCTCGCCTGGAAGGGCAGCCTCAAGGGAAAGCTTCCACTGCCCATAAGGATTAGGATTTTCACTCAAGCGCACGCCAGCTAAGCCTGTAGAACTGAGCACCCCCGTAACAAAACTGAGCGGCTGCACATCACCCTCCGGATAAGCAATGAACAGCCCAAAAGAGGGGCCATTTTGATTAGCACTTGGGTTGAGAAAGCCGCTGGCAAAAATGACTGTGCCTTTCCCACTTTGAGACTGCGCACTGGAAAGAGAAAAGGAAGCCACCGGCGTAGCCTGGCCTGACGGACGCACTTCTACCGTCGCCGCAGTCCCCGCCGGCAAGATGACCTCTGGATCAGCCTCTAAATACTTGATATCCGTCGCTAAAGGCGTACTTCCTGCATACACATCCACCGCCGGTGCATCCGTAACCCCATGGAAGGGGATGAAAATAAACTGCCCAGACGGAGCCCACCCCTTAGTGTTGTTCAGGGCATGCAGGCGAAAAGCGGTGGAAATACCATTTGGATTCGCCGCAAAGCTTGAAGGAGTGAGCACCCCTTGTGCAAAGACAATATGATTCTGTCCCGCCGCTGGTATGGAGACGTTCAGCGTAGCTAAAGGCGCTGTCTGGCCCCGACCTGTAAGGATTATGGGGACAGAAGCTCCCGACGGCCCCGCTAAGAAGAAGGTCGGGGTGGCCTGTCGGAAGTTCAGCCGAATGGGATCCGGCCCCACCTGTCCTACATGAATATCTACTTGAGCCAAGGCGGGATCCGCTGCATTGTGGATAAGCTGGAGGCGACGCACCTGCGGCTGATTAGATAGAGAGAGAACGGAACCGTTAGAAAGCGCCAGATGAAGTCCAAAAGCTTTTCGGGGATCAGCGCTTCCAATATAGCCTGAGGCAAAAATCACCCCTGCTTGTCCTAATAGTGCAGGGTTAGGGTTAGGCACATAAAAACCTATCGGAAGAATATCGTTGGGATTGGCGGGTGTAGTGTCTAACACAATAAGGTTATCAAGGGAGAGGCTTGTGTAGCTTGAACTGTACCCATATCGCTGTAAAGTGAAATCTGGCTGATAAGCCGAAGCCGTAGCGGGCCTATCCCAAGCAAGATATACTCCTACCGTGCCCAGCTGAGGAGCTCCATGGAATACAATAAAGTCAAACTGATTGCTATTCTGAGCGGCATTGCGGGCGTTATTGTAGTAGTAGATGTCCACATTCACTTGGGAGGTGGCGAAATCTATGGTGCCAGCCACTACTCCTACATTGTATGAGTTAGCAGGCAAGGGAGGAATGTCGTACGGGGGTATGGGGAGAATATCCGCTGGCCCTGAAGAGTTTCCAGGCGCGATGGCAGCTTTCACAGTGAAAGAGTTTGCTGGAATGGGAATGTATGGAGTCGCCTGCCGAAACTTAAAATCAGGGATTGCTAACGTCCAGCTATTTCCCCCATCCGTAGAAAGATAGATATCAACGCTGTCCAAAACGAAAGGCCATGACACCCCTACCACATCGGCCACAGCATGAATAAGCTGGACATAAGCGTTCTGCGCCCGTGCCAACGCAACCAACAAGGTTACGCCGAGTATCAACTTTCTCCTCTTCATAACTAAATGAAAAACAAATATCGGCGACGCTTTGTTCTACCTTACTTTTGAGGGTGTGGTCCGTCATACGCTCTACTTTATTCCTTCTACCCCCAGAGACCGCTCATCAGCTAACTTTCTGGGGAGGGAAGCTCTTAGACTGGATGGGCATATGGACTAAACAGCCACCTGAAGTAGCTCCCATAGAACTCTGGGATATTAGATTTCCCCATCCTATAGGTTTGGCAGCCGGATTGGACAAAAATGCAGAGCTACTTCGCCTATGGGCACACATAGGCTTCGCCTTCGTGGAGATAGGTACGGTAACGCCGCGCCCTCAGCCGGGCAATCCTCGTCCCCGCCTTTTTCGGCTTCCCAAAGAAAAAGCTCTCCTCAATCGCATGGGCTTCAATAACGATGGAGCGATAGCAATCGCTCGTCGCTTAGAAAAGCGCCCCCCTCACCTTATCATTGGAATAAACATCGGCAAGAATCGCGATACCGCCCTCACCGAAGCCCCCCAAGATTACGCTAATGCTTTCCAAATACTGCGAGACTTAGGAGACTTTTTCGTCATCAATGTAAGCTCTCCTAATACACCCGGCTTACGACAGCTGCAGAGCCGAGAAGCCCTTCTCCCCCTCATAGAGGCTATACAACGGCATAATACCTCTCAAAAACCCCTTTTACTCAAGCTATCCCCTGACCTCTCAGAAGAAGAGATTGCCGCCATCGGTACGACTGCTCAAGAGACGGGCATCGCTGGCTTCGTTGCAGGAAATACTACCACGCAGATTCAGTACCCTGCCTTAGGACCCGGTGGAATAAGTGGATTACCCCTGAGGCCTCTGCGTCAGCGTTTGATTAGCCTGCTCAGACCTTTCGGGCTGCCTATCATCGGGGTAGGAGGGATTTTCTCCCCAGAAGATATGCATCAAGCTATGCACGCAGGGGCTCAACTGATAGAGGTTTACACTGGCTTCATATACGAGGGACCGCCGCTTCTTATGCGGCTACTCCGCAGCCTTCGTACCCCGTAGGGGATTTGAACCCCTGTTTCCTCCTTGAAAGAGAGGTGTCCTAACCGGGCTAGACGAACGGGGCGAAGCGCTGCAAAGGTAAAACTTCTCGGCGAAGTGGAGCAGCTACTTCTTCTTGGGAGGAGCTTTTTTAGCCGCAGGCTTGGACGCGGATTTAGACTTCGCCTCTCCTTTGGCTTCTTTTTGGGCTTCTCCAGAGGCCCGAAGCGCTGAAATCTCCTTGCGCACCTCGTGGGACCAATTTTTGAGCATTAGCAAAGCCTTACGAGCCCGAGTACCGGCAGCTTTGTTTCCATCATCGTAGAATTTACGCAAATCTGTCATCAGCTCGCCAACGAGCTTTTCCAGTTCTTCATACCGCTTGCTCATATGCTGATAGTTTTAGGTTTCAAGCGAAGGTAAGGAATTCTTTAACATCTCCGACCCCTTCGCTACGGGCATAAAGTCCAACTTATCCACATGATAAGCCAGAAATGCCGAATTGGATCAGCCCGATGCTTTTTGCTATACTTCCTCTCTATGGCTATAAGGTCTTCTACTTTGAAGGAGGGAAATAGGCGGGCCCTTTTCCCGCGATGCTACGGAATGCAGCTGAAACCCCAAAGAGCCCCTCTCTTCAGGGCGAGTAGCTAATAGATTTTAGTTTGATACCTTTGCTGCATGCGAATATGGTTGGTAGCTTGGGCGGCGTGGTTATTTGCACAGGGGGGAGGCGTTCGTTTTTTTCAGGGCTCATGGCAAGCTCTGCTTTCAGAGGCTCAGAAGCAAAAGAGGCCGATATTTGTAGATTTTTACACCGTATGGTGCGGCCCATGTAAGATGTTGGAACGATATACCTTTTCTAACCCGGAAGTAGGAGACTATGTGGAGAAAAACTACCTCGCTTATCGGGTGGATGCAGAGAAGGGGGATGGCGTTCGGCTCGCAGACCAATATCGGATACGCGCATACCCTACGATAGTTTTCTTAGACCCGCAAGGAAATGAAATAGGACGGCATATAGGTTATGCGGATGCACCTACTTTTCTCAATATCCTGCGGCGATATTCTGAACAGTATGCTAAGTCTCGTCCAGCTTCGCAGCCCAGCTGGGAGAGCTTTCGGGAGCAGTATAAGGTCTTCTTTTCTGATCTGACTCGGCAAACATGGGATACGAGTTTTGAGGCTAAACTTGCTCGTATAGACACGGAGCCAGTGGAGGGTACAGCTGGCGGAAGTGTCGCGGAAGAAGTGCTACGAGCACTTAGTGCATGGCGCCGAGGCCAAAAAGAAGCCGCCCTTCACACCCTGCATCACAAGCTATACCAGCAGCAAAAGCTCACTCCCCAGCAGACCTTATGGCTCGCTGCCTATGCCTTGCTGAACTGGGAAGCCCCCCCACCAGAAACTATCCAGTGGGTTACTTTTTCCACCAAAAAGGACCCCACTGGCGTAGGCTATCTCACCCAAGCTGCCTTGTATTACCGCTTGGGACGCATCTCCGAAGCCCAGAAATCTCTCAAAGAAGCCCAGCGCGACCTGCCTCACGACATTCCTGCTGTGAATATCCTCTCTACCCTTCTGAGTCAGAAATAAGACGAGTTGCTTCCCCACATCTACATTGCCGTATTAGCCCATGGAGGAAAAAAGTGGTTAGAAGCTTTCTTGCCCACGCTCCTCCGCACAGAGTATCCAGACTTTACCGTATGGGTCATAGATAATGCCAGCACTCCCCCTATCTATCAGTGGATAGCGGAGCAGTTTCCCCAAGTAAAGACGGTTCGTTATGAGAAAAATGAAGGTTATGCTGGAGGTTATCAAAGGTTCTTTGCAGAGTACGGGGATAAGGTACCGTACATAGCCCTTCTCAATAGTGATGTTGAGGTAACTCCTGGCTGGCTGTCTCCTCTGATAGAGCGCATGGAAGCATGCCCTACGATAGGGGCGATTCAACCAAAAATCCGAGCATGGGCTCACCGAGAAGCCTTTGAGTACGCAGGAGCCGCTGGTGGGCTAATGGATGCTTGGGGATACCCTACCTGCAGGGGGCGCGGAGAAATAGATAAAGGACAATACGAAGAATTCAGCCGTATCTTCTGGGCAGGGGGAGCCGCCTTTGTGATACGCACCCAAGCCATCTGGCAGGACCTTGGAGGGCTTTTGTTCAAACCCTACTACTTCATGCACATGGAGGAAATAGACCTCTGCTGGAGGCTCAATAGAGCTGGCTGGATGATCGCCTACGAGCCTCGTAGTATAGTTTATCATGTAGGGGGAGGTAGCTTGGCGCAGAGTAGTCCTCAAAAGACTTACTATAACTTCCGCAATAGCCTTTACCTTCTGTGGGAGAACCTTCCCTTTTCTGAGCGGCGCTGGCGCGTGCTGTGGCGAATGATTTTAGACATGCCGGCGGCTTTATACCTTCTCCTGCGTGGAGGGGTGAAACACCTCTGGGCTGTAGTACAGGCTCACCGAGACTTTCGCCGATATCTGCGTCAAAAGCCGGTATCTGATGGGCTTCCTCGGATTCCTTATAGGAAATTAGTAGGTGTGCTAAATCGTCCGCTTCCTTTTATCAAGCGCCCTTTACCTACTTATCCCCTCCCTTGCCCATAACGAGCCTGAATTCTTGCCGAAGCGTATATTTGCTTGTAGATGTACGGAAGCCTATGGCGTAGGGAATGGCTTGCGGAACTTGGGCTTATGCTGCTCCTCCTGAGCGAAGGGGGGGGAGCTCAAACTTTGAGCAACTGGGGAGAAGTGATTCGGGTGGAGCCCACAACTATTGTCAGCGTCATAGGCAGCGTCACCAATAGAAACGGAGGGCGGTGGTACCAGTCAGGAGCTGTCTTTATCACCGACACGCTCGACAATCAAGCAGGAAATGAGATGTTTTTGGCGACCTTCCCTAACGGTGCCCCGGTAGCACCTGGTAAGGTCCAGCTTAGGGGCGGCTATCAATGGATCACAGGGACAGACCCGATTCACTTTGACACGCTGGAGCTGCGTGGAACCTCCAGTAAAAATCTGGCTCTCTCTGCCTACGTGCGGCAATGGCTTGACTTAGGGGATCATATGCTACACACCCATGCAGATACCCTCTATCATCGGAACCCAGCAGTAGGGTCTATCGTACGCAGCTCTGGATTTGTAAAATCAAGCTTAGGTGGAGCTTTAGAAAGAGCTTGCATAGCTGGAGGAAGGTACCTTTTCCCTTTAGGAGATTCGCTGCCGGTGCTTCGGTATCGTCCTATTTATATTACTCCTGCGGCTTCTGGGGAGTATGCGGGACGGTTTGCCGCCACTGACGCTACAAACGAAGGATACGACCGCTCACGACGCGATAACCGCTTGTGCCTTATCAATCCTGATTTCTTTCACCACCTTTCTGGGCCTGGTGGGGGAATTTTAGAGATAGCTTTTGACCCGGCACAGGATGGAAACTACGATGCAGTTGCTCACTGGAGGGGCATGCAGTGGGATAGCGTAGGGGGCAACGTAAATACTGCCAATGGATTCAGCTGGATGATCCAGGAAATCGCTGCTTTTTCTCCGACTCCTTTTGCCTTAGCGGTGCGGCATCCACGGGTAGCCATAATCCCGCCCGGACCCCATGACCTCTGTCCGGGAGACTCTCTACACTTATTCGTAGAGAATCCCGTCGCAGGCTGGACCTATACATGGAGCCACGGCCCTCAAGGTACCAGCGCATGGGTCTACGGACCTGGCACCTATACTGTAACCGCCACTAACACTTTTGGATGCACAGCTACCAGTTCTGCCGTAGAAGTGCGGGGGCTGCCAGCCCCTTCGGTAAGCATCTCCCCTGCCTCTCCTCAGGGAATCTGTAGAGGAGATAGCCTGCGTCTGGTAGCTTCCCCTGCCCTAAGCTATCAATGGTTTTATGAAGGGCTTCCTATCATAGGAGCAAATGATTCTGTTCTTATTGTCTCTCAGCCTGGTACCTACTTTGTTCAGGTCACCCAAGCCTGCGGCACTATAAATAGCGAGCCTTTTGTCCTACATGTGTATCCGCTGCCGACGGCTTACTTCGTAGCAGTGCCGCCTGATTCTGTGGAAGTTGGGCAGCCTGTAACCTTTATAGACAGCTCACGCGGCGGCTCTGTATGGCAATGGCTCATAGGAACTACCCCCTTTCCTCCCACGCCTACTCTAAGCTATAGCTTTCCCCGGGACACTTTTTACAACGTTACCCTTATCGCTCGGAGCCCCGAAGGATGCTTAGATACCTTCACGCGCATAATTTATGTGCGCCCATTTTCAGGGATATTTGTACCTACTGCATTTTCCCCAAATGGAGACGGCATCAACGATGTTTTTCTCATTGTAGCACCTCCTTTGGAATGGAGCCGGCTACGAATCTATTCACGCTGGGGAATCTTGGTGAGGGAAATTGTAGGAACTCCGCAATGGGACGGACGCAATGCAGCGGGGGAATTCGTGCCAGAGGATGCATATACTTTCGTATTTGAGGCTCGGCTTTTTTCAGGTCAGAGCCTTCAGCGGGTAGGGACGGTTACGGTGCTCCGATAAAAGTACCTTTGCCTTATGCTGGAAGCCTATCTCGGGGGAATAGTTCTCTTAGGGCTGGGGGCTATTGTGGGAATAGTTCTCGTCTATGCGCCAACTCTTTTGGGGCCCCGCCGCCCCACTCCCCAGAAGATGATTCCGTATGAAAGTGGAATGGACCCTGTCGGAACAACTCGCCAGCGCTTCTCAGTCCATTACTATAAGGTGGCTATGCTTTTTACGGTCTTTGATGTAGAAGTGGCGCTTTTGTATCCATGGGTTACTTTTTTCCGAGAGGACCCCGTATGGGCACTGGGGATTTTTGTATCCTTCACGGCTATCTTAGGGGTAGGGTATATCTACCTTCTCCGAATGGGGATTTTTGACTGGAGCCGGCATACTCTATGAGGCATTGTGTGGGAAAAGCTGACGGAAAGCATCATTAGCTGCAAGCGCTGTCCCCGACTCGTTTCCTATAGGGAAAGTATTGGTCTGCGCCCCCCTCCGCGGTACAAAGCCTGGCAGTATTGGTCTAAGCCTGTCCCTGGCTTCGGAGATTTAGCCGCTCGGCTATGGGTGGTCGGCCTGGCGCCAGCAGCTCACGGAGCAAACCGAACAGGACGAATGTTCACTGGCGATAGCTCCGGCGACTGGCTATATCGGGCATTATACGAGACAGGATTTGCCAATCAGCCTGATAGCTTTCATAAAGAAGATGGACTACTTTTGGAGGGGGCCTACATCTCTGCTGCGGCCCGCTGCGCCCCTCCTGAAAATAGACCCCTTCCTACTGAGTTAGCAGCTTGTTTTCCTTACCTCTCCATGGAGTTTCAGCTCTTGAAGCCTACGCTGCGCGTAATACTTCCGCTTGGACATATCGCCTACAAACAAGTAGCTCGTCTTTTTCCCAATGCGAAGTTTCCGCCTTTTGGTCATGGGAAGCAGCATTCGGTGGAGTCCATTACAATTCTTGCTTCCTATCATCCGAGTCAGCAAAACACCCGCACGGGGCGCCTTCGGTGGGAGGCATGGATAGAGATTTTCAGGCAGGCGCGCCAGCTATGTACAGAATAGACAGCTAATGAATTTGGGCTACTGAGCCGCTACTTACCTTTGCTACATGAGTACAGGCGGTCGCCTCATGGCTCGCCTCCTGAAAGAGATGGGAATGACGCATCTTTTCACTCTGTCAGGAGGACACATCATGGAGATATACGAGGGGTGTGCTGATGTAGGGGTGCCAGTGATAGACTTTCGTCATGAACAAGCTGCTGGATTTGCGGCAGAGGCAGCAGCCCGCCTCACTCGCAAAATAGGCGTGTGCGCCGTAACCGCTGGCCCCGGCGTGATGAATGTCGTAACCGCCGTAGCTAATGCCTGGCGCTCACAAACTCCCATGATAGTGATTGGGGGACAGGCAGCCTTGCCCACTATCGGAAAAGGGGCTCTCCAAGAGATGGACCACGTCTCTGTGCTCAAGCCCATTACAAAGTGGTCTGTTCAAGTGCCTTCCCCTAAGGCTATTCCAGAGTACCTCAAACGAGCTTTTACAGCAGCTACGACAGGAGTAATGGGGCCGGTGTTTTTAGAGTGTCCGATGGATATTCTTTTTGATAAAGCCAGCGCTGAGAACGAAGAAATAGCCTCCGAAATAGAGCCCTTTGAAGCACCAGAGGAGGAGGTAAAAGCCGCTTTGGAGATTCTAAAAAGCGCTGAGCGTCCCGTTCTCCTGGTAGGAAGCCAAATACTCTTTTCGCCCTATGCTTCTCAAATACGAGCCCTGATAGAGGCTCTGAGTATTCCCACTTTCGCTAACGGCATGGCGCGAGGCGTACTGGGAGAAAGACATCCCCTTTTCTTCCTTCATGCCAGAAAAGCGGCTCTTTCGCAGGCGGACGTTGTAATCTTGGCAGGAGTCCCTTTAGATTTTCGGCTCAACTACGGCAGCTCTATTGCAGAGAAAGCTCACCTTATTCGTATAGACCGAGACCCTTCCGAGCTCACGCGTAACCGACTCGGTACAATATCTATCTGTGCCGACCCCGGCAGCTTCCTTCATAAGCTGGCGCAAGTCTTTACACCTCCTTCTCATGCTTGGCATTCATGGAAAGAAATCCTCCTTCAGGAAGAAAAAGAGCGAGAACGCCGCATTCATGCTGAGGCAGAAACCTCTGCTCGTCCCGTCAATCCCTTGCGCTTAGGACTGGAGATTAATAAGTTTCTTACTCCTAAAAGTATCGTGATTGGCGATGGGGGGGATATTGTGGGAAGCGCAGCCTATACGGTGCGACCGCGGGGATTAGGGCAGTGGCTGGATGCAGGTCCGCTGGGCACGCTGGGCGCAGGAGCTCCCTATGCTATCGCAGCCAAACTGCTGTATCCTGAGAGCGATGTGTGGGTCATTTTTGGGGATGGGGCTTTCGGTCTGAATGGAATGGAATACGACACCGCTGTCCGCTTCAATCTGCCTTTCGTAGGAGTGATAGGCAATGACGCCGCATGGACGCAAATAAAGCGAGCTCAACTGCCCTTCTATGGACGAGCTATCGCTACAGAGCTTCGCCTCTCCCGTTATGATAAGATGGTAGAAGCCTTAGGGGGATGGGGCACTTTTGTAGAAGATACGGCAGAGCTTCCGTCTGCCTTAGAAGCAGCCCTTAACGCTCAGAAACCTGCACTGGTCAACGTCCATATCGGAGAAACTGACTTCCGCAAAGGCTCTATTTCCATGTGAAAGCCATTCTATTGCCATAAACAACTGGTATCTTTGCTATATGCAGACGCCCGCAGAGGAAAATTATCTCAAGGCTCTGTGGCATCTGGGTGGCGCAGAGAAAGAAGTCTCCCTACAAGCTCTGGCTCAGAAGATAGGAGCAACGCCCGGGGCTATTACAGACATGGTCAAAAGGCTCGCCGAAAAAGGATACATTCATTATCGCCCTTATCACGGAGCTGAACTAACTGAAAAAGGAGCGAACATCGCTCTACGCGTCATCCGCAGGCATCGCATCTGGGAAACTTTTGTCTCCCAAAGGCTAGGCTACACTGGAGAAAAAATCCATGCGCTGGCGGAGGATTTAGAACATCTGTGTGATGATGAGTTTATTGAGCGCCTGTATGTGTATTTAGGGCGCCCTGCGCTGGACCCTCACGGGGATGAAATACCAGCGATTACTCCTTCCCTTTATCCTTTGACTCGGCTGCGCAGTGGGCAGCGCGGACGCCTGCAAGCATATTCTAATCAGCCTGCCATCAGAGAAGCTGTCCTCCTTTTAGGCCTTCAGATTGGAGAGCTAATAGAAGTTATAAGGCCATTTCCCGTAGATGGAGCCCTCTGGGTGCGCTACTATGGACGCGAGCATGTTCTACCGCCTACGCTTGCGGAAAACTTATTTGTAGATATTGTTTAACCCCATGTGCGGCTTGTGGGAGAGTGGACGCTACCAGGGCATAGCGGTCCGGTTTATGCTCTTACCTGTGATTATGAGAAGCACACCCTCTTTTCTGCGGGGGCGGACGGGTACATCGCAGAATGGCGCTGCTCCAGCGGAAAGCACGCCCGCGCTGTAGCCCGAACCCCCAACGCTATCTACTCCCTGCACTTCATCCCCCAGCTTGAGTTTTTGTATGTAGGAGAAAGTTCAGGCGTTATCTACATTTTAGACCTTGCTCAAAAGAAGCTGAACCGTTCTATCCGTGCTCATGAAAGCAGCGTTTTTGGCCTGAGCTCCCACCCAAGTGAGATGGAAGGGTGGAGCTCTGGGCGTGATGGAAAGTTTCTTTTCTGGGATACAGAAAGAAGTGAGCCTTTTGCAGCTGTGAGGGTCTCCCCAGCAGGGCTTCGGGGATTTGTGTTGTTTCTCCCCCGCAACGCCTTCTTATGCGCTGGAAGAGATGGATACATATATGAAGTAGGGCGCGTGGAGAAAGCCCTTTTGGGACAAACCCAGGCAGACCCGCACTTTGTTTTTGCGATTCAAGCCTCTCCTGTGAATGGTATCTTCGCCACAGGCGGGAAAAGCGGTATCCTCAAGCTCTGGGACTCCACCCTCAATCTTGTGTGGCAAAAGCCCGCTCACACCCTCACTCTGAATACCATAGCTTGGCATCCCAGTGGGAAGCTCCTGGCTACCGGGGGGCGAGATAGTTTCATCCATCTCTGGGACGCTCACACAGGCGAAAAAATCCTCACTCTCAGCGGACATCATCGCAGCGTGAATGCCCTCATATGGCTCGGAGCAGATACGCTGGCTTCAGGCGGCGATGATGGACTGGTCAAGATTTGGCATTTGGAGGGACTTCCCGAAAAATAAAGCCGCCCGGCTTCTGCCGTATCCACCCTTCTATTTCCATGTGCATAAGAATCCTATTCAGCTCCGATACTGAATAGCCGGTCAAGCTGCATAGTTCATCTATGTGTCGGGAGCCTTTCTCCAGAAGGGTGTATATCTGAGCTTGGAGCGGGTCCTCAGGCATAGGGGTGTCTGAAGCATTCGTAGGGAGGGGAAGCCGTTCTGTGTGTAGCCGAAGCTCTCTCACAAGGGCTTCAGGATGATAGGCTATTTGAGCGATATGTTCAGCAATGAGAGTATGGGTTCCCTCCGATGTAGAAGAGAATATATCCCCCGGCACAGCAAAGACGGGGCGGTTAGCTTCAAAAGCCGCTCGTGCTGTGAAAAAAGCCCCACCTCCCACTCGCGATTCTACTATCAGGGTCATATGAGCTAAGCCCGCAATAATGCGATTCCTATACGGAAAATGGAGGGGATGAAGTTTGGTACCAGGAGGATATTCGCTTACCCAAGCTCCCTCT
This sequence comes from Bacteroidia bacterium, assembly GCA_025059915.1. Classification (GTDB taxonomy): domain Bacteria; phylum Bacteroidota; class Bacteroidia; order SpSt-205; family SpSt-205; genus SpSt-205. Next base: position 20,868 of record JANXDD010000007.1, on the reverse strand, counting down.
TTCAGAAGCTCTTCCGCTAAGCGCCGATGAGCAGGAGGATACACCCAATCCAGCCCATGAGCCAGCACCGCAATAGTCTTGCCTCCCCTCTCCAGCGCTGTACGATGAGCTTGCGCATCTATCCCGTACGCCAACCCGCTAACGATAGCCACCCCTGCTGCTATGAGACTTTCTACAAAGTACTCCGTAGCCTTGAGCCCATATGCGCTTGGTTTGCGAGTACCGACTACAGCTACCATTGGCTGCCCCATAAGGGAATGAGGACCTTTTTTGTACAAAACCGCCGGCGGTGCCATAATCTCCTCTAATAGAGGAGGAAACTCCGAGCTGTAGTAAGGGATAATCTGAATCCCGAGCCTCTCACACGTTTGAACAATAACCTCCGCCTCGCGGCGTAGGCGGGAAAGGTTAGAAAGCTGCTCGCGAAGTTGAGGGGGAAGGGCTTTTTCTCCATGAGGCATCCAAAGAGCTTCTAAACTGCCCCATGCTTTGCGCCACTTGCGGATGTGCCGCCCACCGATTCCCTCTATGCGTAGAAGCGCTATAAGCGCCAGAAGCTCTTCCATTAGCCACGGAAAGGTCTCAGCGCCAGAGAAAAAGCATGAGCAGCCGCCTGACGAAAGAATAGCATATAACCATAGTCCAGCCGCCATCTGCGCCCTCCCAGGCCTGCTCCGAAGCTCATCCCTCCGAAGGAGGTCGCCCCCACCGGATTCAGCTCCCGGCGCCTCTGAACATGATATGCTATGCGGAAACGGAAAGCACTTTCTGGGAAAAATTCCACCCCTGCTACCACATGGCGAAATAGATGCTCTGTCCATTTAGGCGGTGGTGGAGGAATAGGATTGCCCAGAAGGTCATATCGCACTGGCTGAAAGGGGTCATTATATGCCATGCGCCACCGCTCCAGATGCACCGCTCCAAAGTGTATCTGAAAAGGGGCGTGAGGCACACGATAGCTTATCGTCATTTGTACTGAAGTAGGAAACGGCTGCGCAAATGGACGCATTGCAGGACGATATAGCTCCGTCCCTAAATTTCGCAGTAGAAGAGAAGCGGTGAGCCCACGCAAACTGTCTTCATAAGCCACTCCCACATCTGTCGCAAGCCCTAAGCGACGATACCCATCCACGGAAACGACAGAAAAAGGCACCTTGAGGTTCATTCCAGCATGCCAGCGGCTGAAGTGGCGAGCCGCTCCTACTATCCATGCCCCCTCATACGCCGTAAAGGTCCCCAAGGCATTTCCAAGTTCATCGGTGCGTCTAATCTCCCCATAGTTGATGTACAGTAAGCCGCTCCAGAAGGTCCCCACATTTTGCCAGTGATGGGCATATGCCAGCTGACCTACAAAAATATCGGCAAGGTAGGGCTGCACTGTCAGGTGAAATGTTTTATGATAAGCAGGACGCAGAAGCGAGGGATTTTGAGCAGCACAGCCTAGGTCATTCGCCCCTCCCCATGCTAAGCCGCCTAAGGAAGCGCTCCGAGCAGAAGGAGGCATCTTTAGGAAGTCATAACTCCATCCCCCCGCAATCTGCCCCCACCCTATGCTCAGCCAGAGAAACCTATACCACGCCGACAAAGTGCGCTTCTATGTAGGCTTTGACTTTTTCCATCAGCCAGTGGGGCGTAGAAGTAGCACCTGCAATTCCTATCTTCTCAGCCCCTTCTATCCACTCCCACTGAATCTCCTCGGGGGAAGATATATAGTAGCTACGGGGATTAGCCGCTTGACAAATAGAGAAAAGAGACTTGCCATTAGAGCTTTTCTTGCCTGCCACAAATAAAACTACATCCTGCTCTTGCGCAAAAGCTTTTAGGTGAGGCTCTCTATTAGAGACCTGTCGGCAAAGGGTATCTGCAATGATAGCATTGGGTACTCTTTCTCTGAGCCGCTCTGCAACTGCCGCAAAAAGAGCTGGGGCTTTGGTAGTTTGGCTAAAGAGATAGGTCGTTTTATCTGGGTCTAAGGGGAGAGCATCTATCTCCTCTGGAGAAGATATCACAAAAAGCCGTGCATGCTGAAGCTGCCCTACGAGCCCTATTACTTCCGGATGTCCGAGTTGGCCTAACAGGACTATTTGCACTCCTGGCAAGTCAATGTCTCGGAGACGATTCTGCAGCTTGAGCACCACAGGGCATGAGGCATCTAAGAGCCGGATGCCATGACGCATAGCCAATTCGTAGGTCTCGGGGGGCTCCCCATGAGCCCTAATTAGCACAGTCTCTCCTGCTAAGCGAGGAAGGTCCGCATGAGTAATGGTTCTGAGTCCTTTTTCTTTGAGACGACGCACCTCCTCATCATTATGAACAATGTCCCCTAAGCAGTACAAATACGGATGTTCCGCTAAGTAAGCCTCTGCCATTTCCACCGCATAAACAACGCCAAAGCAAAACCCAGAACTGGGGCTGATGGTAACAGTCGGCATAGACACCCCCTAAGGTAAAAACTTTTCAAGAGGGGAAAGGTGCATAAATGAGAGCTTCTGCCCAGCGCACTACAATCGCTATCTGCTCTGGAATGCTCAAATGAGTTGTGTCTAAAAGCCGTGCATCCGGAGCCCGTCTGAGAGGACTAATAGAACGGGTCTCGTCTCGCCTATCTCTTTCTATCAACTCAGCTTGAACTTCCTCAGGGGTGATTTGAATACCACGAGCGATAAGCTCTCTGTATCGGCGCTCCACTCGGGAAGGGAGGGAAGCCTGCATGAAAACTTTAAGTTCTGCCTGAGGAAATACTACCGTCCCAATATCCCTTCCATCCATAACGATGCCTCCCCGCTGTCCGAGACGACGCTGCTCGGCTATGAGGCGTTCCCGTACCCATGGAATCGTGCTCACTTCACTTGCAAGAGCGCTTATTTCTGGTAGGCGAAGCTCCTCATGCACCTCCTGGCTATTCACAAAAAGTACTATCTCCGAGCCTTTTCTTTCTATATGGAGAGAGAAATCCGCCAGCAGCTCAGGAAGCATCTCAGGGGTCGGACGGACTACTCCTTTCTGACGAATATGCCATGCCACTGCCCGATACATCGCTCCAGAATCCACATGAATATACCCTAAAAGCTCCGCCACACCCCGGGCCGTAGTACTTTTTCCCGTAGCTGCATACCCATCTATGGCAATCACGATAGGCCGCACTGAGCTCAAATATACGATTTATCCCCCTAGCCTCCTGATAGTTTTTGCTACCTTTGCCTCTGTGCTAAAAAATAGGTTAGTTTGGCTACCCCCTGGCGCTTTTTCATATGTCCAAGCTTGGTTTCGGTCTCTACCATGGATACTTGGCGGCACTCTTCTCGTCGGTACTGGGGTAGGTATATGGCAACTCTTAGAGCCTAATGAATACCTCTGTGAAGTGGAGTTCGTACCTCCTTCCACAAAATATCTCTCTGCCCATCCCCCTCAACTGGTTCCGGGAGAAACCGAAGATTTAGAACACTTCTACAGCTACCTTATCTCCCCTGCTTTGCTAAAATCGGTCGTGGATAGCTTCAATCTTGTAGAGCACTATGGTTTGAGCCATATCAGTAACCCTACTCGCCGACTGAAAGTCCTTCAAAGAGAACTGGACCGCCGAATATCATGCCGAATCACTAAATACTCAACTTTATACTTCTCCGTCTTAGACAGAGACCCTGAGTACGCCGTTCGGATTTCCCGCTTTATCTTAGACAAGATACGAAAAGAGCTGGATGTATTCACTCAGGAGTCTAAGGTAAAAGTCGGCAAGTTAGAAGAGGAAGTAAATGTAGAGGCTAAGATTGAAGAGGTTAAAGCTCGGCTCGCCCAGCTTAGAAAGGACTATGGAATCATCATCGCAATGGATACACGCGCGGGGCACATAAACCTTGACATAAATAGGAACTCAACCTGGCCAGAAGCCATCGGCAAGTTTGATGAAGTAATGGTACTGGAGCGTGAGCTTGCATACCTAACGGATTTGAAAATGAAATTCATGAATTACCGCATAGAACGGCTTCATTATCTTTCCCTTTACAAAGACAAGCTATGGCTTATCTTACCCCCAGAACGGCCGAAAACCCCAGCTTATCCTCGTCCTCTGAGATGGTCGGTCGTGAGTGCTTTGCTATCGTTCATAGTTTTTTCCATGATCAGCCTTTACCTTCACCACATGAGGCGTCTATCAGAAGCTGAGATCCTTGAAAAAGTGTCCTAATCTGTGCCCCCATCTCTCCTCAGTAGAGTGGATAGAGCTATAATCATCCTAAAACTGTACTGGAAGGTCATAGTCGGGTTTTCAGTAGGCTTTACTTCCGTTGTGTCATATTTCATTCTATCAGCTCCTGAGGTATATGTATGCGAATTAGAGTTTGTACCGCCAGATTTTAGTATGGCTTCTCCCCTTCTTGAAAATGCTGCTCTCGTGCCCGGCAGCGCCAGCGACTTAGAGCGAGTCTATAGTTATCTCCACTCTTATTCCCTGCGGCGGGAGCTGATAGATACTTTTGATCTGTATCGGCGATACGGGTTAGATAAAGTTACCAATCCCCAGCGCCGAGCCAAGAAAGCAGAAGCGGTCCTAAAAGACAAAATCCAAATCCGTATCACAAAAAATGCCACTATACTTATTCGAGTATCCGACACTTCGCCCAATTTTTCCTACAAGCTCGCAACATTTCTTCAGAAGAAGGTAGAAAGGTTCTGCACAAATGTCATAGGGATGAATGAAGCCCTTGCGGAGAAGCAGCGCCAAATCCAGGACATTCTAAAGGAGATAAAGGGTTTAGAAGAAGAGCTTTCTAAGCTACGTGTGACCCATCAGATTCTAACTGCTGGACCTACGCGCTCGGGAACCCCCTCTCTGCCGACCAAAGAGGCCTTTAGCTATTACGATAGGGTACTCAGCATGGAAAGCCGCTTAGTCCAACTGCAGGAGACCTACGCCCACCTTCTGGAAGAGAAAGCCCGTCGTGAAGATTTTATTCGGGCACATTCCTCGCCTATTTTTCTCATTCAACCGCCATACGAGCCCACTTACCCTACTGGACCGAATCCATATCTTGTGATTGCTTTGTCCCTGCTCGGCAGTATAGCCTTCTCTACTTTTGTTGTGATTTACGCTGGTATGCTGGGCATACTCCGCAAAAAAGAAGAGTTTCAAGAGGCTTATCCCCTTCCTTCATAACGCAAGAGGGCAAGCAGCGCCAGTTCATACCCCATCCATCCCAGCCCGGTGATGACCCCCCAGCACGCTCTCGCTGTAATAAGACGCTGACGAAAGCGCTCCCGCCGATATATCTGACTATAATGCACTTCTATACAGGGCTTTCCACATCCGAGGAGAGCATCATACAGAGCTAAACTTGTGTGCGCCAGCGCCCCCGGATTGAGAATAAGCCCATCATACCTCTCTATTTCCCATATCCATTCAATCAGCTGTCCCTCAGAGGCACTACTAAGGTAAGTAAGCTCTGCTTGTCCCGCGTATTTTTCCTGAAGAGTAAGCCAAAACTGCTCCCATGGCTCATGCCCATACCACTGAGGCTCTCGGCCCTTTCCAATCTGTGCTACATTTGGACCATGGAGAATGCGGATTCGCTTCACCTTTCCAAAGATATTTTGACTCAGTGGCTCCATTACCTCCAGATAGAAAAGGGGCTTCGTCCAGCCACCCTTCAAGCATACCTACGAGACCTGATGCCCCTGATAGGAACTCCCCTAAGGTACAATCAGATTGAAACTAAGCTCGCCCTACTTTCCCAAGCCAATGAATGGCAATCAATCACTCTGGCTCGTAAGCTCTCTGCGGTGCGAAGTCTATTGAGATTTCTGTATGAAATGGGGTATCTCGCCGAGGACCTGTCAAACTTCTGGGAAAATCCACGATTTTGGCGAAAAATACCCACCTATCTCACCCCGGAGGAGGCTCGCCAAATGATAGAGAACTACCCCACAGACCGCCGTCATGGCTGGAGAAATAGACTTCTTCTTGAGCTGCTCTATGGGGCAGGTCTGCGCGTAAGTGAAGCATGCAACCTGCGATTAGAAGACATAAATCATCAAGAAGAGATGCTTCTGATCTATGGCAAAGGAGGGAAGGTCCGCTGGGTTCCCTACGGCCGGGGAATCCGCACGGCACTAGAGGCATACCTTCCCCACCGGGCCAAGCAGGCTACGCAGAATACTACAGCCCTTCTCCTTAGCCAGAAAGGTGGAGCGCTGACACGCATTCAAGCATTTACCATCGTACGGGAAGCAGCTCGGTTAGCTGGAATAGAGCGACCTATTAGTCCCCATGCTCTGCGGCACAGCTATGCCACCCACCTCCTTCTGGCTGGAATGGATATCGCCTACCTTCAACAGCTTTTAGGTCATGCCTCTCTCACGACGACCCAACATTATCTTCAGCTCCTCCCACGCGATTTGGCACAGGCTGTCCTCCAGTACCATCCCCTCGCAAAAGAAGTCCGAGAATGAGACCATATAGAATTCCTAAAAGCCCTAAAATCTTGAGCCGATCTATGATGGCATAGCCCAAGTGCTCTTCTCGCTTTCGGTAAGCGTGATATAGTCGGATCTGGTTTTGAATGATCTCCTCTTGCTGTTTGGGGGAGATATCTATGCGGCCTCCTTCTGATTGGGCCCGAAAATAGGCTCGCCAGGCCGCCGCTCTTTTCTCAGGATACGCTTCATACTCAGCCCTCAAAAGGGGCTCCATCAGCTTTTCGCCGAGAGCTTTGAGGGGGGCGCTGAGGGCAGCAACCCCCACGGTCCAGAGAATAATTCGTATGGGATCCAGATATCCAAAACGACGCATCCTCACAAGGAAGAGCGCCAACACTATCAAAAGCCATACCCCCCCTGCTAAAAGTAGGAATTGTCCTCCCATTACTTGATAAACAAACCCACCTTTCCACGCCAGATAATCAATCAGCAGCGCTCCTATCACATGTAGGAGCGCTGCCAATACTGCCATTTGCATCCACACTCTAAGAGGTAGCAAGCGCATCTCCATACCGACTCAAGTATAGAAGGGCATAGTTAAGTATGTCAAAGAGGTTATCCGCTATAGCAGAGGCGTTTTCATCGGGCGCTGAGTCCATCTGCCGCAGTCGTGCCAGTTTCATAAGTATAAACTCAACAAAAGCCAGCGGCCTCATGTGCTGCCATGCATCGCCATAGTCTGCATTCTTTTTCTCTAAAAGGGCCTGCGCCTCTGCATACATAGCTGAAAGAGACTCCCTCGGAGACACTTGCCGAAGCTTCGCCAAAGTAAGCGCTGCATAATTTGCCAGAGCAATCCAATCATGAATCGGAGATTCCCCTGTCGCCGCCGCTCCCTCTCCTCGGAGAAGGGTGCGAATCCGACTTGCCTTTATGTAAAGAAGGTCTATCAGCGATGGAAGAGAAAGCTCATTCCAGCTTTCTCCGTATTGCGCATATTTTTGGCTAAAGACGTCCAGCGCTTTTTGACGCCAGAAAGGATATGCAGGCGGCAGCACGAGAGCAAGGTATGAATCTCGTTTTGTGCCGAAGGTGGGACTCGAACCCACACGGGAAACCCCACACGCCCCTGAAACGTGCGCGTCTACCAGTTCCGCCACTTCGGCAGTGGATGCAAAGATACGAAAAAATTCCCCCGGCTACGCACCTCCCCAAATATGCTTTCATCTCCTGAGCCTAAGGGCGTGCCCTCTTCAGCATAGAGACTTCATCCTTTCCATTTAGCAAGTAGGACTTATGAGGACTTTTTGCGGCTTTGGAGGGAAAAGGTTTGCATTTTACGGCTCAATCCTATCATAAGCTGAATTCGGCGATCAAGGGAGCAGTTCGCCGCTATATCTACCGCTGTAAGCCGTCTCTTTCCCAGAAGCCGCTGGACTCCAGCACCGAAACCATATCGGTTCTTTGCCTCTCCCGGCGAGCTGGGGATGTAGGCAAAAAGCTCCCCCCATGCCGAAGTTTTTCCCTCCCAAGTGTGGGTATAAAAAGCCGTGAGAAAACCTTGTGCCCCTGTTTCAAAGTAGCCTCCGACGAAGTTTATTGACAGAGTGCCATTAGGCGATAGAGTCACATCAGTAAGAGACCATATCTGCCCTCCCAGCGATTGCCCGAGCATGGGTAGATAGCCCCAGCCGGCGATGGCAAGGGAAAGCTTAGCAGAGCGGTAAAAGTTTCGCTTGAGAGCTACAGAAAGCGATGCGCCTTTCGGAGATGGAAGGAGCCCGCTTGCTGTCCAAAATAGCTCCCAGAAAGCCCCTATTCCATAACGCCCTTGTAAAATCCCCTCATGCATAAATGAAACAGCAGGGATAGAGAAAGGCTGATAGCCAGATTCTATCTGAAGCGCGGATTTTTCTACGACCATTGCATTTATGCCCTGAGTGGGACGATGGGTATTGATGGGCCAAAGCTGAAGCCAGAAGACGATGAGAAAATACCCCACCCTCGCTGAAAGTAGAGCGGGAGACGGGATTCGAACCCGCGACCCTCAGCTTGGAAGGCTGATGCTCTACCGGCTGAGCTACTCCCGCAGGTGGGGAGTGGAGGATTCGAACCTCCGTAGGCGAGCGCCACCTGATTTACAGTCAGGCCCGTTTGACCACTCCGGCAACTCCCCAGCGACCGCAAATATACAACTTTCCCTCCATCCCCAAATAGCCTCTTCTATCAAAAGAAAGAGCCCTGACTGGCTTTCAGCCAATCAGGGCTAATACAGGCTTTCCCTCGCCTGCTTAGAGCTTTACTACTCTGAAAAACGCTTGCTTGCTTCCAGCTACTACCTTCAAAAGGTAAGTACCCGCAGGAAGCATAGAAAGGTCCCACTCTTGAGTCCCTTGTTGAATTTTCTCTGCCAGGCACTGCCCCTGAAGGGTATAGAGAGCAAGCCGAACCTCCCCAAGCTCCGCAGGCACCTGAATATTGAGGCTATGCAGAGCGGGATTCGGTCCTATTAGCAAAGGCAAATGAGAAGCTGAAGCTATCGCTGTACTCCTGTCGCACGAGGTCCCACTTACTCTGAAAAAGTCTGAGTTAGAGCGGGGAAGCAGCTTGATGAAATTCCATTGGTAAGTGAAGATTCCCTGTAGGCTGTCCATCTGAGTAGTGGAGTCATACACTTCGCATAGGGGCAGCGTCGGATCAATAAGACCATCTGTGGTCGCCCACGCGCTATCATTTACATAGGAGACTTTCAGAGAGGAGAAAATATTCTGAGTTTGGCGACCTGCGAGAACCCGAATGCCTTTCAGAGGGTCAGCAGGATCCATGCCTACCCGGTAGTCTCCCTGATGGGGATAGCTCGTGCTGATTTGGTGCTGAACCACCCTCAGCTTCTGAGAAGGATTGTCATGACGGAAACGTACCAGCATGCTTTCATAGGGCTCCGTAGCTGCATATTGCGTATCTCCATAAACTAAGTTGAGCGGAAGCACTATAGGCATAATCGGAGCTGAAGCAGAACCCACACGAGAAATTTGCGCATCTCTCAAATTGGTGAGCCCAAAATACTCATCTACGAGAGCACTGGTAACTACTACACTATCTCCTATCTGCAGAGGGGGAGCTGCAGATAATGGACGTACCCAAATGCCTGCCCATTCGGAAGCCCCCGGCTGCTGAATATAGATGTATCCTAAGTCATTCTCTGTGGCTGTAACTACCCCTGGTACATTAGAAACAGACAAGCGATTGTAGCCGCTCCCCAAGTAATCTCGCCGACCGGTTGGATTGTAAGCATATAAAACCGAAGGAATAACATACTGAATGTCCGTGATGTGACAGCCCGCATCATTTACGCGGTAGCTCTGGGGCTCAAAGCGCGGAAACTTGACCACATCTCCGCTTTGATCCCGAGCTTCTACATAATAATGCACATAAGTACCTTGTGGTTGAGCGGGGATGGTCGCCCGATAAGTACTTGTAGTGCCCACTTGCGTCATAAGAACAGGGCTATAGGTAGTACTCGCTCCAGTAGCCCAGAATAGAGTAACCTGAGTTATTGGATCATTTCCTGCACCGACAACCTCTACTTCCACCGTCACAGAGGCGGAAGAAGGAGGACATACAGGCGTGCGGCGCAGATTACTCACACCCGGGACAGCATTCCCTACTTTCATCAGGCTGTCATGCCAGGGGCATATCTCATACATCGGAGTACCCTGAGAAGGCCAGTAATGAAGTACAATTCCCTTGACAGAATCTAATCTCGTTCCAACTGGATAGTTATTAGTGAGATCCTTGAATTCACCGAAAATGAGCCCCTGATTTCCATTTGCATCTACTACTGAGATACGCAGAGGGTTTGTAAGGACATTCGTCACTGTGAGATTGCGAACCTTGACAAAGTGCCCTTGCCACTGATCCCCGAGCTGGAGGTTGTGTGTGCCGTTAGGCTGATTGATATCCGTCAGAGATATTTCAGTAGCAGGGGGGAGAGGAACGCCTATGTTGAGAATCTGGACGGGATTATTAGCATCTACCGTATCTATGAGGAGCTGGATCTCTCCCTGAAAGTAACCGACTGTTCCTTTGAGTTCTACATATTGACCAGGCTGGAGATTGGTAAATCCAGTGGGCAGATCAGAAACATTCTGACGACGGATTTGCAGGCCTCGGTAAGGGGGGATGGTATCAAAAATCCACATGCTGCAGCGCTTACTGTTAGGTCCGCCACTTACTCCGAAATGCCTATGACTACTACACCTTGTTGCGACGACCCCTCGCACTCGGACATATTGCCCGTGAAGCACAGAGCTGTCATTGCCAGCGGCAAGATTTTTAGGTGTCTGAATCTGAGAAATCGTTACAAGCGGCGGCGTTTGTGCCACCAACCACCCCATCAGCAAGCCATAAGTTATCCTCTGGATACGCATATCTCAACGAATGATGACAAATTTTCCCGTGCGCACTTGACCCGTTTCCAAATCTTTCACCGCAAAGACATACAATCCCCGCGCAATAATTTGCCCTGTACGGGAGAGAAGGTTCCAGCCATGTTCTCCCCCGCTCATTACCAGCTGCTTCGGCTCTGAATAAGTTTCAAACCACCGACTATCAGCAGCCTGCGCTCCGGGATTATCTTCATGATGCTCAAAACGATATACTAAATCCCCCGCTGTCGTGTAAATAGAGACCTCACAGTGGGGCGGAAGGTTCGCAAACATGATGCGTTTATCTTCATGCGCTTGGGAACTCCCCTCCCACCTTGCCCGCTCATAGTACGGATTAGGATACACATACGGCTCCCCTGCTACGAAACCCCGATTAGGCGGCGCTCCAGCAAAAACTCGCCGTAAAGTAGCCTCCTTACTGCTTTCCAGAGGCTCTATATTCCTGTCCGCATCTCCTTCATCAAAAGTCGTCAGAGCTATTGCATGCTGCCAACCGTTCGCTACACCCCTGAACTCATACATATACACATACGGCGTCGGGTCGCCGGGAAAGTATTTTGGCTCGGGCAGACGAATTCGGGAAAAGCCATTATCATATCCTATTCCATTGCCCGGCTTATCAAACTGAGCTACCAGCTGCAATTCCTTGAGAATATCTACCACACCTTTCACATCAAATCCCAGGGTCGTCTTGTAAATTCGGTAGCCCTCAAAGTCCTTTTTACGTGAAATAGGGTCTATACTTTCCTCTGCTGAGGCATCCCAGTAAAGGCGAATGAGATGGGGTTCTATTTCATAGCGAATCTTAGGGAGATTCGGTGGGCTGGGCAAAACGAAACGGGTTAGACGACCATCCCCATTGAGATCTTCCCCGGCATCTAATCGTCCGTTGAAGTTCGCATCCTCTCCATCATACGTAGATTGTGCCCAACGAAGATGCCGAACAAATTCCTCCTTTTGCTGAGGAGTGTCGGCGGAGTTAGGGTTGCCATCAGGCGTTTTGCGAGCAAACACAAAGGCAAAAGCCACTCGCACGCTATCCCCTGGTCGCACATTCAGAAAAGGACCAGCAGAAACCATGATAGAACGATTTCCTGCAATCCGCAGGGCAGGCACTACCAAAGTAGCCCAGTCAGCCCGCTCTGTAAGAGAAGTGCTCATTTTTATCCAGCGATCATTGTCATTTTGAGGAGACCTAAACTGCCCCGTAAAGTCACGGAATGTCCAACTCTGGAAATTGACCTCAAAGCCTGCGGGAGGCAGCGGACGACGCGCCGGATGGTAGAATTCCCCATTGTACTCGGCTCCTAAGAACCTCAGTCCAAAGTAGGTATCCGTGAAGCCAGGATTGCCACTGACGTCAAATTCATAAGCAGTGAAGAGAGTGTCTATGTATCCATTGCCTCCTTTGTTGTAAAACTGAGTACCCCCCGCCCCTGCAGGGGTAATGTTTGTATTCCGAATGACCGCATCCACCCAATACCCTACATACAAGGAGTCCCAAATATCAGAGCTGGTATTTTTGATAGTGAAATTGTAGATAAGGAAAAAGTTCGCAAAGGAGTAGTTCCAGTTGTAGGCTTCAAAATGCACATCAGCCCCCAGCGGCCCATTTTCCAGATTCTGAATGGGGATTTGCGTACCTGGCACTATAGTGTATCTATCGGTGAAGTCCGAAACAAAGTCCTGATGAGAAACCGCATCCACAGCATAAGTAATCTGGTCAGGAAGGGAGCTTCGCTCCAGAAGGGTAGCCCCCGGCTCCGCTGAGAACTCAAATCCAGCTTTTCCAGTAGAGTAGCCAGTAGGGTCATCTATAGCGCCCGTAGAGACCACGATGGTATTTCCCTTCTTAGCTCCGATCCATAGCCCACCCTCAAAGACGTGCTCTATCCCTGAGCCCTTAGGATATTCAGCGGACTTGAAGCCTTGGACGAGGTAGCTGCCCTTAAAACTATTCCCGATCATTCCAAGGTTATTGATCGTGATACGAAAGTTCCCCCGATCCGCTTGCTTCTCCACAAAGCTTGCCTGCGCCCAGAGAAGACTTATAAGCCAGCCCCAGCGTACCACTAATGCAAAGATAGACGCCCCCTCGTTAAGTGGAGGTGAAAAGAGCTTTTCTAACCAAGGTTATTCATCTGGGAAAAGTTTATACCTTTGCAGTGCTAAGCACCCGTAGCTCAATTGGATAGAGCACCAGACTACGGATCTGGCGGTTGGGGGTTCGAGTCCTCCCGGGTGCGCTCCCCTATAAAAACTAAAGGCGGTAGCTCTTTCAGGCTACCGCCTAGAGTTTTGGGGCTCATTTTCTCCTCACGGCATTACAGCCACCCTCTGTTGAGCTAAAAGAGTTTCTCCTTCTCCAAGCCACTGAAAGAGGTAAATTCCGGCTGGAATAGCTGGCGCTAATAAAGTATATGAACCGCTCTCAAAACGAGCGGAGACTTCCCACAGCACCTTCCCCTCTAAAGAAACCAGCCGAACCTTTTCACATAGCCGCCCCACATGCATTTCTATCGTACCAGAAAAAGGCGAGGCTATCCAGAAATCGGGACTTTCTGAGAGCGTGAGCAGACTACCCTCTTGCCAGTATGAAAGCGGAGGCGGCGCCCCAGCAGCATAACCAGAAAAGCTGCTAAAAGCCCCTCTGATCCACCTACCTGTGGAGCCGTAAGCTCCTACATTTCGCACAGAACTCAGTTGATAGGTCGGTGTGGGCCCTGAATATTCACTACTAATGGAGCCTGTTGCCTTCACTACATATGGGCCCGTGTTCCAACTCACTCCTGTAGTTGTCTCATATCCATTTACCTCGGCGTTGGTGTAGTATAAGGTAATAGCATAAGAGGGCGTACCGGCATTAGAGGGCTGAACGATAAAGGTCTTATCCGTTACATATTGAGGGGGAGTATGAGAAGGGCGAAGTGCTTGAGCCCCAGTCCCTACGCGGTCTATTTGCACCTGCGTACATCCGTGATCTGTGCTGCTGAGGTTGACTAAGCAAGCCATTAGTTTTCCATCAGCGTTACTATATGCGTACAGAGAGTCATTCGGCCCGAAATAAACACTGGTAGAGGCCAGAGCGGTTTCAATGGTCGGAGTTTTTCGTCCGTAAAGTACGATGTTATCAATAGCCAGCGGAGGCTGAGTTCCAGTTCCATCGTTATCATTATCCCAGCGCCACGCCAGCCAGAGGTTAGGTTGATTCCATGTAGCGGGAGGCAAGGGCACAAATACGCGCCTTACTTGGGTAGGATATCCATACAGGCTTTGCTGACGAGCCATACTAGCCAGGACGCAGGTATTATTTGCCCAGTCGCAACCGATTAGGGGCTGAAAGTCGGTTGTTGCGGAGGTGGTAGAATAGAAAAGCCGTCCAAAATCTTGTAGGCTAGGAGAGCCATACTCCCCTCCTACCATCACATCAAAAGCTAATACCAAATTGCTTGCTCCTGTGGTATTGATAGCTGGGGAGACTATAGCCACTCGGCTGGTGGAATTTGTGCTATATTGATGCGGCGGCGGATTGCCAACAGCATTATTAGTGACGTACAAAGAGAAACCTGACCCCATAGCTGCGCCAGTGCCGCGCACCCACTGATTTGCTCCAGAGGTTATAACCAGCTGCATAAAACCCGTAGGGCTCGTCTCAAAATCTTGCTGATAAAGAATCACCTCGGGAGGGAAGAAGTCATTGTCCTCTATCCAGAAGCGATGAGTCCGACGATTTTCAGTAGGGATGGCCGGTCCGCTAACTACAGAAAGTTGAAGATCAATATACCGAAGCGGTTCTATGGCCTGGTCGTCATATACACGGATTATGGCGTTTTGAGGAGCTGTACTCCCAGCAGGGAAAGTAACCGTAGGTGTAAGAATAGAGAAATCTATTCCATTGCGAGCCGAACTGGTAGAAGCAGCATTGACAGAGACGGTTACAGCAGCAGAAGGAGCGGCTGAAATCCCCATAGGCACTTGAAAGTCTCTATACCGGCGACAGTCCCCTGCAAGCGGCGTCCAAGTAAGCTCTTCTCGTACCACTTGTCCTGTATCTCTCCAAAAAACCAGCGGCTGATGAGTTATTCGCACATTATCTATCCATATGCAGTTGCCGTAGGCATTGACAGTTACGAATCGCAGACGAACCCGATGCCCTACATAACTGCTGAGACTTACAGTGCGAGTCTGCCACTCCCCTGCCGTAGTAGGAATAAAACGAGAGGTTGTATTAGAACCTGTTGCCAGAGCAGCCCCAGCCTGCTGAAATATCGGCGTTGCTACCCAGTTTACCCCACAGTCGGTAGCAATTTCTATTCGTAGTTGGTCGTTACTGCTATTGTCATATCGGCGATAAGCGACATCAAAGGACAGTTGTACTCCTGCTGGAGCCGAGGTGAGGTCTATAATGGGAGTATAAAGCTCGTCTCGCCTTCCAGTTTGGCTATAGGCCCAGCAATTCACATACATGGCGATAGTAGGTTGTCCATTTGATCCTATGCAGTTTGCTGGACGCCATGTAAAGCAATCATTATCAGGGTCTACCACCCTCCATAGGTTGGGAGGCAAAGGCTGACCCTCCCACCCATGCTCAAACGTCTCGTACAAAGGATAGAACCCGTTATGAACAAATACTCGGGATGTTACGGTATCCTCGGTACGGTCAGGGTCAGAAGGAAGGTTCGTACAAGCGGTGAGGTAATATTCTCCAGGAGTGGATAGGTCAATCCCCGTCAAAGAAAAGGTAGCCGATGCACCTCCGCTAAGGCTTCCGGTCCAAGTCTGCGTTTGCCAAGGAGCATTATTGAGCCTATAAGCTACAGGGATGCTCGTGAGCGTAGTCGTTCCATTATTGCGGAGAGTCGCAGTGAAGTTGTGGGTGCCTGGACATACATCCTGAGGAAGGGGTAAGTTAATCAAAGCTGCATCTGTAGTAGCTGGGGGAACAAGCGCTGGAGAAGTAATAAGCGTACGCCGCCGAGGACAATACTCCAGAACGATGCGCATGCGCAAAGCCTGATCTAAGGTGAAAATGTTCATACATCCGTCATCGGAGTAGTCCATGTAGTTTTCTATCATCCGACGTACCCCAGCAATGCAAGAAGAGGGATTGGCCGGACAACCATAGCTGGCACCATTACAGAGCGGGGTATCGTCACAAAAGTCATCTACGCTACAGTCCCCATCCCCCCAAGTATGCCGCAGCCCTAACCAGTGCCCTATTTCATGGGTGGTAGTCCTTCCCAGGTGATAAGGAGGGTTCAGCCCTGTAGAACCCTTCAAAGCAGAACCAAAGGCCGAGTAAAGAATAACTACCCCATCTGTGTTAGCGGGACCTGTACATGAGCCCATGCCTTGATCGCCTGGCATGCCCAGCAAGCCTGAAGCGTCGGGGAACTGGGCATATCCTAAAAGCCCTCCTGACAAGTCGGCTACCCATATGTTCAGGTAACGATTAGGATCCCACTGGGTAGCTGGTTTGATGGTCCCCTCCATGTACGCTTGGGTGTAAGGAGGGGCATTCCATCCTTGGGTATTTCTATTCCACCGAACAATCCCTGTCGTAGGATTGCCATTTGGGTCTCTTTTAGCGAGTACGAATTCTATGCGGGTGTCTGCTCCGTTAGGGTGAGCGTTCCAGCCAGGTGTATTGGGCATGCGACGAAAATCTTCATTCAGAACCTCTATTTGGTGATAAATGTTAGCATTGGAGATGTTAGAGCCTGAACCAACTGGCTCCCCGTTATGAATTACATGGACTACGACGGGTATGCGATAGACACCGCCAATCGTACGAGCCCTTTCCATAAGGCTTTTTTTCTCCAATACCTTCTGGCGTATGATAGGCTCATATGCTTCTAGACGGGGCCAATCTGGATATAGGGCTCGTAAAAAACTATCGGCCTGCATCGTCCCACAACGGATCCAGCCATTCTGAGCCCATACAGCTCCTAAAAGCCCCCAGATAATTATCTCTCGTAAAGCCATAACGAGGCAAGTATAATACTTTGACCCCTACAACGCCTCTAAACTCTCCTACCTGTACCTTTGCTCTGTAAATGAGAGAGGTACGGGTGCTTCATTTAGCCCGTGTTATCAATCGGTATGACTTCATAGACACTATCATACGATATTTGCCGTTGGAACGATTTCACTTAGAAGCAGCTACCTTTGAAAAAACATCCAATATCCATTCTCCCACTTACGAGAGCATAGGCATTCCGCATCATGTGATTCCTGTGCCGCACATGCGAGCATATTTAGCGTATCTAAAAGCAGCTTATAGGCTCGCTGAGTTGTTGAGAACTCGGCAGATTCATCTTCTTCATACGCATCACTTTTGGGAAGGCGTAGTAGGAGCAATGGCTAAAAAACTCTATCCTCGGTTTCACCTCATTATTCATCGTCATTATACCGAAGATATCACTCGCCTAAAGGGCTGGCGCCGGAAAATACTCTTGTCTTTAGAAAGGTGGAGCTACCGCCAAGCCGATGTGCTGGTAGTGCCCAGCCGCACTATCCGAGAGTTTGTTCAAGAACTCCATCCGCCAGACGCTCTGCCTTCTATCTATGAGATTCCTTACGGGTTTGAATTTGAGGCTCTCAAGTATCATCCCCTTTTTCCTGAGGAGCGGCAAAGCATACGGGCTCAATATGGAGTCGAAGAAGGAACAGTAATCATTGCAAATGTTGGCAGCCATCGCCCCCTAAAAGGACAGCGTGAGCTTATCAGTGCCTTCAAGCAGCTCTATGCAGAGTACGGAGACAAGGTGCAACTTTGGCTAATTGGGGAGGGACCAGACACTAGGAAGCTTCAGGAAATCGCCCAAGGGCTTGATGCCGGCATACGCTTTTTAGGATGGAGGAGCGGCGAGGAAGTGCGACAGCTGATGGGCGCAGCAGATATTATCGCTCATCCCAGCTATTCAGAAGCATTTCCCCAAGTGATGGTAGAAGCACTGGCCCTGGAACGAGCCGTTGTAATCACGCCTGTCTCTGGAGCCAAAGAGTACCTCAAGCATGGAGAAACAGCGTGGCTTGTTCAGATAGGGGATGAAAAGAGTTTGTACGAAGGGCTAAGACGCTTAGTAGGAGAGCCCTCATTACGAGAAGCCCTCGGGAAAGCTGGCAGACAGATGGTAACTGCGAAATTTCATTATTCAGTCATCAATCGGGCATACGAAAAGCTCTATACTCAACTATGCTCCCCGTCAGCGTGATTATTCCTGCTAAGAATGAAGCGCATAACATTGGGCGGCTTTTAGAAAGTCTATTTGCGCAGACGAAGCCGCCGGCAGAAGTGATTGTCGTAGATGCTGGCTCCACTGATGAAACTGCTCAGATAGCTGCCTCGTACGGAGCACGAGTGCTCCGAGTGGACCGCGCTTACCCAGGACAAGCCCGTAATATCGGGGTCATGCATGCTAAACATGACATCATAGCCTTTTGGGATGCTGGCATGTATTTAGAGCGAGATACCCTTGAAAAGCTAAGTGCTCCACTCCTGGCTGATGAAGCAGACTGGTGTTCAGGAGAGTTGAAAATCAAACCCCAAACCTTTGCCGCAAGCTTATACTTTCTACTACTAAACGCTCCTTACACTCACAGACTTGATAATCACACAACAGTATATATTCCTCCGGTAGCATGTGCTGCCTTCAAAAAAATCCTCTGGGAAAAGGTACAAGGTTTCCGTCCTTGGAGAGCGCGAGAGGATGGAGACTTTCGTCAGAGAGTTGAGGCTCTCTCTCCGCGGATACACCTCATCCCTGAAGCAATAACCTACTGGACACCTGACGATACATGGCTTCAGCTTTTTCGCAAAGCTCGCATATATGCTCGGCACAACCTCCTCTCTGGCAGCCCCAAGGACTGGTACGGCTCTCTGGTAAAGATTTACGGCTCTTACGCTGCTTTAGCTCTAATAGCCACGCTTTTTAGGGGGGTAGGAGTAGGGTTGGCTGTACTAGGCCTAACCATAATAGGAGGGGGAGGCATTCGCGCTCTCAGAAGAATTATCCTCTTCAAGTCCCTCTTTACTGAAAGAACAGGAAAGAATGCTTTCAGTCCCCAAGTAGTATTGGGGACATGGGGACTTTTGCTTCTGACAGATATAGCTTCCTTCTTAGGAGGACTGGATTGGCTGCTTTTGGACAAGATGGGGCTCAGTCCCGAGCGATTTCCTGAACCCTCTCTCCTTGAAGAGCTTTCCCCAACTTTGCTAAAGTGAAAAAGCCTCGCATAGCACCCTCTCTTCTTTCGGCAGATTTCGGACGGCTGGCAGAAGAGATTGCCGAGTTAGAGGGATTGGGAATAGATTGGCTCCATTGCGATGTAATGGATGGGGCTTTTGTCCCAAATATCTCCTTTGGCATACCTGTGATTGAAGCTATTCGGCGATATTCTAAAAGCCTCGTAGATGTGCATCTAATGATTCAATCTCCTGAGCGTTATATTGAAGCTTTTGCTAAGGCAGGGGCGGATATTTTGACATTTCATTGGGAAGCTACACCCCATCCAGATCGGATTGTCCAGCTGATTCATAGCTTAGGGAAAAAAGCAGGGATCGCTATCAATCCTGCCACTCCCGTAGAAGTTCTCGTGGATATTTTGCCCGAAATAGAAATAGTTTGCGTGATGAGCGTAAATCCGGGGTTTGGAGGTCAGCGTTTTATCCCCTACACTGGTCAGAAGCTTCATCGTCTCCTACGACTACGAGAAGAGGTCAGAGCTCAATCTCTCATCCAAGTAGATGGGGGTATCACCGCCGAAACAGCTCCGCTTGTGCAGCAAGCTGACGTTTTAGTTGCAGGTCAGAGCTTATTAGGAGCTGCTGACCGGAAAGAAGCGCTGCGGGCTCTCCAACTAAGTACTGGCTTGATAGTTTGATTAGTCCGGATACTTCCTATACCTACTAAGCTTCTGTTGCCACTCAGGAGGCGCTTTGAAATAGTGGTAGAGGCTCTCTACTCCCTCTTTTACTTTGTGCCGCAGAGCAGAAGTGCCAAATAGTTTGTCAAAAAATTCAGCTTGGTAAAATTCTGGCGTATCCCCACAAGCGTGGTAGAAGGTTTTCAGAAGCCAAAACCCAAGCCGAAAAAGGCTATCGGGGGATACCGCCCCATTATATAGACGCCTGATGCGCCAGCCGTGATAAGGTTGCGCTTCACCTGCAGGAGTAAAGCTTACATACTCCAGCTTATAGCCATACAGAAGGGTATCCCTCACAGGAAGGGGATATTTTTTGAGTACGCCTACTTGTTCAAAAGGGCGTTCTGTACCCCGTCCTACACTAACCCAGCGCGCTCCCTCATACCAGCCTAAGATTGGATATAGTTCTATGGCTTGCGGAGAGCGCAAAGCGGGAGAAGGCGGTTCGGTAAAAAAGGGAGCCTCTACAGGAAGCGGCTCGCCCCTGCGCCACCCTTCCCAAAAAACAATGTGAAGGGAAACTGGCGGAACCCACCCTTCTCCAACTAAAAGCTGAGCATACTCTCCAATAGTAAGCCCCAAGACAAGAGGTGTAGGGTGAAGCCCTACAAATGAAAAAAGCCTCTTCTCTAAGATAGGCCCATAGGCATAATGAGAATGAGGATTGGGAAAGTCTAATACCCACACGGGCCTCTGAGCTTGGGCGGCTGCTTGAAGGGTGTATGAAAGCGTAGTGAGATAAGTGTAATGTCTAACCCCTACATCTCTCAGAGCAAAGAGTACAGCATCCGCATGTTGTAGCTCTTCTACAGTAAGGGAGTTTCGCGTACCGTAGAGAGAAAGCACAGGAATACCTCGGTACGTAGTATCTTTCACTGAAGCGCCAGCAGGCATCTCGCCGAAAAGACCGTGTTCAGGGGCGTATATTCGGACTATCTGAATGCCCGCAGCTAAGAAGCTATCTACGAGGGTGCGGGTGGGACGATGGAGGATGAGTATCCAGCGCTTTTGAGCGTGGGAGGGGAGATATTTTTCACGGAAGATTTGCCAGCTGGTTTGTGTGGGGCGCGCCAGCGCCTTC
>JANXDD010000079.1 GCA_025059915.1 Bacteroidia bacterium | reverse complement strand
GGTAAGGCTTCATTACCTTCCGACAAAAGGTTCCCCGTAAGCTGTAGAAAGGGGAAACCCTTAGGATTTAGGGGTGGGCCTGCGAGCTCTTTTGCCCCCGGAGAGAGGATTGCCTCACGGGCCCGCTCAGTATGGCTGTTTTTTTCTGTGCAACCTTTTCTCCCGTCTATGCGTATAAGTAATGTAGAGCGATAGGATAAAGACAGCGAGGGAGTAGCCACCAGCTGTACAATCGGTCTTTTTCAACTTGCTCATTCCATAGGGGTCTTCGGGAGCGGTTCTTTCTTTGCCAGAGGTCTTGAGAATGTGCGTCCTGTTCTTCTCTACAGAAGGTCTTTCAAGCAAGCCCAGCCAGGGGTCCCCCGGAGGGGGACCTTTTTTGTTTTGGATAAGGGCGGAGTGAGAAATCAGCACCCTAAGGAGGAAATCATAGGCTTCTTACGAAGAAAGGGCTTGAACACCAGCGCAGGGAAAGTTTTTGTTAAGCTCTGGAAATGAAAGATGGGAGTGGGGGAGTAGTCCTTTGGCGATTAGAGGAGGCGCTGCAGTGGGCGGAGAGCCGCTCTATTTGGCCTCTAACTTTTGGGCTGGCGTGCTGCGCGATAGAGATGATGGGTACATTTGCAAGCCATTTTGATTTGGAGCGGTATGGGATTTTTCCTCGAGCAACCCCTCGTCAGGCAGACCTAATGATTGTCTCAGGAACAGTTACGGCGAAGATGGCTTCGCGGATTCGGCGGCTATATGACCAAATGCCTGATCCCAAATATGTGATTTCCATGGGCTCCTGTGCTACGGCTGGCGGACCTTACTGGCAGTATGGCTACCATGTGGTGAAAGGAGTGGATAAAATCATCCCGGTGGATATCTATGTGCCTGGCTGTCCGCCGCGTCCCGAGGCTTTGATAGATGGGATTTTGAAGCTGAGAGAAAAGATTCGGCGAGGTGGATAAGCCCCAGATCATTGAGCAAACGGCAGACGAGATAGTCCTTATCAAGCCGCCCGGCATGCCCACCCAAGCAGATGAAACTGGCGATTTAGACCTTCTCTCATGGACTGAGAAGTACGTAGGAGAGCCCTTACACCTTGTGCACCGAATAGACCGTCCTGTAGGAGGGATTGTGGTTTTCGCCAGAAATAAGAAGAGCGCTGCTCGGTGGAGTGAGTGCTTCCGTCAAGGAAAGGTTCAGAAGGCATACTTGGCTATCACGCAGCCGCCTGTATATCCGCCATTTGGAGAGCTGCGCCACTTCATTAGAAAAGATGCTCGCAGGCATCGGGCGCAGATTTTTTACAGACCGACCGCTGAGGCCCAGATAGCGGTGCTGAAGTATCAAACTCTTTCTGTCTATAAGGAGATGTCCCTCGTGCTGGTAGAGCCCCAAACAGGCCGCTTTCATCAAATACGAGCCCAGCTTGCCGAGCTGGGAAGCCCGATAGTAGGGGATGTGAAATATGGTTTTCCTCCTCCCGCTCCTGATTCTCGTAGCATTGCTTTATGGGCATGGAAGTTAGAGCGCTGGACAGCCCCTCCGCCTCTGGAAGTGGAGCCTTGGCAAGCGTTTGCAAAAGCAGTAAAGCACCTTATCAGTTCCAGTAGTAGATAATAGGCTTCTCATCATACGGACGCTCCTCCCGCAGAAGAACCCGCAAACCTACTGGAAGCGCAGAGTCTGGATTTTGTATGCGGTTGTAGGAGAGGAGCTTTTCTAAGGGTCGTTTGTAGTGCTTTGCGATCGCTCGCATGGATTCCATATTCTGCACGATGTGAATATGAGCTCGGTGCGGCGGAACAATCAGCACAGGGGCGCCGCTTTGATAAAATGGATTCCACCGTTTGAGTTTGCGGTCCAGGACAGGGGGAGGGTATGCCCACTCTTGATGAAGGTAGGCTTCCTTCTGAATAGGAAGGTACGCCGCAAATGCATGGGGAGTAGGTTTGGAACGAGCAGAAGTAGGAAGAGAAGCAACTGCAGAAGTAGAAGAGTCCGTAGATGGTGCAGGAGGGGTATAGACATATGGTGCTGGTACAGAAGCATAGGCGGCAGGGATAGCGGCAGGGGTAAAAAGCGCTTTGAGCGGCTCTTGCGGAAGCTCCTGCAGCGGTTCCTTCTGGAGTATGTAATAGGTAGAGGGGCGCCCTCCAGGCAAAATAGGACGCTTAAGCCAAGGATTGAGAGCCAGAAACTCCTCTGGTGAGATGCCATGCTCCGTAGCTATCTCCTTTATGGGCAAGGGGGCGCCTTGGTAAGCTACAGGTCGTAAAGCATATATGCGCCGCCGAATAAGAGGCTCAAACACTAACTTATGAGCAATTGCTCGCATGGCATACCAGTGGGTTCGTTCATGGATGCAGACCTCGTTTTTGCCGATATAGGCTGTGTCTATGTAAGGGATAGCCCCTGTGCCCCCCTCATAATAGGCGATAATCGCAAAAAGCCAGTTCCGATGCCGCTGATACTGTTTGAAAAGGTACAAAGCAGCGCCAGCGCTTGAACGGAAGAGGTGCTTCCTTTCATCTATGGTGTCATTGATGATAAGCCCGACCTCTCTGGCGGTAAAGTCTTTGAACTGCCAAAAGCCTACTGCTTGTGAGCGCGATACAGCATGAGGATTGAGACGGCTTTCTTGAAGGGCAAGATATTTGAGGTCTTCGGGCACACCGATATAAGCAAGGGCTTCTTCTATGTAGGGGAGGAGGGTTTCGGCTCGGGCCACCAGCGCTTCTAAGGTCGGCTGATGTTCGTAGAGCTTGATGATGTACTGCTGGATGGCGTGTCTGGCTTCGGGAAGAATGCGGGTCTGCATGCCGCAAAAAGTCATACTCTCGGGCACCGGCGGCAGCCCCACAAGCCACAGCAAAAGAACTTTCATCCCATCATAGAGAGGTGGAAATACAGGCGAAGCAGGCGAAGCTCTTCATAAGTGTATTCCCCGCGAAGGGCTCGCATGGCTTTTTCTATATCGTCATCCTCGGCTTCATAGAAGTAGTCAAAGGCCTCCTCTATTCGGTCTATGTCTATCATGCTCTCTATGGCATACTTCAGCTGCAACTTCACCCCAGCCCCAAATACAATCTGCTCCAGCTTCTCAATAAGCTCTTCCAGCGTGAGATTGAGCCTTCGGGCGATAGTTTGGAGGGGCACCCGCATGTCTGTGGATTGGATGATTTCTGCCCACTCTGCCTGCCGCTTCTGTTGAGTAGGAACAATCAATTCAATAGGCCGCTCAATGTTGTTTTCTTCTACGTATTCTCGGATGAGGTCAATAAACGGCTTGCCAAATTTCTGAGCTTTCACTGGTCCCACCCCTGGGATGCGCTCAAGCTCTTCCAAACGAATCGGATACTGAGTCGCCATTTCTATGAGGGTAGGCTCCTGAAATATCACATAAGGCGGAACATTTCGCTCCTGAGCAATCTTTTTGCGCAGCTCTTTGAGCTTTTCTAAGAGAACTTCATCGTGGAGTACCAAATCTTCTATGACTACCTCATCATCGGAGGCAGGGGTTCGGTCGTAAGGCGGATACAGGGTGATAGGATGAGGAGAGGCTAAAAAACTTTCCCCGCGCTCAGTAAGGCGTAAAATAGAATAGTCATTCGGGTCCCTCTCAATATAGCCTTCTACGAGAAGCTGGGTGAGGTAGGATTTTAGTTCGTCCATGGAGTAATTCTTGAGGGCGCCGAAAGTCGGCAGAGCTTTACCTCCAACCTCTGGAGCCAGACCAGCCAGGTGATCTAAGATAGGAGCGATAGGATAGCGTCCTACCGCTTTGAGTACTTGTAGAATAGGACGGGCTATCTCCTGTCCATCAAAGCTCTTTTTAGGATAGCGGCAGTTATCGCACATGCCGCCGCATTTCTCTGGTTCATAGGCCTCTCCGAAATATTGAAGCAGAAACTTTCTACGACATTGCCCACTCTCACAGAAATAAGCCATTTCTTGTAGCAGAAATACTATTGCCTCCCGTTCGCTGGCGGGCTTGTCTTTGAGAAATCGGTCTAACTTGATGATATCATTGTAATCGTAATACAGGATGCAGTCGGCAGGTAGCCCATCCCGTCCCGCTCGCCCCGTCTCCTGATAGTAATTTTCTATACTCTTGGGTACATCGTAGTGGATGACAAATCGCACATCTGGTTTGTCTATGCCCATGCCGAAGGCGATGGTAGCAACAATCACCTGGACATCTTCATTTAGAAATGCATCTTGATTACGAGTACGGGTGGCGCTATCCATGCCAGCATGGTAGGGTAGGGCTTTGATACCGTTTGCCTGAAGGACTTTGGCAACTTCCTCTACCCGTCGCCGAGAGTGGCAGTAAATGATCCCAGACTGCCCAGGGCGGGAGCGTATGTACTGGACGATTTCTTTGAGCGTAGTTTGTTGGGAGCGTTTAGGAGTGATTTGGTAGTACAGGTTAGGGCGGTTGAAGCTGGTGCGAAAGACGACAGCATCTAAAATCTCCAGATTTTCCAAGATGTCGCGCTGTACTCTCGGGGTAGCGGTTGCGGTAAGGGCTATGATGGGCATCGGGGGCAGATCCCGCAAGGCATGCCGAATCCGACGATATTCAGGACGAAAATCATGTCCCCATTCCGAGATGCAGTGCGCTTCATCCACTGCTACGAAACTGATACGGAGCTGCTGTAAAAACTCTTGAAAATGGTCTGTCAAGAGGGTTTCAGGCGCCACATATAGAAGCTTTACCTCTCCGCGCAGGCATGCCCGCTTCACTTCTTCATATTCTCGCTTGGAAAGGCTGCTATTGAGAAACATGGCGGGGATGTCATATGCCTGCATTTGGTCTACTTGATTTTTCATTAGAGCAATCAAGGGGGAGATGATAAGAGCGGTACCTTCCATTAGGAGGGCAGGAAGCTGATAGCAGAGGGACTTGCCTGCCCCAGTGGGCATAATGACCATGACATTTTTCCCCGAAAGGAGGGTTCGGATGATCTCCTCTTGGGGACCTCGGAATGAACTGTACCCAAAATACTGTTGTAGAGCCGCCCGCAGATCCAAAGCCGTCGCTGAGGACATATTACTAAGTGCGTTTCGTTACCTTTGTCAAAGATAATAAAAGTCCTACATGCATACCGAAATAGGTCGGTGGGTCCTCCGCATAGAGGGAGAAGCGGTTCTCCAGCTGGCTGAGAGATTAGACGACCAGTTTGCTGAAGTGGTGGAGCTCATCCTTCATGCCCCTGGGAAGGTAATTCTTACGGGCGTAGGCAAAAGTGCTCACATAGCAGCAAAAATTGCCGCTACTCTCAACTCTGTCGGCACCCCCGCTGTTTGGCTCCATGCAACTGAAGCTGTCCATGGGGATGTAGGGATTGTACAAAGGGGCGATGTAGCACTTATTTTTTCCAAAAGTGGGGAGACCCCAGAAGTAAAAGGGCTTCTGCCAGTACTACGGGAGCGAGGAGCTTATACCATCGCATGTGTGGGGAATCCTGACAGCAGTTTAGCTCGGGGGGCAGATAAGGTGATTGACCTGAGCGTGCAGCGGGAGGCTTGCCCTCATGGGCTCACCCCTACAGCTTCTACGACCGTGGCATTAGCTTTCGGGGATGCGTTGGCGATAGCACTTATGCAGGCTAAGCGTTTCGGTCCTGAGGATTTCGCGGCCACCCATCCTGGAGGGAGCTTGGGGAAACGCCTTCTCCTACGAGTGAAAGACATTGCTGACCCCACTCTTCCAGCTGTGTCCGAAGATGCTCCCTTCAAAGAGGTTCTCTACGCCATAACAAGTGGGCGGAAGGGGGCTGTAGCCGTCCTTGCACCCGATAGCCCTATACTGCGTGGGATTATCACTGATGGGGATATTCGCCGAGCTTTAGAGAAATATGAACCTACCCACCTTCTCAGCCTTCGCGCCAAGGATGTCGCTACAAAAAATCCAAAGACCATAGAGCTCCACCAAAAAGCCTTTGAAGCGCTGGAAATGATGCGTATGCATAAGGTGTCTCAGCTTATCGTTTTGGAGGGGGGTAAGCCATGGGGAATGATACACTTTCATGACCTTATTCGGGAGGGCATACAATGATTGCGCATACGCATGCCGTTATATTGGCAGGGGGAAGCGGCACACGATTTTGGCCGCTTAGCCGTGCAGCGCGTCCTAAGCAGTTTTTGGACGTTCTGGGCATTGGGAAGAGCCTGCTTCAAGCCACCGTTGAGCGTGTCCATCAGCTTCTCCCGCTAGAGCGCTTATGGCTTTCTGTCAGCCAGCTTCACAAACCGCTTGTAGAGGCTCAGCTGCCGTCCTTCCCTTCTCACCAGTGTTTATACGAGCCGCTTCAACGAAATACCGCTCCCAGCATCCTCTGGGCGACGGAAGCTATCTTTCGGCAATATCCCGAGGCTATTCTTTGGATCGTACCTGCTGATCATTATATCCCCGATGTGGAGGACTTTGTTCAGCTGATTCGGACTGTATTGGAAAATTGTGATTTTTCGGAGGCAATTTATACGGTGGGCATTCGTCCGAGGTATCCTCATACCGGCTATGGGTATATTCAGTTTATTCCGAAGCCAGCGTTTTGTAAGCCAGTGAAAACTTTCACGGAAAAGCCTTCCCGCCAGCTGGCGGAGCTTTTCATTCAGAGCGGAGATTTCCTCTGGAATAGTGGCATGTTTATCGCTCGGGCAGAAGTGCTTCGGAAAGCTTATGCTCAACACGCCCCAGAACTATATGAGCTTTTTACAGAGATAGATGTATATGACATGGAAGCGGTAAAGCGGGCGCTTCAACAGGCATCTGCGATTTCTTTTGACTACGCAATCATGGAGAAATACGCACCTGTGGCAGTGGTAGAAGGTACCTTTCGCTGGTGGGATTTGGGTGGGTGGAATGCTCTATACGAGATTTCTCCTCACGACTCCGAGGGCAATAGCGTTTTTACGAAGGCATATATTCAGTCTGTAAAGGATAGTCTTATTCTCTCCTCTGACCCCAAAAAGCTTATCATAGCTGAGGGGCTCTCTGACTATTTCATTATAGATACGCCTGATGCCCTTCTTATTATTCCAAGGGCCCAAGAGCAGAATATTCGGGAATGGGTGCAGCGCTTGCGTTCTGAGGGAGAGATAGATTACTTGTAGGTCTGCAGCTAAGACTTAGCTGCTTACTAAGTGGGTGAAGAACTGCTGGGCTCGAACCCGAGTGGTATCCTCCAGCTTAGGGAGGGTGCTATTGTCTGGGGTGGAGCTTTCCAGAGGTTTGTTTTTGAGAATAGAGTGGATAAAGAGTGGTAGGGGGAAGAAAAGGCTTTCTATGGCTTCCCAGAAGTGCTTTTCAGAGGGGTGTTTATTCCAGCGGCGCAAAAGCAGCTCAAGTCTTCGCTTTTGAAACCCATATGCTTCAGGGGTAAGCCCTCTCAGCGCCCGCAAAACAGCTCGCCAACTAAATAGAGCTAATACAGGGTTCTCCCGCCATGTCTCCCGAAGCTTTCTATACCAGTACTGGATCTGGCGAGGGCTGCCTTCCCGAAAGGCAGCATACCAGCGAAGAAATCTCCATCGCAGGAAAATTGATTCATGCCGTACTTTCTCCTCCATCCATGGGTCAATTTGGATGTACCACTTGCGGGCCTGCGCTTCTGCCCCTGGCGTAAGGATGAGAGAGAGGTAGACGGCATTGGCGCATAAGGGACGAGCCATAAGGTTGTAATCAGAAAGCAGTACATATTCAGCAAAAATATCATAAGAAGAAAGGCATAAGGAAGAAGCCTCATTCCATCGCCCCCACCTCAAAAGAAATGTCAAATATAGTGTGAGCGCTGTAGCATGAAGCTCTTTGAGCTTAGGAGCGGAAGGATTTTTCTCCTGCAAGTGCATCCAGCCCCTATACCAGTGCTCAAATAGTTCGGGCTCAGCTAAGTGTAAAAGAGGCACACCTATGGCTAAGTAGTTGAGCAAAAGGCGATTGCTCACATATAAGCTGGTGGGTGTAGGAGCCTGTACTAAGATAGAGACCAAATCTAAAAGATGCTCAAAAGTAGATTTCATATCCAAGCCCTCGGAGGTTCGTAGAAGGCGCGCATAAATCTCAAAGTACTGAACCCAACTCTCTTCCGAAGGAATCTCAGGAAGCGATATACCCCCTTTCTGCCTACTCACGATGTGATGCTCCATGGCGGAAAGCTTTTCTATGAGTGCCTGATAACGGTGATGGACACGCTGCAAAAGAGCGCTTCCCCACTGTGAGATAGAGGCATTTTGCGCTAAAGAATGAAAATCTCTCATATAAGTTTCTAAGACCTGCAGCCCCCATAGGGCGACCTCTTCCCATCCGAGTTCTATGGCTTTAGAAACTGCTTGGTGCCATAAAGTGAAAGCCGTCTTTGACAGTCCCCGCTGCCAGAGAAATATGCTAAACCAGAGCTTTTCCCAAATGCGGCGCTCCATCTGCAGCTCAGGGAGAGCGATAGCCGGAAGGAGAGCACCCAGCGTATCCCAGAGATTATACTTATAGGTACGAAGGTTAGTTGCTGGGCTGCGAGGGAAAGTTTTCTGATAAGACTTACGCAGCTGGGTCTCGTCGTATTCTTTCATGCGGCGCAGCTGGGCAAGTAGCCATTTCTCTTTTTGATTGCGAAGTAGAACACTGACCTGACGGTACTCGCCTTCTGTGAGCTGCTGGATAATCTCCCAGAGTTCATCGGAGGAAAGCTTGGCACCGCTCACGAAGCAAACTTATCAAATCTCACACACAGTCATTGATAGAACATCTATGTAAATCGCTCATTTTCAGTCTCTTGTGAAAGAGAAGTGGCTTAGAGAGACTTGATTTCTGACCGAAAGTTGGTCAAAAAAAGCGCAAATGAGCCTGATAGATTTGCATCTATGAGAACGAAAAGTTTGGTAATAGGCGGGATGGTGGTGATTTTCCTCGTCGCCTGTAAGAAGAAGTCTAACGAATCCCCTTCCCCTGGGGGAGGTGTATCTTCTTCTCAGACGCTTCGGGCCCGTTTCAACAATGAGCAGTTTAACTTTCAAAATGTGTTTGCTCTTGCTCTCACGATAAGTGAGAGGAGGCTAGGTATATCGGGAGAGCTGATGCGCGGCTCCGAGAAACACACTCTTTATATCAGTGAGCTTCCCCTGCCTATCAGCCGTCCAGACACCTCTTACCAGGTCCGAGTACAATATACTGAGGACAATAGCCGCCCTATGCATCCTATGCTGGATTATGTGGTCAATCAGGGCTCTGACGAGCGGGCGCGATATAGAGCGCCAGGAATTCTTGATGGCAGACCGTATATGGACTTCAACGTCACGGTGCGAAATAGAGAAGCAGAGGGCAGTTTTTCGGGCGTAATGTATGGAGGGCGGGAGGTGGGAAATACTACAGTGAATGACTCCATTCGCGTAACTGAGGGGTATTTCAAAGTGATCTTTTGAGGAGAAGTAGTATCTTTGCAGGCGCTGGGCCTGTAGCTCAGGTGGTTAGAGCGCGACACTGATAATGTCGAGGTCCGTGGTTCGAATCCACGCAGGCCCACGGGGAGTTAGCTCAGATGGTAGAGCGTCGGCTTTGCAAGCCGAAGGTCAGCGGTTCGAGTCCGCTACTCTCCACCTGTAAGGGCATCTCCGCAGGCTTTGCTGTACCTTTGAACATGGACTTCGTCTGGATAGCGATTTTATGGGCGCAGTCT
>JANXDD010000078.1 GCA_025059915.1 Bacteroidia bacterium | reverse complement strand
TCGTACCTGAGGGGGTGGTCGGACGCGTGCCCTACCGCGGGACAGCGGCTGAGGTACTCTATCAGCTCGTCGGCGGACTAAAAGCTGGAATGGGTTATTGTGGAGCGCCTGACTTGGAGACCCTGCGTCAGGCCCGTTTTGTTCGGGTGAGCGCAGCCAGCGTCGCCGAAAGCCATCCCCATAGCTTGGAGGTTATTCGGGAAGCGCCTAATTACTCCGTTCGGTGACCCCTCCGCGCTCTCTGGGGCCTTTTCTTAGTCTTTTTGGGTTAGCAGGGGTAGTTTTATACGCATGGGTTAGATACTTTCTCCCTCAAAGTGCCCTCGCCCCCTTCGTAGGAATACTCAGCCTGATATTTCTCACTGGGGGGTTATTTTTCTTCATCGGTACTCAGATCTCCCGGCGCTGGCGCACCCCCGCTCGCTTACTTCGCTGGAATGCTATTCTTAGTACGCTGGGCATAGGCAATTTTCTGCTATGGGCATTTTTGAGTCTCCTCCTACCGCCAGAAATGGAGCGCTCTTACGCCCTCATTACCGCTCTGGCGGAGATAGGTATTACCCTGCAGGTTTCAGGGCACCTGGCGCTGACAGGGCACCTCATTGGCATTCGCAGCCGCCCCGAGAAAACAATCGCTATTGGGCTCTATTTCGCTTTGATGAGCTTAGTTCTTCTTCTAAATACAGCTTTTCCCACCGCTGCCGCCTTTCTCGCTCCCCTTTTATGGGTGGGCATTCTTCCCCTTTTATATTTTAGTGAGTGGCTTCAAGAAGTTGCCAGCCGCCAAATACCTGAAGCCCTCATTTTCCTCGGTGGAGCTTTAGGCATTCTATTTTTGGAATGGGAGGTTCTGCCTCCTTTATTTTTCTCCCCTTCCCCTCCACTTCTGAGAATCATCCACTCCTTGTTAGTAGCTCTGATATTCCTCCACGGGGGCTGGGTGGTAGTGCCCCTCCTCCTGCGGCTGCTTCGGCTTTCCCGAGGAGAGCAAGACATTCTTGAGCTTATGACGGAATTCCTCAAGCAGCAGCAGCGCTCCACCTCGGCTCAGGATATTTTAGAAATAAGCAGCCAGACGTTTCAGAAGCTCCCCGCCGTAGGTGGGGTTTTGCTTATTCTGCGCTCCAGTCCAGAGGAAAGCCGGCAGGTAAGCTCTATTTCTGACCCGAATCTATACCATGCCCTCAGAAAGAAGTTTTTTCAAGTCAGCGGCACAGAAGCTTTCGTAGAAGTGGTATCCTCGCTCCAGAAAGAAAATAAATCCCTTCCTGATCTGTCGGCTATTTTTATTCAGCGTCCGCTTGTGCGGCTGTCGGGAGCCCTTCTCAATCAAACGCTTTCTGTGGCTGCGGTAAGTGAAAAGTCAGATGGGTTTGAAGAGAAAGACATTCAGCTGATTACCACCTTAGCGGAGCAGACAGCGCTATTTTTAGAAAACTTAGAGCGACGCCAGTATCAAGAGCAGCTTCTGACTGCGCGCAAGGAATCGGACTTCCTACGAGAGACCCGTGAAGCGCTAATGCCTCCTCCACCACCTATTCTCAAACGGGTGGATTTTCACGTGCACTTTGAACAGTATGACCGTACCATAGGAGGGGACTACTACCAGATTTACGAATATGCAGAGGGGGATGTGGTAGATTTTTGGCTTTCTGACAGCGCTGGGAGTGGGATCGCCGCCGCTTACCAAATGGCTCAAGCTCGCGCGGCCCTGAATACCCTCTGGCTTCAAAAACTTCCTGCTGAGGAGCTCATCCTGCGCTTGAATGATGCACTCAAACGGGTCTTTCACAAAAACAACTTTTTAGCAGCGACGCTTCTGCGGTTTGACTTCCTAAAGAGAGAATACCTCCTTATGCGTGCGGGCACACCTGAGATATTCTACTGGGACCCCCTCACTGATACAGCAGATATTCTGAGGCCTTCTGGCATCGTCTTAGGGAATGCCTCCTCCCAGACAATCAGGAGGATTTTAGTACCAGAGCGAGGAGAGCTGCACCCAGGAAGTCTCTTCATGCTTTTCAGCGATGGCCTCTCAGAAGCAAGCAATTTAGCTGGGGAGATGTTTGGAACGGATCGTCTTTTCTCTCTATTCAAAGCGCATGTGCATGCCACCCCCAAAGAAATCGCTCAAGCGATTATGAGTGCGCTGCACGAATTCACTGGAGGAACCTCTCTCGGGGATGACGGCACTCTTTTAGTAGTGCGGTATTTAGGTTGAGCTTGTATCTTTGTTATATGCAAATAGAGCTGCTATCAGGAAGCACTGACACTCACCTCAAGCTCGCCCTCTCGGGAGAGTTAGATGCTATAACTGCCCCTAAGCTCTATGAAAATCTGAATCGCCTCCTTCAGCAGCATACAAAGGTGCAGCAGATTACCCTCAACTGTCGGGGACTGACGTATCTCTCCAGCGCCGGAGCGGGAATCTTGCTAATGTCTATTGATAACTTCACCCCTAAGGGCATTACTTTGGAACTTACTGAGGTTCAGCCCGAGGTCTATAACATATTGGACCTTCTGGGTCTGACGAAGCTTATGCCCGTCAATCATGTATAAAGCCAGCTTGCAGTTTGGCGCCACGACGGACAATCTACCTATTATTCGCCACTTTGTTCAAACCCATTTACGGAATCACATACCCAGCTCTGTAACCCTCAATCAAATCACCGTAGCCATAGAAGAGCTCTGTGCTAACTCTATTTTGCATGGAAATGCCGAGGATCCTCAGAAGGAGCTGCGATTAGAGCTGCGCCTGCAAGGAGACAAGCTACATATCTACCTGTACGATCCGGCACCGCCATATGATATTCACTCTTATCCTTCCGAGCCTACTCTTTTACGCGCAGATACCAATCGCCCAGGCGGATTTGGAATTTATCTCATTCGGCGGATTATTGACAAAATTCACATAAAGCGCCGACGAGGAGGAAGTTCGGTGTATCACATGGTCAAGCAGCTTTCACATGAAAGCAAATCTTGACCCAGAGGAACGGGCGCTGCGGCCCAAACGCTTATCAGAATTCATTGGAGAGCGTCCTTTTATTAGAAATCTTCACATCTTTATTGAGGCAGCTCGCCAAAGAAAAGAGCCCTTAGATCACACCCTCTTTTATGGTCCGCCGGGACTGGGAAAGACTACTTTGGCGCACATTATTGCTCAGGAGATGGGGGTGCGGCTTTTCACTACGAGCGGACCTGCCCTTCAACGCCCTGCGGACTTAGCAGGGCTTCTCACCCAGCTGGAAACAGGAGATGTGCTATTTATAGATGAAATTCATCGCCTGCATCCCTCTATTGAGGAGTACCTCTACAGCGCGATGGAAGATTACCGCTTAGATATTGTGATTGATAGCGGACCACATGCGAAGACCCTTCAGCTTCGGCTCAAACCTTTTACATTAGTCGGGGCAACGACAAGGCTGGGACTTTTGACACCACCCCTTGTGGCACGGTTTGGCATTACGATTCATGTGGAATACTATTCTAAAAGCGAGCTCACTCAGATAGTTCTGCGCTCTGCTCAGCTCTTAGGCATCCAGATTGAAGAAAGAGCAGCAGAAGCCATCGCCCAACGCAGTCGGGGAACCCCTCGCACAGCTAACCGCCTTTTGAGGCGACTGCG
This sequence comes from Bacteroidia bacterium, assembly GCA_025059915.1. Lineage (GTDB taxonomy): Bacteria > Bacteroidota > Bacteroidia > SpSt-205 > SpSt-205 > SpSt-205. The sequence goes on along the minus strand of JANXDD010000078.1, from coordinate 6,178 downwards.
AGATTTCGCCCAGGTCAAAAATAACCCTTACATAGATGAGACTTTTGCGGAGGAGGCACTCACAGCTCTTCATATTGACCCTGCTGGCTTAGAGGAGATAGACAAAAAGTACATTCTTACCCTTATAGACCGCTTCGGAGGTGGTCCCACGGGACTCCAAACGCTGGCAGTGGCTATCGGCGAAGAAGCAGAAACGATGGAAGAGGTGTATGAGCCTTACTTGATTATGGAGGGCTTCATAGAACGCACCCCACGCGGAAGAAGGGCTCTGCCCCGCAGCTATGAGCACTTTGGAAGAAGCCCCGTAGGTAAGTTCCCCTCTCTTTTCGGATGAGCATCGCTCTCACGAGGGCGATAAAAGCTCTGTCAGAAGGCTTGGGCTTCCATGCGTGTGGTATTGCTCCTGCTCTTTCTTTAGCAGAAGCGCCGTTAGACTCCCCTTTGCGGCAAGCCTACGAACGGTATGTAGAGTGGCTTCAAGCGGGAATGCACGCCGGAATGGAGTACATGGCTCGCACCGCTCCCCTAAGAGCTGATCCTCGCCAGCTTCTCCCCGGCGCTAAAAGTCTTATCCTCGTTTTACAGAGCTACTTCCACACCCCCCGAGCTGCTTCACCCATCGCCCAATATGCTTGGGGAGAGGATTACCACATTCATATGCGCAGGCGCCTCCAGATCATTGCAGATTACCTTCAGCGCCATGGACATGAAGCCCGTCCTTTCGTGGATACAGCACCCATCTTAGAGAAGGTGTGGGCAGTAGCGTCGGGCTTAGGCTGGATAGGGAAAAATACCCTTTTACTCAATCGACACTTGGGAAGCTACACTTTCATCGGCGGCCTTATCACGACAGCGAGCCTCATCCCTGACGCACCTTTTACTGAAAACTTATGTGGTACCTGCAACCGATGTATCCAAGCTTGTCCGACCCAAGCCCTTACTCCCTACAAGCTGGATGCCCGCCGCTGCATTGCTTACTGGACCATAGAAGCCCCCACCTTAGAAGAAGGTATGCCAAACCTTCATGGATGGATTTTCGGATGTGATATATGCCAGCAGGTCTGTCCATGGAATCGCTTTGCTAAACCGCAAGGAGAGCTAAGTTTCCGTCCCAAAGCCGCTGTCTTCCAGGGGGCTGACTACTGGACTACTCTCACCCCTTCTCAAGTGAAAAAACTCCAGCAAGGCAGCGCCCTGCGCAGAGCTCATCCTAAAAAACTTCTGCAAATAGCCACCATTAGCGCTTCTCAGGCTTCCAAGGGCAGTTCTATGCCCTAATAGACATCTGCTCCACTTTTTTAGGCTTTTACTCTCCTAAGGAAAGACGCACATAATGTTCAAGCCTGTGCAGAAGGTACTCCCGCCAACCTTCTGAAGGCAGCTCTTCTGAAAACTGGAAAGGAATCTCCCGACCATGCGCAAAGTAGCTCCCCTCCCCTGCGAAAGAAAGCCGATAGAAGCGCTCAGTGTAGAGGCGATTACTGCGAGCGAAAACAGCTTTTTGATGCTGCCCTTTCAGCTCCAAACGGCGAATATATACAAGTCCTTTCCAACCTACAGGAAGGGTCTCAGGCGCCTCCACATACCCCGCTAAGGAGGGATAACGATGAAGGTTTAGAGTATGATAAAAAGGGGTCCGCAGTCGCTCAGCCAAAGAATCAGCCAGCGTAAGAAGGAATAGCCCTTTTCCAGAGAGGGATTCGTCCTCTGAGCTCAGTACAGCTTTCTGATAATACGGGTCAAATCGGAAGCCTCGGGCGGAAAAGTATAGTCCTATTGTATCCTGGGCCCTAAGGCTGCACCAGCCGCAGCTCCCGATGATAACTGTCTGTACTGCGAGTAAGGGTGCCATTCGAGCGGAGGTCATACACATCTAAGCGTTCGTAGCGGTGAATAAGTCCGACTGTTCGGGCATACACTTCGTAGAAAAATGCCTTCCGAAGAATACCAACGGTGTCAGCTCGCCGAAGTACAATGCAGCTGCGGGGAAACTCCCTTCCCCCCACCCGATAAATTGTATCCGTATTCAAGTAGCGACAGCTCTCTGGTGGGAGGTCGGTATATTCATACCGATTCCAGCGGAGCTCAGGCGAGAGGGGAAAGCGAAGAAGAAGGAGGCGACGATTATTCTCCCACAGCTCTGCCTGGGAAGAATCGCGATAGGCAAGCCCCACATGGAAAAAGCCCCAATCTGCCGTAAGAGAAGGCGCTGTATCCCAGACTACATAAAAGCTTAGACGGCCGTACGCATCTATGACAGGAGTGTCTATTCTCATGCGAAGAAAGTAGAGCTTGGGCTCGGCGCCCGTAGTAGTGTAAGTGGTTTCCCGAACCTCGTAAATCCACGTCCGCCCCCTTTCTAAAGGAAATAAGGACAAGCCGTCTTCATAAGCTGGCAGCGGTATCTCTCGCCTACAGCCAAATAACAAAACCCCCCCCACAATTCCCCAGAGCTTCCTCATGAAACTAAGATACGCACAAACTTTTTAGGTAGAAACTACGGGCTCTTCTCGTAGAAGCGCTGAGACGAAACTTTCCGCTGAGAAAGGTAAGAGATCCTCAGCTGACTCTCCCACACCGATAAAGCGTATAGGAAGTCCAGTTTTTTCTACCAGAGCGAAAGCGATCCCTCCTTTCGCCGTGCCATCCAGCTTCGTAAGGACTAAACCTGTGCAATGGGTGGCTTCCATGAAGGCTTCGGCTTGACGGAGGGCATTTTGTCCAGTAGTGGCATCTACGACTAAAAGTACCTCATGAGGAGCTCCTGGCAAGGCTTTCCCCACAACGCGATAGACCTTACCCAGCTCCTGCATCAGTGGAATGCGGGTATGTAGCCGCCCAGCTGTATCTATAAGGACGACATCATATCCCTCTTTCACTGCTTTTTGGACTGTTTCATAAGCTACGGCGCCGGGGTCTACACCCATGCCTTTTTCTACCAAGGGAATGTCCAGCCTCTCACTCCACAGGCGCAGCTGCTCTACAGCTGCTGCACGGAAGGTATCCGCTGCCCCCATGAGCACTCGCCTACCCTCGCCTTTCAGCCTGTAAGCTAAGCGAGCCAGAGTAGTCGTCTTTCCTACTCCATTCACCCCTACAATAAGGATGACATATGGATGTCCTTCCACTGGCGTGAATGGGCGATCCACAAGAGAGATAAGAATGCTTGACAAGCGGTCTAAAAGCGTTTCCTTCTCCCGCAGGGGAGTGGATTTGAGCGAGGCTTCTAACTGAGAGAGAATCTTATCTGTGGCTTCAGGACCTACATCAGCGGAAAGAAGTAGGGCTTCCAGCTCTTCCTTGCTCTCAGGGTCCAATGCCCGTCGCCCTACGAAAAAAGCTCGGATGCGTCCCCAAAAGCTCTGACGAGACTTTTGCAGCCCCTTCTCAACAAAGTCTGATGAAGGAAGGTCTGACTTTTTTCCGCGTAGCCAGTCCCAGAACCCCATACTCTATCGCTGTACAGCTTCCCAATGCTGAAGGAAAGAGTGATTTGTCAAGTCTATCAAGAGGGGGCAGATAGAAACATAGCCTTTTTCAAGAGCCCAGATGTCGGTATCAGAAGCTGTATCTTGGCTTTCAAACCGTCCTACCATCCAGTAGTAGGGTTCTCCGTAGGGGTCTATTCGCTTTTCAAATTGTTCTATGAAGCGCCCGCGTGCCTGACGAGTCAGTCGCAGCCCCCGAATCTCAGACAAAGGAAGATCAGGAATATTGACATTTAAGGGCACATGGGGCGGGAAAGGGTGCGCTAAATACATAAGGAGCACCTCCCGCACAATAGCTTGCGCCGCACTAAAATCCGCCTCCATGCTATAATTCAGTAGGGAAAAGCCCACAGAAGGGATTCCCTCAAATGCCCCTTCTATGGCGGCTGAGAGCGTGCCCGAATAAAAAACGCTGATAGAGAAGTTTGCCCCGTGATTGATACCTGAGAGCAAAAGGTCAGGACGCAAACCCAATACCCCCGTCGCCAGCTTGACGCAATCCGCTGGAGTTCCGCTACATGCCCACGCAGGGATAGATGAGCCAAAAATGGAGGAAGGATAAAGCCGCAGGGGAACGCCTATGCTAATGGCATGTCCCATGCCGCTCTGAGGTTTATCTGGAGCTACTACGAAAACTTGACCAAACTCTTGGGCCACCTCTACCAGCGCACGCAGTCCCCGAGCTGAAATCCCATCGTCATTACACACCAGAATACGCACGCCCCAAAATAACGAAAACAAGAGTATCTACGGGCTTTGTGTATTTTTGTTTGACTCTGAGCTTATGAGTACGCGCAACTCCCGTTCCTCTGGCTTCAATCTCTATTGGCTCTACCTGCTCCTTTTTGGGCTCCTTTTGGCGTCTTTTCTCTTCATGCCAGAACGGCAGAACGCTGTACCAATCACTTACTTAGATTTTCAACAATGGGTAGAGCGTAGATTGGTCAAGAAGGTCGTTCTAATCGCTAATCGCGGAGAGGCAGAGGTCTATCTGACCCCTCAAGCCCTTGAACTGCAGGACATTCAAGAGCGAATGCGGAAGGGATTCTGGGGGTGGCTTCCTTTTAGCTTCCGCGTCATATCTACCGAAAAGCTGGAAGAATATCTACAACAACGGCACATCCCTTATGAGGTTATAGAACGAACTGACTATCTGGGAATCCTCTTGCAGTATGTGCTCCCGATTGCCTTGATAATCGCAGTATGGGTATTCCTTATAGGACGAATGTCTTCTCGGGGGGGCGCTGCTGGCCCGGCGAATATCTTTTCTATTGGCCGTAGCCGAGCCGCTATTTTTGACACAGAAAATCGGGTCTCCATCACTTTCAACGATGTTGCTGGCTTGGAAGAAGCTAAGCAAGAGGTTCAAGAGGTTGTGGAGTTTCTGAAAAACCCCCAGAAATACACCCGCTTAGGAGGAAAGATTCCCAAAGGGGTTCTCTTAGTAGGTCCGCCGGGTACAGGAAAGACGCTTTTAGCTAAGGCCGTAGCTGGTGAAGCAGGAGTACCCTTTTTCAGCATAAGCGGTTCCGACTTCGTGGAAATGTTTGTGGGGGTGGGAGCGGCCCGAGTCCGCGACCTTTTCCGTCAAGCCAAAGAGAAAGCGCCTTGTATCATTTTCATAGACGAAATAGATGCCGTCGGACGCAGCCGAAGCAAACTCAACGTCCCCATATCTAATGACGAACGAGAGAATACCCTCAATCAGCTCCTGGTAGAAATGGATGGCTTCAATACAGATACGGGAATCATAGTGATGGCTGCTACTAATCGCCCCGACATATTAGATTCTGCGCTGCTTCGCCCCGGCCGCTTTGACCGAGTGATTTACATAGACCGCCCTGACATCAAGGAACGCGAGGCTATCTTTCGCGTTCATATTCGGAATCTGATTTTAGCCCCTAATGTAGATATCCACAAACTGGCTCTTCAAACCCCTGGCTTCGTAGGGGCTGATATTGCGAATGTGTGCAACGAAGCGGCGCTCATCGCCGCCCGAAAGGACCGTTCAGCTATCACAATGGAAGATTTTCAAGAGGCGATTGATAAGGTTATCGGAGGTTTGGAGCGTCGCAGTAAGGTCATCTCCCCTGAGGAGAAACGAATCGTCGCCTATCATGAAGCTGGTCATGCCGTGGCAGGGTGGTTCTTAGAGCATGCAGACCCCCTTCTCAAAGTCTCTATTATTCCCCGAGGCTACGCTGCCTTAGGCTATGCCCAGTATCTCCCGAAAGAGCAGTATCTCTACACCCAAGCTCAACTTTTAGACATGATGGCGATGATGCTGGCAGGACGCGCTTCGGAAGAAATTAACTTCGGACAAATTTCCACAGGGGCCCAGAATGACTTAGAGCGCGTGACCCAGCTGGCTTATGCCATGGTAACCCAATACGGAATGTCAGAACTGGGGCATCTCTCTTTCCGCCCAAGCGAAGAAACTCTATGGCAGCGCCCCTACTCTGAGGACACTGCTCGGCGGATAGATGCAGAGGTACAGCGGATCATCCAGCAGGCATACGAAAGAGTTCGCCTCCTCCTCAGGGAGCACTCTGAGAAGCTACGCGCCCTTGCTGAGCGCCTGCTGGAGAAGGAGGTTTTATATCAAGAGGAGATTGAAGAGATATTAGGACCGCGCCCCTATGGGTACGGGGTGTTGGAGAAGTTGAAAGTGAATTCTTCTGAGTAAGGAG